>NZ_JBAKHP010000005.1:0-260086 GCF_036902745.1 Micromonospora sp. CPCC 205554 | reverse complement strand
AAGTCATACCGGGCCGGGCGACCGAGGAGTCCCCGGCTGGGGACGATCAAAAAGGTAACGGGGCTCGGCTGGATGAGCGTCGGTCTGGGCGTCGCGCAGTTGGCGGCGCCGGACACGGTGCGCCGGATCAGTGGCGTTGACGACTCCCCAGCGTCTTGAGTAGCGGTGCCGCTCGTCGGGGCGCGGGAGCTTGTACACGCGGCCGGGCTTGGACAGTGCCCGGGTGCTCGGCGCCGCGAAGGTCGTCGCTATCGACAAGGAGCCGTACCGGCTGCAGATGGCGGAGCGGGCGGGCCACACCACGATCAATTTCGACGATGTCGACGTGCGGTTCAGGCTGCTGGATCTGACCGGCGGGCGAGGACCGGACAAGTACATCGACGCCGTCGGCATGGAGGCCAGCCACGGTGCCGCGCACGTCCACGCCTACGACCGGGTCAAGCAGGCGGTCCGCTCCGAGACCGAGCGCCCACACGCGCTGCGCCAGGCGATCATGTCGTGCCGCAGCGGCGGCGAGAAGGTGGTGCTCAAAGCCTGACGAGCGGCCACCGCGGTGGGTGCGGCGGCTACGGGGGAGGATTGGCCGTGCTGGTTCGCAAGACGGTCAGCGGCTGAACGGGCGTTTGCCGCCGACGCCCGGTACCAGCCGTGTGAGGCTCAGGGGCGACCACTCCACAACTCGGTCCTCGGAGCCTCCGCGATTCGGGGGATTCACGCCCGATCCGGTGATAGCCCCAGATTTCCCGTGCGCCATCCGGCCTAGCCGGAACGCTCGACGGATGGACCAGGGATCGGGAGGGCGGGATCTGGGGCGTCTGCTGTCGGTCAGGCGTGTCCTGTGGTCGCTGGCCGTCGGTGTTGTCGCCGGGACGGTCATCGCACTGATGGGGGCGCCGGAATTGACGCCGCTGGTGATCTGGACAATCGCGGCGGGCACAATCCTGGTGTGGGTGTGGTGGTCCTGCTGGCCGGCGAGCCCGCAGCGTACAGAGCAGCTTGCCGAGGCGGAGCAGCGCTCCCGTTCCACCGATTCGGCGATCCTGATCGCGTCCGTTGTCAGTCTCGTCGCCGTGGCCGAGGCGCTCGTCCGCGCCTCGGACCAGCAGGACGTGGTGGCTGTCATGCTGGTGATCCTCAGCGTCGTCGCGGTGGTGCTGGCGTGGACGCTGGTGAACACAGTCTTCGCGTTCAAGTACGCCCGGATTTATTACTGCGACGACGGCCGTGGCATGGACTTCAAGCGGGACGATCCTCCGGCCTACTCCGACTTCGCATACGCCGCCTTCACCGTTGGCATGTCCTACGCTCCGGGAGAGAACGAACCGACCAGCAACCGCATGCGCCGGGTGGCGCTCGGACACGCGCTGCTGTCGTACACCTTCGGAACTGGCATCCTGGCCGTCGCCGTCAACCTCGTCACCAACCTGGGCCAGTCGTGACACGGGGAATGCCCTGCGCGCGTCGCGGCAACGGATCCGAGTGGGCGAAATCGACCCGAGCGTCGTCCTCATCCTCACGATGCCGCGCGACGCGCGCGGTGGACATCCGCGCGGGCCGCACCAGGAGGCGGCGAACGGCGGCGATCGGATCGAGACTCCGACCGCTTGGGCGCGCCGCGGGACGGCGAGCGTGACGGATGGGAGCGCCTCGATGAGGGTTGCCGGTAGCAGGAAAGCTGGTTGGTGACCACGAGGACCGTCCTGGTGGTCGCGGTGGCCGTGGTTGTCGCGGCGTGCCTGCTGGCCGGCGTGCAGGTCCAGCGTCGCGCCGCTGGTCGCAGCTACCGTGGCTGCTCGCGCCGCTGTACCGCGCGTCCCGACGCCCTGCCGTCGCCGTGCTGCTCCTCACGGCGCTCTGTGTCGGGATCCGCGCGTACCCCGGCCCGGGGCCCCGTGCCGTCCAGCGCGTCGTCGTGGTGCTGTTGATCGCGAGCGTGACGTGGCTGGTGCTTCGCGCCCTGCACATCGCCGAGAGGGCCGCGTTCAGCCGGCTGCCGGGCGAGACACGGGCCGACCGCAGGGCTCGCCGCGCCCGCACCCAGATCCGACCGGTACGGCGCCTCACCTCGGTCGTGGTGACCGTCGTGGCGATCGGCCTGGTCCTGATCACGTTTCCTCCGCTGCGCACAATCGGGCTGTCCGTGCTCACCTCGGCGGGTGTCGTGGGCGCGCTGCTCGGACTGTCCGCACGCACCGCGCTCGGCAACGCCTTCGCCGGCATCCAGGTCGCGTTCGCCGACGGACTCCACCTGGGGGACGTGATCGTGGTCGACGGGCAGTGGGGGCGCGTCGAGGAGGTGAAGCTGACGAACGTGGTCATCCGGCTCTGGGACGACCGGATGCTCATCCTGCCCACCACCTGGTTCACCGAGCACCCCTTCCAGAACTGGACCCGGCATGAGACGCGGGTGGTCGGCGAGACACGGCTCCACATCGATCACACCGCCGACCTGGACGACCTCCGCGCCGAGACGAGGCGGATCATCGAATCGTCACCGCTGTGGGATCGGCACCAGTGGGCTGCAGATGGTGGATGCAACGCCCCAGACCGTCGTCGTCCAGGTCCAGGCATCGGCGGCCGACGGACCGAGCGCGTGGGACCTTCGCTGCGACGTGCGTGAAGGGCTCATCCGGTACCTGCGCGACCACCACCCCGACTGGCTGCCCCGCACCCGCGGAGAGTTCCACCCCTGAGCGCACAGAACCGCCGTCGAGGTCCCGAGCCCGCTTCTCGGTTTTCCGACCGGGTACCGGTCGGCAGCCTGGGTGCCCACCGCGAGCTCGAACCTCCTCCATTTCATAAGAAAAAGCAGGTCCTCCATGTGCTGTTCCGTCAGCTCTCGACAGTGATGGAACGATGGGCGCTCGCGCTGGATCTGTGCCGGGGGTGGGCCGCGCGCCGTACTCGGGCTGGTAGCCCTCGGTTGGCCAACCACTGCGCGTGGCGAGGCAGAAACGCGTCACTTGGCCGACGAAGCCGATCTCGCCTGGCTTCACGAGGCGGCCGCGTGGGCTGGCCGAACCGGACGTTACAACATCTCCAGCGGTTGCGGGCCGGTCGGCGGAGGGAACGCCGCGTCGAGTGCCGCCACATCCTCCTCAGCCAGATACAGGTCGCGCGCTTCCGCGTTCTCCCGTGTGTGTTCCGGGTTGGACGACCGGGGGATTGCCGCTATCGCCCCCTGCCGCAGCAGCCAGGCCAGCGCGACCTGAGCAGCGGTGGCCTCGTGCCGGGCGGCGACCTCCGCGACCTGGGGGTGCCCGAGCAGCCTGCCCTGCTCGATCGGCGAGTACGCCATCACCGGGATCTGGTGCTCGCGTAGCCACGGCAGCAGATCGAATTCCGGACCGCGGCGGGTGAGGTTGTACAGAATCTGGTTGGTCGCGCAGGCGTCCCCGCCCGCCTCCAGGAGGTCCTGCATGTCAGAAAGGCCGAAGTTGCTCACGCCCCACTGCCCGATGTCACCGGCCTCGACGAGTTCGCCGAAGGCTTCGATGGTATCGGCGAGCGGATGCGTGCCGCGCCAATGCAGCAGATAGAGGTCGATGTGGTCGACGCCGAGCCGTTGCAGGCTGTGCCGGCAGGCCCGCACGGTTCCCCGTCGGCTCGCATTGGATGGCAGCACCTTGTCGACCAGAAACACGTCGGCGCGTCGTCCGACGATCGCCTCGCCGACGAGCTCCTCGGAAGCACCGTCACCGTACATCTCGGCAGTGTCGATCATGGTCATATCCAGGTCGAGCCCGGTGCGTAGGGCGGCTAGCTCATCCCGTCGCCTCGCGGGGCGCTCACCCAAGTACCACGTGCCTTGGCCGAGCACGGGCATCGTCTGGCCGGACGGCAGTTCGATCGCGTCGGCGGCGAGAGTCATATCGTGACCTTTCCCGGTCCTGGTACCAGTGGGTTGTTGAGTGCCTTCCCGCTGGGACAGGAAGCACTCTCGAGACAAGACCATTCTCGGCGCAGCGGCGGGCGCATGTCCGGACTGTCTGCCCTCGAACGGCTGTTTCCGGGTGCCGACACCGGGAAGGCGGCCGCGAGCGAGCGATGCGCCGCCGACCGGGCGGCACCGCGAAGGGAGGTGAACCGGTCAAACTGACCGCCAACTTCACCGACCCCGGCCTCAACGACACTCACGTCTGCGCGGCGAAATGGGACGACGGCACCTCGCAGACGTTCACCTCGCGCGGGCGGCAGTGCGTACGCGAGCACACCTACACCCAGCCGGGAATGTTCACGATCAGCACCGGCGTCACCGACGACGACGGGGTCGCCGACGCGGCGAGCGTCATGCTGATCGTCTATGAGCCGCTGGGCAGCTTCGCCACGCAGGGTGGCTTCCTCAATTTCCCGGCCGGTGCTCTCATCAACGATCCGGCCGCGACGGGCAAGCTGATTGTCGAGTTCAACCCAAAGTGCCTGCCGGGTGAGACGGGTCCAGTGCCCGGCGGCGGCAAGGTGGCCGCGTCGTTGAAGGGAGCCGCCTTCGCCCTCGACTCGACCTCGCTGGAATGGCTCGTGGTCACCGTGCATCAGAAGGTGGCGGTGAAGGGCACCGGCACTGTTAACGGCGTCCCCGGCTGCGGATTCGTGGCCTATGGAACGGACACACCGGATGCCGTGCGGCACGTCGTCTGGCCGCTGTCCGGCCGGACAGTACCCGCAGGAGACGTTGCTGTACGACAACCGCGGCAAGGCGGGCTATGACCTCGATATGAGCGATCCGCAACCGCTGGATGGCGGATCACTGCAGGTGCACCAGTAAAGTCGGATGGGTGCCCGGGCCCTCGGTTCCGGGCACCCATCGATTGGCGGCCTACGAGGCTTCGCCCCACGCGGGCGGGCAGGTATGCGTTCCTCGGCGGTGATCTCTTCGACCCACAGTTCGGCGAGGGCGCTGATGCGGCTTTCGCGGGTGATCTCGTCGTCGGCGGGCGTGGCACGGCCGCGGAGTTTGGCCTTCAGGGTCCGTTCGGCGGCCGGCCCGGTGGTGTCGGTGGCTTCGATGTCGCGGGTGATGCCGTCGTAGTCGCGGAACCGGGCGCGCGCCCGGAATCTCTTCGGACCGAGTTTCTCGATCCGGATTTTCCCGGAGGTGCCGATGGCCAGTTCAGGTCGGGCCATGGTTCACCGCTCCGCGTCGGTGTGGTCTTCGAGCCAGCGCTCGACCTCGCTGCGCCGGTAGCGCAGGGTGTTGCCGACGCGGATGGCGCTCGGGCCCTCGCCTCGGCTGTGCCAGGCGTAGAGCGTGTTCTTGGGCTTGCCCGACGCACCCCGAAACGGCGCGTCGGGGGCCTCGATCCCGGTGCTGGGCGCGCCGGTCCCGTTCCGTGCCGGCCGGACGAACGGCCGGATCCTGCGAGCTCTCCCGCTGCGGAACCCCCGCCCGGCAGCACCGTCGACACCGTTCAGGCCCGGGACTCAGTCGCGGCCGGTCGCCGACCTGCCGAAGTCGGTGCGCAGCCAGGTGGCGAGGTCGTCGGCGGGGGGATCGCGCCGCGTCGTCGCACCGTCGCCGACCACGTCGCGTATCCGGTCGAGACGGAAGACCCGCCAGTCGGTGCGGTCGAGGTCGTACGCCAGCACGTTCCACCGTCCGCGCACGAACAGGCAGCGCACGGAGTCGACCCGCCGGCGGGAGGTGGTTCCGTGCTGGTCGGTGTAGGCGAAGCGGACCCCGAGGTCGGCGGCGGCCGCTGCCGTGAGCGGTCCGAGGAGGGCGTCCTGCGGCCGAGCCAGGTCGAGTACGACCGTCTCGCTGTGGGCGGCGACGTCGGTGGCGAGGGCCGCCAGCCGCCGGGGCAGGACCCGGCGCAGCTTGACCAGGGCTCGCGCGGCGGCCTCGGCCGCCTGCCCCTGCTCGGCCATCCGGAGCCCGACGACCAGGGCGATCACCTCGTCGTCGTCGAACACCATCGGCGGCACCCGGGCGCCCACCGCCAGCCGGTAGTGGCCCCCGGGCCCCGGCCTGCCCACCACCTCGTAACCGAGTTCGGCAAGTCGCCGCAGGTCGCGGCGCAGGGTGCGCGGGCTGACGCCGGTGCGCTCGGCGAGTTCGGCCGCCGGCCAGGCGGGCCGGGTCTGGAGCAGGGTCAGCAGGAGCAGGGTGCGGGCGGCGACATCGTGATCCATGACAGCACCAAGGATGCCCGGAGATGTGGCCGTAAGCTGGCCACATCCGGCGTTAGCGTCGCCTGCATGACCATCGCCACCACCGCACCGTCCGGCAACGTCGGCCGCCACGTCGTGCGCGACCTCGTCCGCGCCGGCGTCCGGCCCCGGGTGCTCGCACACCGCCCGGGGAGTCTCAACCCGGCCCTGCGTGACCACGTCGACCTCCGGGTCGTCGACCTCGCCGACGAGGCCGCCGTCGAGGAGTCCGTCCGGGGCGCCGAGGCCCTCTTCGTCACCGTCCCGGCGGTCATGTCCGACGATCCCCTGGCCGACTACGCACGCTTCGGCGCGTCGATCGCCGCCGCCGTGAGCCGCTCGGGTGTCGCCCGGGTCGTGCTGCAGAGCAGCGTGGGTGCGGAGCTGCGGCACGGCGCCGGCGAGATCGACGGCCTGGCCCGGGTCGAGGAGCTGCTCGACGGTACCGGCGCGGCGGTGCTGCACCTGCGCTGCGGGTTCTTCTTCACCAACCTGCTGCCGCAGATCGACCAGCTGCGCGCCGGCGAGGTGCCGGTCGTGCTTCCCACCGACCAGCCGATGGCGTGGTTGGCCCCCGTCGACATCGCCCGGGTCGCCACCCCGTGGCTGTTGCGCGCCGACTGGTCCGGCCGCCACGTCCGGGCCGTACACGGACCCGAGGACCTCAGCTGGGACGAGGCCCTCACGATCGTCGGCCGGGCGACCGGGCACCCCGTGCGGGCCCGGCGGGTCACCGACGAGGAGATGCGGGCGATGCTCGCCGGTGCCGGAATGAGCGCGAAGCAGGTCGATGCGATGCTCGGGATGTCGACCGGGCTGCGCGACGGCTTCGTGCCCGAGCAGGCCCGCGACGTCACCACCACCACGCCGACCACCCTGGCGGCCTGGTCGTACGCCGTCCTCCGTCCCCTCCTCGCTGCGGACGGCGGACGGCCGCGCTGACACCTGCCCGGCCCGGCGCCGCACCACGACCGCCTCCGCCGACGCGGTCCCGCCGGCGGGCGACCGGCCCCGGCGCGCCGCCCGGACCGCGCCCGACGGCAGCCTGGTGCCGCTGGGCGAGCAGGACCGTCGCCGGGGGGACAGCACGTCGATCGCCGAGGGCGCCGAAATCCTGCGGGCGGCCCTCGCCCGCGATCGGCGGGGCGAGTTCCAGGTCCGGTCCGCCATCGCCGCGACGGGTCCGCCACGCGTCACGGCGAGACCCGTGGTGCCGGGCGAGAGGGCGGGACGCCTTGCCGCCGGCCACCACATTGAACGATGATCATTGACAGCTGTGCAGGTGCGAGCGGGCGAGCTGTGGAGGCTGTGGTGGTCGGCGGCGACTCTCCCCGCCGTGGCGCGGCGGAGCCGGACGTCGACGGTGTGGCGGCCCCGCTGCTGATCGGCCGCGAGGAGGAACTGGCCCGGCTGGAGCAGGTGCTCGCCGACACCTCGGCGCTGGTGCTGATCGAGGGTGAGGCCGGCGTCGGCAAGAGCCGGCTGCTGGAGGAGTTCCTCGCTTCCCCCGCCGGCGGTGCGCACTGCGCGCTGACGGCGGTCTGTCCGCCCGTGCGCGAGCCGTACACGTTGGGACCGATCGTCGAGGCGCTGCTGGCCACCGACGTCGGCACGGTGGCGGGCCTGAGCCTCAGCGGCCTCGCCGGCGCCCTGCGACCGCTGTTCCCCGAGTGGGCGGAGCACCTGCCGCCGACCCCCGAGCCGGCCGGGGACGCGAGCGCCGCCCGGCACCGGGTGCTCCGGGCCCTCGCCGAACTGCTCGACAGGCTCGGAGTGGGCCTGCTCGTCGTCGACGACGCACAGTGGTCCGACGACGCGACCCGGGAGTTCCTGCTGTTCCTGGCCGAACGGCACGGCCAGGGGCCCAGCCTGGTGGTGGCCTACCGCCCGGAGGACCTGGTGGGGGACCCGTGGCTGCTGCGCCTGTCGGGACGCCTCCGGCCGCATCGCGCACGGCTGCGAGTCGTCCTCGATCCGCTCGACGAGTCCGAGACCGCGGCGCTCGCCTCGTCGATGCTGGCCAACCAGGAGGTCTCCGGCGAGTTCGCCCAGCACCTGCACGCCCGCACCGAAGGGGTGCCGCTCGCCGTCGAGGAGTGCGTGCGCCTGATGGCCCGACGCGGCGACCTCGTCCGCCGCGACCAGGGCTGGAAGCGGCTTCCCCTGGACGAGATCGTGGTGCCCCCGACGGTGCGGGACACCGTGCTGGAGCACGCCGGCCGCCTCGACGGCGCCACCCGGGCAGTGCTGCGAGCCGCCGCGGTCGTCGCCGATCCCGTCGCCGAACACCTGCTGGCGCGGATCAGCGAACTGCCGCCGGCCGAGTTCGCCGCCGGCCTGGCCGAAGCCGTCGCCCGCCGCCTGCTGCACCGACGGGACCACCACAGGGTGTCCTTCCGCCACGTGCTGGCCGGCCGGGCCGTCTACGACGCCATCGACGAACGGGACCGCCGTACGCTGCACGAGCGCGCCGGGCGGGTGCTCGAAACCGTGACCCCACGACCGCTGGCGCAGCTCGCGCGGCACTTCCGGCAGGCCGGCGACGGCGAGAGGTGGGGCAGGTACGCGGAACTCTCCGCGGACGTGGCGCTGCAGACCGGCGACGAGACGACCGCGGGCGCGCTGCTGCACGACGTGCTGACCAACGGCGACGTGCCCGCCGAGCAGATGTGCGCGCTGGTGGAGAAGGTGCCGTTCGGTTCCTTCACCGGCCCGGGCCGCCTGCGGGACCTCGCCGCCGTCGTGCGCCGGGTGCTCGACGGAGGTGTCCCGGATCCGGGGGTGGAGGCCAACCTCCGCTTCCAGCTCGCCCGGATCCTCAACGACATGGAGGAGTTCGACGAGGCGCACGCCGAGCTGGAGCGGGCGCTGCCGCACCTCGACCGTCGGCGTGCCTCACCCGCCGTCGCCATGATGCTGCTGGGCTGGCCGCGCGGCCGTTCGCCGGCGGTCCGGCACCTGACCTGGCTGGACCGGGCCGCGGAGTTCGCGCGGTCGCTGGAGCCGTCGGACCGGCTACGGGTCGCGGCCGGCCGCGCACCCGCCCTGCTGCAACTCGGTGACGAGCGCGGCTGGGCGGAGGCGGCGCAGATCCCGCAGACGGCCCGGACCGCCAGGGACCGCCGGATCATCACCGTCGGCTATCTCAACATCGGCGACGGGGCCATGCGGTGGGGGCGGTACGCGGAGGCCGGCGGCTGGCTCGCCACCGCCCGTCGGCTCGCCGTCGAGTACGAGCAGGTCAGGATCAGGGAGCTCGTCGACTCGACCCGGTTGCACCTCGACTGGTTCACGGGCGCCTGGGACGGCCTCGCGGAGCGCGCGGCCACGATGGCGGACACAGACGACCTCCACCCGGTCAGCCGGGTCGAGCCGATCATGGTCAGTGGCCTGCTGCGCATGGCGGCCGGGGACCTCGTCCAGGCGGCGCGGGAGATCGAACGCGCGGTGGCGGGCGCCCGCGACGCCGGGGCCTGGGACACCGTCGCCGAGGCGGTGGCGACGTTGGTGCAGATCCGGCTGCGCGAGGGCCGGCCCGACGAGGCGTTGACGCTCTCCCGCGACCCGTGCGAGGTCGTCGCGGAGAAGGGGGTCTGGCTGTGGGGCACCGACGTGGTGCCCGCCCGCGTCCAGGCCCTGCTCGCCGTCGGAGCCACGGCACAGGCGCAGGACCTGGTCGACGCGTTCGCCCGGGGGTTGCCCGCCGGGCGGCTGCCGGCGCCGCGGGCCGCCGTGCTGGACTGCCGGGGCCTGCTCGCCGAGGCCGCCGGCGACCACGCCTCGGCGGCGGGCCTGTTCGGCCGGGCCGCCGCGGCCTGGGCGGCGCTTCCCCGGCCGTACGGCGCGGCACTCTCCCGCGAGCGGCAGGCGGGGTGCCTGATCCGGGCCGGGGCCGTCCCGGAGGGGCTCGACCTGCTCACCGCCGTCCTGGGTGGACTGTCGTCCCTGCCGGCGAGCCTCGACGTGGACCGCGTCGCCCGTACCCTGCGCGCGCACGGCCGCCGGGTGCCGCGCGTGTGGCGCGGCGGCCGGAAGGGCTACGGCCCCGACCTGTCGCCCCGCGAGCGGGAGGTCGTCGCCCTCGCGGCCGAGGGGCGGACGAACCGGGAGATCGCCGATGCCCTGCACCGCTCGCACCACACCGTGGCGAGCCAGATGAAGTCGGCGATGCGCAAGCTCGGGGTCTCCTCGCGCGCGGCGCTCACCGCACGGGCGATCGGCGCGAGGCTGGTCGCCGAGCCCGGCACGGGCGCGGGGGAGTGACTCCCCGCCGGCGGTCGCGGGTTGTTTCACTCACCTGAGGGATCGCAGCACCGTCTCGCGGTTGACCACGATGCTGGCATGCCGCATCGAGATGACCCGGACGAGGACGAGGACGAGACGACGTCGCCGGAGACCGCCCGCCCTGCCGACGCACGCGTGGAGTCCCGTCCCGGGGCCGGACCGGGCGACGAGATCGACGTCGGGACCGACATCGCGGACGACGACCGATACCTGCCGCTGTGACCAGTCGCGGCCGCAGCCCCTACACCCCTCCCGAAGGAGGATCCCCCATGCGCCCAGCCCATCCGTCGAGACGAAGAATCGCGACCGTGGTGGTGGCCGCCGTGGCCACGGTGCTCGCACTGAACGGCGCCGCCACCGCGCTGCCCTCGACCGCGCCGGAGCCGACGGCAGCGGCCGCGAAGGCCAAGATCCGTCCACAGCTCCAGACCCAGCTCGGCGCCCAGGAGTCCCCCGTGGACTTCTGGGTCTACTTCGACGCGAAGGCGGACCTGAGCGCGGCCCGGTCGATCCGGGACTGGAACGCGCGCGGCACGGCGGTGGCAAGGGCGCTGCGGCAGGCCGCCGACGAGAGCCAGCGGGCGGTACGCGGGGAACTCACCGCCTCCGGCGTCGCGCACCAGAGCTTCTGGGCGACGAACGCGATCAAGGTGACCGGCGACCAGGCCCTCGCCGAGCGGCTGGCCGCGAAGCCCGAGGTCAGCTCGCTGCTGCCGTCGTTCAAGGTCGCCCCGCCCCCGGTGATCAAGGGCGCCGGCCGGCAGGCGGTCGACGCGGTCGAGTGGGGCGTCGCCGACATCAACGCCGACGACGTGTGGGAGCAGTTCGGCGTACGCGGCGAGGACATCACGGTGGCCTCGATCGACACGGGCGTCCAGTTCGACCACCCCGCCCTGGCGCGGCAGTACCGCGGCAACAAGGGCGACGGGGTGTTCGACCACAACTACAACTGGTTCGACGCGGCCGGCGCCTGCGGGGGAGCGCCCTGCGACGGCGACGGGCACGGCACGCACACGATGGGCACGATGGTCGGCGACGACGGCGCCGAGAACCGGGTCGGGGTGGCGCCGAAGGCCCGCTGGATCGCGGCCAACGGCTGCTGCCCGAGCGACGCCGCGCTGATCAGTTCGGGCCAGTGGCTGCTGGAGCCGACGGACCTCAACGGCCAGAACCCGGACGCCGGCAAGCGGCCGCACGTCATCAACAACTCGTGGGGCACCACCACCCCGTCGGACGCCCCGTTCCTGGAGGACATCAGCCTGGCGTGGACCGCGTCGGGCATCTTCGGCGTGTGGGCCAACGGCAACAACGGGCCGGGGTGCCGGACGAGCGGCGCCCCGGGCAGCCGGAAGATCAACTACTCGGTCGGCGCGTACGGCTCCGACCACACCATCGCGCCGTTCTCGTCGCGCGGGGCCGGCCAGGACGGCGAGATCAAGCCGAACGTCGCCGCGCCGGGCGTGAACGTCCGGTCGAGCATGCCGGGAAGCGCGTACGCCAGCCTCAACGGCACCTCGATGGCGGCCCCGCACGTAGCGGGTGCCGTCGCCCTGGTCTGGTCGGCGGCGGTGTCGATGGTGGGCGACACCGAGGCCACCAGGTCCCTGCTGGACGGCACGGCCGTCGACAACCCGGACGGTCAGTGCGGCGGCACCGACGACGACAACAACGCCTTCGGCGAGGGGCGGCTGGACGCGCTCGCCCTGATGAAGCAGGCGCCGCGCGGGCCCACCGGCAGGATCGGCGGCACCGTCAGCGACGCCGGGACCTCGAAGCCGCTGCCCGGCGCCACCGTCACGATCACCGGCCCGGTCAGTCGCGAGGTGACCACCGACGCGGCGGGCGCCTACCAGTCGGGTGCTCTGCCGTTGGGCAGCTACACGATCGGTGTACGCAAGTACGGCTACGCGGCCGGCACGACGCAGGCACAGGTCCGCGAGGGCGAAGCCGTCACCGCCGACGTCAGGCTGACCCCTCAGCCGATGAGCACGGTCAGCGGCACCGTGACCGACGGATCCGGGCACGGCTGGCCGTTGTACGCCAAGGTCGTCATCGACGGCTATCCCCTCGGACCGGTCTTCACCGACCCGGTGACCGGCCGGTACAGCGTGCGGCTGCCCGGATCCGCGTCGTACACCATGCGGGTCACCGCCCAGTACCCCGGATACCGGGGCGCTCAGCGGACGTTCGAGCTGGGCGGGGCGGACCTGACCCAGGACGCGGCGCTGACCGTCGACGAGTCGAGCTGCACCGCCCCCGGCTACCGCTTCAGCGGCGTCGGCGAGGACTTCGACGACTGGACCGACACCGGCACGCGCGACGGCTGGCGGACCTCCGGCAGGCCGGGCTGGCGGTTCGACAATCCCGGCTACCGGCCGGTGCCCGAGGGCGGGGGCGGCAGGTTCGCCGTCGCCGACTCGACGGTCGGCGCCGGGAAGCGGTTCGACACCACCCTGACCTCCCCGGCGATCGACCTCTCCGGCGACGCCTCCCCGAAGCTCACCTTCCGCACGTCCTACTACCCCGACGGCGCCGGCCAGCGGGCCGCCGTCGGCGTGTCCACCGACGGCGGCCGGAGCTGGAAGACGGTGTGGCGGCAGACCACCGACCACGCGTTCGGTCAGGTCACGCTGCCGCTGCCGCAGGCGGCCAACCGTGCGGACGTCCGGATCCGGTTCCACTACCAGGGCCGCGACGCCTGGTGGTGGGCGGTCGACGACGTCTTCGTGGGCGACCGCGCCTGCCGGCCGGTCGAGGGCGGGCTGGTCGTCGGGTTCGTCACCGACCGCGACACCGGCGCGCCGGTCTTCGCGACCGTGTCCCGGACCGAACAGCCCGGGGACACCGGCACGGGCGTCACCACACCGGCGGACCCGGCCCTCGGCGACGGCCTGTACTGGGTCTTCAGCTCCGCGACCGGCGGCACCGAATTCACCGCGCGCGCGTCCGGCTACCAGACCGCCACCGCGACGGTCCCGGTCCGCGCCGACGCGGTCGTGACCCGGGACTGGTCGCTGGCCCGGGCAGGTGGCTGACATGCCGGACGACGCCGTGCAGCGCGGTCCCACCAGCTCGCCCGACAAGGAGCCATTCGTGACCACACCAGGCAGCAACCCCCACCCCCGCAGACGCCGTCGGCTGCGCCTGCTCGCCGCCGCCTCGGCCCTCCTGACCGTGCTGGCCGCGCCCGTCGCCGCCGCCGCCCGGCCCGACGAGCCGGCCGGGCGGACCCCGGCGCCGGCCGGAGCCGCGGCCGAGGACGGCCTGCGGGCGGTCTCGCTACCCGGGCTGACCAAGCCCACCTACAAGCTCACCCTGATCACCGGCGACGAGGTCACGCTGGCCCGGACCGGTGGCCGTTACACCGTCACCGCCGTCCCGTCGGCACGGGCCGACGGCACCCGCCCGACGATCGACGTCACCGTCCGGACGGGGCCGGGCGGAGCGGACACCATCCTCCACGCCGTGCCGAGCGACGCGCAGGCGCTGGTGGCCGGCGGCGTCGTCGACCGTAAGGTCTTCGACCTGGGATGGCTCGCCGGCCAGTCGGAGCGCGGCGGCGGCAGCCCGCTCGCCGTCACCGTCAAGTACGGCGGCCGGCTGGACAAGGCGACGCTGGACAAGCGGGTGTCGGGCCTGCCCGGCGCGGAGACCACCGCGAGGCACCCGGACGACGGCTCGGTCGACCTGCGCGTCGAACCGCGCCGGGCCGCCGCCTTCTGGGCCGCCGTCACCGGCGAGCAGCGGGGCGGGCTGAGCAGCTACCTCTTCGACCGGGCCACCCCGAAGCTCGCCGGCGGCGCGGTGGCGATCTGGCCCACCGGGCTCCGCTCGGCCAAGGCCGGGCCGCAGACCGACACCGGGCAGCCGAAGTACCGGGTCACCCAGATCGTCAAACGGCAGAAGGGCGAGCGGTTCTACTGTGACAGCCGCCTCATGACCCTCTGCCCGATCGGCGGATTCATGCTCGCCCAGGTCGCCGGGGCCGCGGTCGGGACCGGGTACGAGTCGGTCAGCGCGCGGTGCCTGGACCAGGATCCCTGCACCACGTTCGAGGTGACGTACGAGGTGCCGCCCGGCACCTACGAGTCCGGCGGTTACGCGACCTTCCGGATCGACGACCGGGAGCAGCACCTCAACCTGGAACTGCCGGAGTTCGAGGTCGCCGGGGACACCACCATCACCCGCGACGGCGACGCGGCCCAGCAGATGACGGTCGGCACCCCGCGACCGACCGAGACGTTCGTCGGCTCCCGGATCACCTTCCGCACGTTCAGCAACGGCGCCGGCGGTGGCGTCCTCAGTTTCACCGGCTACAGCAACTCCAGGTTCTGGGCCATCCCCAGCGCCCCGGTGACGGTCGGCACCTTCCACCTCGGGGTCAACTGGGTGCTCGGCAAGCCGATGCTGACCATGGCGGCCACCGCCCCCGAGCGGCTGGCGCTGACGCCGACCCTGCCGATCGACTGGTACAAGCGCCCGGGCTTCGAGGTGGTGCGGTTCGACGGCCGGCAGACGGTCCAACTGGTCGACGGCGGGCTGGGGCGGGACGCCGACCTCCGGCGGATCGACGCCCGGGGCAAGCTCGTCCTGCTGCGCATCGACGCCGACAAGCCCGCCGGCGGGCAGTGCCGCGTGGGGCCCGCGCAGCTGACGCGGGCGCGGTCGGCGGGCGCGGTCGGCGTGCTCGTCGACCCGACCTCCACCGGCGGGCCGTGGGCCACCACCACCTGCCTCCTGCCGGTCGAGCCGGACTGGTGGTACCACGAGACGCAGGAGGCCGCCGACATCCCGTACGCCTCCATCCCGCTGGCGCAGGCCGAGCGGCTGCGCGGCCTGCTGCGCCGCGGCCCGGTGAAGCTCGACGTGTCGGGCTACGACTCGGTCAGTCCGTACGTCTACGCGCTGCACGTCTACCAGGAGGGGCGGATCCCGGCCTCGCTGCGCACCGAGCTCACCGACCGGCAGCTCGCCACGGTCGACACCGCGCTCCACGGCACGCGGGCGGAGCCGGCCAGCATGATCTACTCGGCCTTCCGGCCGAACGAGACCGCGGTCGCCGGAGTCTTCCACGGCTACGTCACCGACAGCGTCCGGTTCACCACCTACCGCGGGCCGGTCTCGCCCGACCTCGTGCGGAACCAGTTCTACGAGCCCTCGGGTTCGCAGCCCGGCGTCCGCACCATCGACGTCATCGACCGGGCGGGACCGGCCACGGCGCGGTGGGCGGCGCGGCCCCTCGTGCCCGGGCCGCCGGAGCTGTCGCCCAAGATCTTCCGCACCCAACCGGGCAAGTGGGAGGGCGACTGGTCCACCGAGATCTGCGCCTTCTGCCGGCAGGGCGACACGTTCTACCCGATCACCTACCTGGTCTCCGGGACGGAGCCGGGACACCTCATCGGTTCGTACGTGTTCGAGCCGGAGAACGTGCGCATGTACGCCGACGACGGTCGGGAACTGCCCCAGGGCAGCTCCACCGTGTGGGGTCCCACCTACGAGCTTCCGGCCGCGCCCGGGCGCTACCGGATGACGGCCCGGACCGCCGACGGCAGGACCACGACGGAATGGCGGTTCACGTCCGCCGCGCCGACGCGGAACGAGCCGCCGCAGGGGTTCAAGTGCGTCGAGGGATCGGGCCGGCCGTGCCACGCCGACCCGCTGCTGTTCCTGCGGTACGACGCGGGCGCCGACCTCGGCGACGCGGTGACCGCACCCGGCCGGCACCAGATCAGGGTCGCCGCGTACCACCAGGCGCCTGCCGCGCCGGCGGTGAAGAGCCTGACGCTGGCCGTCAGCACCGACGGCGGGGTCACCTGGCGGCGGCTCCCGACGACCGCCCGGGGCGGCGGAAACTACACCGCGAGCTACCAGGCCCCACGCCTGGCCGCCACCACGGGCACGGTCAGCATCCGGGCCAGGGCGGAGGACGCCGCCGGCAACACCGTCGAGCAGACCGTCGTCGACGCCTTCCGCCTCACCGCGCGCTGACGCGCTGTCGGATCCGCCGGGCACGTCGCGGACGTGCCCGGCGGGCCGGCGCCCCTGGGCTTCTGGGTCAACGAGTTCTCCGTCGCCGACTCGACCTCCTCCGACGGCTGCAGGTCCGGGTCGAAGAACGTGCCGGACGGGCGGCGCGTCGAGGTGGCGGCCCACCAGTACTGGTCCGACTCGACGTGCTGCGCCGCCAGCTCGTACGGCGTGGCCTGAGCCGACCGGGTACGGCCGCCCGTTCCGGGGGCCGGCGGGCCGTGACCGGTCCGGTCGATGGCGGCCACCCGGCGAGCCGCGGGGCACGGGTCGACGAAACAGGGGCCGCGGGCGTGGGCCCGGCCCCTGCGAGGTCACGTGCGGCTGGCGGCGCCGAACAGGTAGCGCAGCTCGTCCAGCATGACGACCAGCACGCCGACGGCCAGCGCGGCGACCCCGGCCAGGACCGCCTCGCCGGGGCGTACCGCACCGGCCGGCGCGAGCGCGCCGGCGACGGCACAGGCGACGAGGAACGCGTTGCGCCACACGTGGTGCCGCCCCAGAGGCGCGGCGGTGCGGCCGAAGCAGCGGCAGGTGCCGCCGCCGCGCCGCAGGTTCGCGACGATGGCGGCGGTGAAGGCGAGCAGCAGGGCGCCCGAGGCGAGGAACCCGGCCAGCGGGAACACCGCCAGCAGAACCACGGCGGTGAACTCGGCGGCGACCACGGTCGCGGCGAGCGGGCCGGCGGGCCGGAAGCCCATGTCGCGCACGGAGCGCGTGAACTCGTGGTAGGCGTCGCGGCCGGAGACCTTCCCGACCGCCGCCGCCAGCAGGACCGTGCCGAGCAGCACCCGGCACCCGATCTCGACGTACATCTGTCATCGCCTCCCTCTGACCACGCCGAGGACCGCCTCGGGTGGCACCGCGCCGAAATGCCGCGAGTCCTGGCTGTGGGTGTTGTCGCCCCGTACCGTCACGGCACCGTCCGGTTCGACCCGGTGCACCCGTTTGACCATCCACCCCAGGTCCGAGGCGGGGACGACGTCGCGGGCCCGGAAGACGACGAGGTCACCGACGGCGGGCGCCCGGCCGACGCGGACGATGAGCCGGTCGCCGTCCCGCAGTGTCGGCGCCATGCTCTGCCCGCTCACCACCACGAGGCGCCAGCGGCGGCGCAGCCAGCCGGTCATGTCGTCGCCAGCTGGTAGCCGTCCGCCTGGAGGCGGAAGAGCCGGGCGTACTCACCGTCGGCCGCCATCAGCTCGTCGTGCGTGCCCGACTCGACGACGCGCCCCGCGTCCAGCACGACGATGCGCCGCGCGTCGCGCAGGGTGCTGAGCCGGTGGGAGATCAGCAGCCCGGCCCGGCCGTGGCGGATCCGGGTCAGCGAGGCGTGCACGCGGGTCTCGGCGTCCGCGTCGAGCCCGGAGCTGGGCTCGTCCAGGATGAGCAGGTCGGCGTCGGCGCGCATCAGGGACCGGGCGAGCGCGACCCGCTGCCACTGCCCGCCGGAGAGCGTCACGCCGGGCTCGCCGTCCTGGTCGGCGAAGGTGCGGCTGAGCAGCGTGGCGTACCCGTGGGGGAGGGCGCGGAGGCGGTCGTGGATCTCGGCGCGCGCGGCGGCCTCGGCGACCTGCTCGGTCGTGTGCGGCAGCCGGCCGATGCCGACGTTCTCCTCGGCGGTGAGGTCGTAGCACATGAAGTCCTGGAACACCGCGCCCATCCGCCGGCGTACCGTCTCGATCCGCAGGTCGCGCAGGTCCACCCCGTCCCACGTGATCCGGCCGCGGTCCGGGTCGTAGAACCGGCAGAGCAGCTTGACCAGGGTGCTCTTTCCGGCCCCGTTGAGTCCGACGAGCCCGACGGCCTGCCCGGCGGTGATCGTGAGGTCGACGCCCCGCAGGACCCACGGGCCGCCCTCGTCGTAGCGGAACCACACGTCCTCGAACCTGATCGCGGTGCGCAGCGGCGGCGCCGGCAGGGTCCCGTCGACCAGGTCGGTGGGGCTGTCGAGGACGGCGACGTAGTGCCGGAACAGCCGCATGGCGGCGCCGGCCTCGCCGAGCTGGGCGGCGATGCCGGCCAGGCCGCTGTGCGCCGCGGTGAACGCGGCCAGCAGGAGGGTGAGGTCGCCGAGGCTGAGCCGGCCACGGACCGTGGCGTTCACCGCGAACACCGTCGCGGTGAGGGTCACCGCGGCGCCGGCCAACGCCCAGCACGCCTGCACCGTCGTGGTGTGCCGGGCGGCGGCCAGCTCGATCCGGGCGGCCGAGCGCACCGCGCCGGTGAGCCGGTCGTGGAAGAACCGGCCGAGGTGGTAGAGGCGCACCTCCCGGGCGGCGCGCAGGTCGGTCAGCACGGTCTGGAACAGGAACCGGGCGCGGAACAGACCGGCGCTTTCCTCCACGGCCCGCGCGGTCCGCCGGGACAGTCGCAGTTGGATGAGGAAGTCGGGCACCGCCACGGCGAGCAGGAGCAGACCGGCCGGCGGCCAGAGGGACGTCAGGATCACGGCGAAGCCGCCGATGGTGACGACGTTCTGGGCCACGTCGACCGCGAACATGACGACCACGTACGGCGCCTGGGTGGCGGCCTGCTGGGCCAGCGCCAGCCGGTCGCGCAGGGCCGGCTGCTCGAACGGGCCCAGCCCGACGAAGGTGTTCAGTTTCCGGTACAGCCGCACGTCGGCGGCGATCGTGATGGCGTTCTGCAGGGCCGTGGTGAAGTATCCGGACACCCGGCTGGCGATCGCCGCCAGCGCGCCCAGGACGGCGATCGCCACGGCGTACCAGGTGGCGGTCGACGGGTCGGCCGAGCGGCCCCTGCCGACCTCGTCGAACAGCAGCTTGGTGAACCACGCGACGCCGATCGGGGGCGCCGCGCCGATGACGACGAGGGCGACCGTGGCGGCGAGCGCCCTGCGGTCCGCGCAGCCCAGTCGCAGGGCGGCTCGCAGCGTGACCACGTCTCAGGCCAGGACCGGAAGCTGGTGGCTGGAGTTGACGACGACGCCGTCGACGACCGACAGCACGGCGGGGAAGCCCTTGACCCCGAACTCCTTCTCGGCCTGGTCCTCGTTGATGGTCGCCGTGTCGAAGTCGGCCAGGCGGGGCGCCATCTCCACCGTGTCCTCCGGCATTCCGATCATGAACACGAAGGTGTCGTGGCGGTAGCGCCGGGCGTGGACGCTGAGGGTGTCCAGGATGGTCCGGCACGGTGGACAGGTGGGCGTCAGCATGACCACGGTGCGCCGACCGGCGGTCAGGTCGACGTGCGGGAAGCCGGTGACCTCAAGGCCCGGGGCGGGCAGCACCTCGGGGGCGGCCCCGCCGTCCTGGGTGGTGGCGGTCTGCGTCTCCCGGAGCCGTCGGGCGAGGGCCAGGGTCAGGACGAGGTTGAGCACGGCGACCGTGCCGATCACGGCGATGGCGGCGTAGGCGAAACCCGGCATGGGAACTCCTCAGCGAGTCGGCGGGGGTGGGGGCCGCGCCGACGGCGCGGCCCCCGAGGATGAGCCAGGTCAGCAGACGCCGACCTTCTTGGTGTAGCAGATCGGCGACGACGTCGTGACCGAGCACACGCCGGTGCAGGACAGGGTGCTCCGCCGGTAGTAGCGGAAGTACGAACCGCCCGAGCAGTAGCCGTTGGACACCGCGCAGCACGACTGGCCGTGCTCCGGCACGCAGGCGCCGGCCACCTCGCGGCCGAGCACCTTGCTGAGCATCGCGTCGCCGACGCGGTTGATGAGCCTGGTCATGGCAGACCTCCTTGGTGGGTGACTGCCATCACTGTGCTGGGTGCCGCTGCGCGCGCCCTGCGCTCCTACTGCGCGCCGGCTGCGCTCCGCCAACGCGTCAGCGATTCGCGCAGGTCGTCGACGTACGCGGAGTCGAAGTGCTCGAAGATGCGCAGCGCCTCCTCGCCCAGCGCGACGGCCCGGTCGTGCCTGCCGAGGGTGGCCTGCGCCCGCGCGAGCAGGTGCAGCGAGTTCGCCAGCGGGAACGGCTGCCCGACGCCGCGCAGCATCGCCACCGAGCTCTCCAGCTCCGCCACCGCCCGGTCCGCGTCGCCCTCCTCGAGGTGCGCCTTGCCGAGCAGCCGCCGGGAGATCGCCTCGCCCCACTCGTGGCGCAGCTCGTGGAACGCCAGCACCGTACGCCGCAGCAGCCGCCGTGCCGCCTCGCCGTCGCCGGCCGCGAGGTGCGTCGCGGCCAGCGCCTGCTCGGCCGTGGTCACGCTCATCCGGTCGCCGAGCCGGCGCGCGGCGGCCACCGCCTGCCGAAGCTGCTCCACGGCCGGCGGCCACTGCTCGGCGTGCCGGTGCAGCAGCCCGATGGTCTCCCGCGCGAGCGCCTCGCCCCACAGGTCGCCGTCGTCGACGAAGACCCGCAGGGCCGCGGCGCAGGCGTCCAAGGCGAACGGGGAGGTGAGCCGGTACTGCCCGTGCTGCATGCCGAGGGCCAACAGCACGTGCCCGCCGACGCGGCCGACCGGCCAGTGCGCGGCGCACAGCCGCACCATCACCAGCAGTGCGGCGTCCGCCTCCCGCAACCTACCGAGGTGACGGCAGCACAGCGAGTAGCCCTGCAGAGCGACGAGGCGGTGCGCCACCCACCGCCCGCGGCCGGCCCGCTGCGCCGCGCGCAGCAGCGGCACGGCTTCGGCGTGCCGGTTCAGCGACCGGTACGCCGTGCCCAGGTGCAGCCGCAGCGACATCCGGGTCGCCGACGGCAGCTCGGCGTGGCGGTCGAGCACGGCGCGCAGACAGTCGACCAGCTCGGGCAGGTGCTGGCTGCGCATCGTCGCGAAGTTGCCCATCGTGCAGGCCAACCGCCCCGCCAGGTCGACGGCGCCCAGCCGCAGCAGGTCCTGCACCGCTGCGACCAGATTCTCCCGCTCCGCCTCGAACCAGTCGACGGCCGCCCAGGCGTCGAGCGCCGGCCCCGCGCCGGCCACCGGCAGGGCCCCGCAGGGCAGCGACGCGTCGGCCCGCTCGGCGTACGCGTGCAGCCGTGCGTACCAGGCGACGACCTCGTCGACGGGGACCTCGGTGCGTTCCCGGGCGACGAGCCTGACCAGGTCGTGCATGCGTACCCGTCCGCCGGCGTCGTCGGTCAGCAGGTGGGCCCGGCACAGCTGCTCCAGCAGCGGCTCGGTGGTCTCGTCCCACATGCCGAAGCTGCGCAGCGACGTGCGGCTGAGCACCGCGAGCAGCCGCGCGGCGGGCTGCGGCAACCGCTCGAACCCGACGGTGAAGCTGCTGCGCACGTCGAGCCCGTCGAGGGAGAGTTCGTCGAGGCGGCGTCGCTCGTCGCGCAGCCGCTCGCGCAACCGCGCCACGGTCATCGCCTCCCGCTCGGCCAGCCGCACGCCGGCGATTCGCAACGCCAGCGGCAGGCGACCGCACAGCTCCACGACGTCGGCGGCGGCCCCGGCCTCCCGGTCGACCCGCTCGCCGCCGGCGATCCCGGCCAGCAGGTCCAGGCCGTCGTCGATCGGCAGCACGTCGAGCGGGACGACCTCGGTGCCCGCCAGCCCCGGCAGCGCCCCCGTGCTCGTGACGACAGCGCTGCCGCCGGGTGGCAGTAGCGGACGCACCTGCGCCGCGTCCGCCGCGCTGTCCAACATCACCAGCAAGGTCTGGTCGGCGAGCACGGAGCGGTACAGCGCCGCGCGCTCCTCGGCCGCCGCCGGGATGGCCTCGCCGGCCACGCCGAGGGCGCGCAGGAACGCGCCGAGCACCGCCCCGGGCCGCGCCGGTTCCGGGGTGTTGCCGCGCAGGTCCGCGTAGAGGCAACCCCCGGGGAAGCGGTGCCGGCGCTCGTGGGCCGCGCGCAGCGCCAGCGTGGTCTTGCCCGTTCCCGCCAGCCCGGTCACGACGATCACCTGGGCGACCCCGGCGGCGGTCGGGGTGCGCCCCAGCAACGACAGCAGCAGCCCCAGCTCCTTGTCCCGCCCGACGAAGTCACCGGTGACTCCGGGAAGCTGGTTGGGGCGCACCCACGACCGCGGGGGCGTCTCCTGCTCGCTGCCGAGGATCTCCCGGTGCAGTTGCCGCAGCTCCGGACCCGGGTCGATGCCGTGCTCCTCCGCCAGCACCCGGACCCCGGCCCGGTACACGGCGAGCGCCTCCGCCTGTCGGCCGCTGCGGTGCAGGGCCACCATCAGCTGGCCGCGCAGCCGCTCCCGCAGGGGTCGGTCGCGGACCAGCGTGGTCAGCTCCGGCACGAGTTCCCGGTGCAGACCGAGCGAGAGCAGTGCCTCGGCGCGCAGCTCTGTCGCGTGCTCGCGCAGCTCACGAAGCCGATCGCGCTCGTACTCGACGAGCCGCGACCCGACGTCGACGAACGCGTCGTCGCGCCAGCGCGCCAGCGCCCGGTCGAGCAGCTCCACGGTGCGGCGGGCATCGGCGGTGGCCGCGGCGGCACCTACCTCGGCGGCGAACTCCGCCGAGTCGACGACCGCCGCGGGGTTCAGCTGGTAGCCGGGCGAGCGGGTGAGGATCAGCTCCGGCTTCGCGACGCGGCGGACCGAGGCGACGACCGCCTGGACCCGGTTGCGCGCCCCCGTGGGCGGATCGTCCGGCCAGAGCCCGTCGATCAGGCGGTCGACGGAGACGATGCGTCCGTGGTGGGCCGCCAGGCTCGCGACGAGCGCCCGCTCCAGCGGGGCGAGCGACACGGCCACCGCGTCGACGCTCACCTCGATCCGCCCGAGGATGCCGATCCGATACCCACGCACGGCGCAAAGCTAGCGCGGTCTGCGCCCTTTGTGACCGGGCGTCCGGGCCGCTCCCGGCGCGGAAAGTGCTGGTCACGACGTTCCGGCCCGAAGATCGTGACCAGAGCCACTGTCGGCCGGATCGCGGGGTGGCCGGTCCGGCGCGGTCACCGCGACGGAACCTTCACGCACCGTGCCGACCGGGTGTCATGCCGGGCCGGCGTCCCGCGTACCGGTGCGGGTGCGGGGGCCAGGGTCGCAGCGCGAGCCGTCGTCGGGACGCCTTGCGGAGCGGTGATCTCGGGGTTCGTCCATTGTGGGATGATGGCGCCCCGTGCGCGCGGCCTCCGCGCGCCAGAGCAGTTGGAGGTACGGGTGCGCGGATCAGCGCGACGACTGGCCGTCTCGATCGTTGCCGCGACCGTCGCGGCGACAGGGCTCGCCTCGCCCGCCCAGGCGGCGACGAACCCGTTCACCGCGGCGCAGGCGTGCAACAACGACTTCGGTGGCTCGTGGGCCTACGCGAGTGACGGCCACCGGTCGATCAACGCCTCCGACGGCACGAAGGTGGGCGACGTCTACCTGTTGTACAACGGCGCGACCGGCTACAACTGCGTCGTCACGCTCAAGCGGGTGGCCCTCGGCTCGACGACCGGGCTGGCGGCGGGCATCCGGGTGGAGGGCGGTTCCTGGGTCGAGGACTCCGGGAACTACAAGTACTACGCCGCCATCCAGCGCTCCGCCGTCGACAAGTGCGTGATGTACCGCGGCGAGGTCATGTACTTCACCAGTTGGCAGGTCGCCGGCCGGTACAGCTGGGGCAACTGCGGCTGAGTTCCCGCGACGGGGCCGGCCCCGGGCGCGCGTCGCATCGGCGACCGTCCGGTGCCGCCCCGTTGCCGCCCCGTTGTTCGGCAGCTTGTTTCCGGCGATGGTCCTCTCCGCTGGACGCGCCCAGCGCGGGCGGATGTCAGGTGCCGGCCACCAGGTGCGCCGCGAGGTTGTGGTTGGCGTCCTGACGGCTGGTGTCCCCGCCCAGCTCGGGGCCGACGTGGCGGCCGGCGAGTGGGATTCGGACCGGCGTGGGGACGGTATAGGATTTCTGCTCCTGCACGGAACGGGGCCGCGCTCGGCCGGATGCGCCGCTTCGGCCTCGCCGGGCGCCGTGGCGTCCGGGACGAAGGGTGGACACCCCGGATGCACCAGCGGATCCTGCTGCGAGCCCGCAAGGGCCCGTTCGACGTCGTCACCGCCGAGGAGACCTACGAGCGGGACTGGATCGGCAAGAACAGCGGCAACCTGGTCTTCAGCCACGCCGCGCACAAGCTTCTGGCCACCTCGGCGGCGGAGATCACCCCGTCGCGCTTCCGGGCGGACCCGCGCGATGCCGACGAGATCAACGAGAAGTACGACGTCTTCGTGATCCCGCTGGCGAACGCGTTTCGCCACGACTACGCGAACCGGCTGACCTCGATGGCCCGGCTGATCGAGCGGCTCAAGATCCCGGTGGTGGTGCTCGGGGTCGGGGCGCAGACCGACGTGGACGGCGGCCTGGAGTCCCTGCGCCCGATCGACGAGCCGGTGAAGGCGTTCTGCCGGGCGGTGCTGGACCGGTCGCACAGCATCGGCGTACGCGGCGAGATCAGCGAAACCTATCTGCGCTCGCTGGGGTTCTCCGCGGTCGAGCAGATCGGCTGTCCGTCGATGTTCCTGCACGGCGACAGCCTCCGGGTCGAGAAGGCGAAGGCGACCCTGAGCACCGAGGACCGGCTCGCGTTCGTCATCTCGCCGTACGTCCGCGCCTTGGCCCCGCTCGTCCGCCACCACCACCGGCGCTACCCGAACCTGCGCTACGTGGCGCAGGGCCTGTACGCCCTCGGTACCCTGCTCTACGGCGACGCACCGAACTTGCGCGGCAAGACCGACGACATGCCCATCCACACCTCACACCCGCTCTTCGTCGAGGACAAGGTGCGGATGTTCGTGGACCCGTGGCCCTGGATGGAGTATCTCTCCGGATTCGACTTCGCCTTCGGCACCCGGATCCACGGCACCATCACGGCGCTGATCTCCGGCACTCCCGGGTATCTCCTCGCACACGACTCGCGCACCCTGGAACTGGCCCGCTACTTCGACATCCCGCACCGGTTGATGCGCGACGTACCGGCCGACGTCGACGCCGCCCAACTCTACGAGGAAGCCGACTACACGGCCCTGAACGAGGGCCACAAGGAGCGCTTCGCGCGGATCACCGCGTTCCTCGCCAAGCACGACCTCGGCCTTTCGTTCGCCGACGGGGACAGTGCCACCCGCTTCGACGAGCAGGTCCGCCAGACCGTCTACCCGCAGGCGGTCCGGCCGGCCTCCGCCTACACCACCGACGAACTGCTGGCGCGCATGCAGTGGCTGCGGGACGAGAACCGGACGCTGCAGCAGAAGCTCAAGGCACGCCGCGCGCAGCCACTGCGCGAGCAGGTCAAGCAGGCGGTGGGCGGCCGGGTCCGCCGGATGCTGTCGCGCTGACCGTCGTACACCTGCTCGGCAGCGGAGTAGCCGGCGCCGGCGTCGATCACCCGCCGTCCGGCCCGGACCCCGCCGCGTCCAGCAGCGCTTCCGCCGGGTACGCGCAGAGCTTGGCGAGGCTGCGCTCGTACGCCCCGGCCCGTCCGGCCCACCGCGACCGATCGTGTACGTGGAAGGCGCCATTTGATCATGGCGCCAGCCTGGTACTCCAACGTCACGTGGAGGCGTTGCGAATGACGCGGGTACGAGGACGGCCACCGAGTCGATCACCGATGGGGTGTGCGGACAACCGAAGATCGTGCGATGGCCGTGGGCCGCGGCGTAGACCCTGCCCGACGGCGAGTCACCCTGGACGAGCCGCAGAGGCGTGTCGCTGACCGATTCGCCCGTGCGGAGCCACGGGCGACGGCGACGGCGTTCGTCGAGGCTGTTGTCGACCCGAGGCGACCTGGCCGCTACGCATCAGTCGCCGGACGACGGAAGGTTCAGCTCGCGTTTCCGCCCGACGGACCTCACCTCTAGGCCGTAGGTCTGGGTGGGGACACGCGGGCCCTCGGCCAACACGTCGAAGGCTGCAACGGCAGCGGTGGTCCCGACCGCCGCTACCAGCGTAAATTCTGGTGGTAGGTGGTGCACTGCGGCGGTGTAGCCGACGGCCGGGCCAAGCATTCCGGTGAGAGACTTCCGGCCGATCCGAACCGCGAGTGTGAAACGGTTGGCCTTCTGGGGGCCCTTGGCCAACTCCCGCAGCCGAGCAGCGTACGTGACGGCAGCTTCGCGCAGGTCTTCGGCGTTATCGTCCGATGGGTCGTTCACCCACGCCCGCCGAGCCTGGAAGAAGCCGAGTCCCTCGCTGCCGTCGCGGATCGCAAGGAGCTCGTTAGGGCTTGCCGCCAACAATGACCGCACCGCAGGTAGGCGGATATCAATCGTGATCGACCGCAGGGTCTCTGGATCTGGGGCGAGCGCTGCCAACGATGGAACGACTGGCGCGGCGTTGACCGCGAGCGCACCCGGGATGTTGTGGGTCGAGTCGAATTTTCGTGCCTGGCTCCGCTGGTACGCCACGTTGATGACATCTACCAGGAAACTGACCTGCTCGGATCGGTAGCTGTCACCGGCCAGATCGACTGCCCTGATCAGATCGCGGGGCTTGTTGAAGATCCGGTCACGATCGAGCACGCCGAGATGCCAACCGATCGCGTTGAACAGCTCCGCCCGTCTGATGCCCAAGCCACCGTGTCGTGCCGTCTCGCGGGCAGCGACTGGACCGATCGTCTCTCGAAGGTCTGTCATTGCTCGCCAGTACATCTGGTGCTTCGGGTGGTCAGTGGTGAGTTCCGGCTGCGTCAGCACCGCGTTGATGAGGTCTGCGAAGGCACCCCCCAGGTTCGGCGGCCAAGGAATGTAACCAGACGTCGACCTTCGGAAGGCGAAGTCCAGTCGGTCAGCGAATTTGGCGGGTTGTGAGCGGTACTGTTCTTCCTCGATTCCCCTTACCTGCTGGGCGCCGATCAACTCTAGTATCTCCGCGAAGCTGGACAAGTTCTCGTCACGGAAGGCCGGCACTACCCGGCCCTTGGCAAGGGCTTGCTCGAAGAGTGACGTCCCCTTGGCGCTCTCGACATGTGCGATGAGGAAGCGACAGTTGAAGAAGAAGACATCGGGTACTACTAGTGCGGTCGGCTCGAAAAGAAGGTTGTAAACCAGGCTACGAAGAAAGTCGGGTTCCGACATGGAATGTTCGATCCCGCCGTCGGTCGGTGAAAAGTAGAGACGTTGGGCGTTTGCATCAGAGAGGGGGTTGTCGCTCACGGCTCGAGGTTAAGCGGAAACTCGTTCACGCGGCTGGCGGCAAACTGACAGTTGAATGGCCTCGGGAACAGGGTGACGAGCTGGGGCCACCGGTGTGCGCGAGGTGGTTCGGCGGCAGGCGGCTGGGTGGTCCGCCGAGGATGTGTCGGTGCCGGATGATTGCACACCCGCCGCGGGGTCGCAGACCGCGACGTACGGCTGGCGCAGATGGCATTGAGACGTGATGCGTGCTGTCGTTCTGTCCGGGTATGCGAGATGCACCGAGTTATTCCGACATGGCGTGACAGAACCGTGGTGGACCTGGAGGCCAAGGGGTGGTCGGTTCGAATCGGCCGTCCCGACAGCACCACGTCGACCCAGGGACCGAGGGCGAGGTGGGCCGAGCTTCTTGCGGCGATTTCCTGCATCCGCGCCGGTTCTCCGTCCTACTGGTTGCAGCGCGACTCAGCCAGTGCGGACAGGGAGGGGCTCGATCATGAAGATCGTCGTCATCGGTGGCAGCGGCCTCGTCGGCTCCAAGCTCGTGAAGATCCTCGACGCCCAGGGCCACGAGGCGGTGCCGGCGTCGCCGAAGACCGGCGTGAACACGCTGACCGGCGAGGGAGTGGCGGACGTGCTCTCCGGTGCCGAAGCCGTCGTCGACGTGTCGAACTCGCCGTCGCTCGAGGGCGGAGCCGCACTGGAGTTCTTCGAGACGTCCACGCGGAACCTCCTCGCCGCCGCCGCGGATGCCGGGGTGGGTCACCACGTGGCGCTCTCCGTCGTGGGCTCCGAACGGCTTCCGGACAGCGGTTACCTGCGGGCGAAGGTCGCCCAGGAGACGCTCATCACCGCGTCCGGTCTCCCGTACTCGCTGGTGCACGCCACGCAGTTCTTCGAGTTCGTTCAGGGCATCGTCGACGCCGCCACGGACGGCGACACCGTGTACCTCGCGCCGGTGCTCATCCAGCCGATGGCAGCGGACGACGTCGCCGCCGCGGTGGCCGAGGTCGTGGTCGGCGTGCCGGCCAACGGTGTGGTCGAGGTCGGTGGCCCGGAGCAGTTCCGCCTCGACGAACTGGGACGATCCACCCTCGCGGTCCAGCACGATCCTCGGTCGGTGGTGAGTGATCCCGACGCCCGCTATTTCGGTGCCGCGCTGTCCGAACGCTCGCTCGTCCCCGCCGACGGCGCCCGCATCGCCGGTACGCGCCTCGACGACTGGCGAGTGCGGGCGGCCCACGGCCGGTAGGCCGGCGTCGGGCCGCTGTCCGGGCGTGGACGAGAGGGTCGTCGGCGGCCTCCTTCCGAGAGGGGCGCGCCACCTGCTCCGAAACTTTCGGCGCTCGTCCGGTCGGAAAGCCGCCCTGCCGTCCGGCGCTCTTGCTGGCAGCGAGGTCATTGACGGATGACGGGGCAGTTAGTAGCCTCAGCGCACAAAATCATGGCATGTAAATATCTCGATAAGTTTCGGAGGCGACGCGCTTACCGAGGACGGGACAACGACTGACCCGTCGGTGAGGCCACTCGTCAGCTTCTGCCTGCGCGCCCGCGCCGGCGGGAACCCGCCACCCCACCACCGCCGCTCACGATCACACCGATGGAGGGCCGTTGAAACGCGTCCGGACCACCACCACAGCCGTCATGGCCGCCGTCGCGCTCCTCCTCGCCGGGTGTGGCGGATCAGACGGCAAGTCCGACTCGAAGACGTTCGAGTTCTGGTCGTTCGCCAACATCAACCAGAAGGCCGACGTCGACGTCTACACCAAGGCGCACCCGGATGTGCGCGTCAAGCTCACCGAGGTGGGCACCACGACCGAGACCGCGCAGGCGCTCACCGCCGCGCTGGCCGGTGGCAAGGTGCCCGACCTGGTGCTGATCCAGGCCGACGACCTGCCGAAGTTCATGCAGTCCCCGGACAACTTCGTCGACCTCACCACGCTGGGCGCGAACGACATCAAGGGCAACTACCTCGACTGGGTGATGGCGCAGTCGACGACCGAGGACGGGAAGATCATCGGCGTGCCGACCGACGTCGGCGGCTTGGCGGTGGCCTACCGTACCGATCTGTTCAAGGCGGCCGGCCTGCCCACCGACCGGGACGAGGTCGCCAAGCTCTGGCCGACGTGGGACGAGTTCATCAACGTCGGTAAGCAGTACGTCCAGAAGACCGGGAAGCCGTTCGTGGACAACACGCCGACCAGCGTCTTCTTCCAGGCGGTCAACCAGGGCAGTCAGCGTTACTACAGCGCCGACCGCAAGCTGGACTACGACAACGAGCAGGTCAAGGCGGCCTTCGACGTGACGCTGAAGGCCTTCGACGCGGGCATCTCCGCCAAGCAGGGGTCGTTCTCGTCCGGCTGGACCGCGGCCATGAAGAAGGGCGACTACGCGGTGGTGTGCTCACCGTCCTGGATGCTCAGCCAGATGAAGACGAACGCTCCCGAGACGAACGGCAAGTGGGACATCGCCACCATTCCCGGTGGCTCGGGGAACTGGGGCGGCAGCTTCCTCGCCATCCCCAAGCGCGCCAAGAACGCGAAGGCGGCGTGGAACTACATCTCCGAGATGCAGTCGCCGAAGGGCCAGCTCGACCACTTCCTGATGCAGGGGTCGCTGCCCACCACCCCGTCGGTCTACACCGACCCGCAGTTGGTGGGGAAGACCGACCCGTTCTTCAGCAACGCGCCGATCGGCAAGATCTACACCCAGTCGGTGCTGGGGATCAAGCCCTTCTACTTCGGTCCGCAGGACGGCCCCATCGGCACCGAGTTCCTCAACACGCTCACCAGCGTCGAGCAGGGCAAGGTGGCCCCGGCCAACGCCTGGAACACCGCGCTGACAAACGTCAAGAACGCCGTACGGGAATGACGGAGGGCTGATGCGCGGCGGCCGGGTACCGCCCGGCCGCCGCGCATCGGGAGGGTGACGCTTTGACCACCATGCTCGGCCCGGCCCCGGTCCCACCGGACGTCCGCAGGCCCGCTCGCAACCGGCGGATCCAGCAGGGCGTACGGGAGTTCCTGGCGCCGTACGCGTACATCTCGCCGTTCTTCGTGCTCTTCCTGATCTTCGGCCTCTTCCCGCTGCTGTTCACCTTCTACATCTCGCTGTTCGACTGGGATCCCATCGGCGAGCACCGCTTCGTGGGGCTGGACAACTTCGCCGAACTCCTGGACGACCCGCGCTTCTGGGGGGCGCTGCGGAACACGTTCAGCATCTGGGTGCTGTCGACCGTGCCGCAGTTGCTCCTGGCGCTCGGCCTGGCCCACCTGCTCAACCACGCGCGGCTGCGGCTGGCCGCGTTGTTCCGGATGTCGGTGCTCGTTCCCTACGTCACGTCGGTGGCGGCCACGACGATCGTCTTCGCCCAGATGTTCGACCGGGACTACGGCATGATCAACTGGTTCCTCGGGTTGCTGGGCTTCGACCACATCGACTTCACGGCGTCGCTGTGGGGCAGCCACATCATGATCGCCACGATGATCGCCTGGCGCTGGACCGGATACAACACACTGCTGTACCTCGCCGCGCTCCAGGCGGTTCCCCGGGAACTGTACGAGGCCGCCGCCGCCGACGGTGCGAACGGCTGGAGACAGTTCCTGCACATCAGCATCCCCTCGCTACGGCCGATCATCGCGTTCACCGTCGTGACGTCGACCATCGGCGGGCTGCAGGTCTTCACCGAGCCGCTGCTGGCCAACCCGGTCGGCGGACTCACGTGCGGGGCGGCACGGCAGTGCCAGACCGTCACCCTCTACCTCTACGAGCAGTCCTTCGGGCAGTTCCACTTCGGCTACGGCGCGGCGGTCGGCGTCGCGCTCTTCGTCATCGTGGTGGCCTTCTCCGGACTCAACTATCTGCTGACCACCCGAATCCGTTCGGAGCGCCCATGAAGCCCGTACCCCCGACCGCCGCGCCCGGGCGGGCCAGGCGGCGCCAGGCCAACCGCGTCCCGATCCCGGTGTACGCGCTGCTCACCCTCATGGCGCTCGTCAGCGTCTTCCCGCTCTACTGGATGTTCGTGGTGGCGACGACGGACTCCGCCACCGCGACGACTCTCCCCCCGACCCTCACGCCCGGCGGCAACTTCCTGCACCTGGCGGAGCTGGTCTTCACCATCGTGCCGTTCGTGCAGTCCCTGCTGAACAGCGTCATCGTCGCCGGCACGATCGCGGTGGGCCAGGCGGTGCTCTGCGCGTTGGCCGGCTTCGCCTTCGCCAAGCTGTCCTTCCCGGGCCGCAACACGCTGTTCCTCATCGTCGTGCTGACCATGACGGTGCCGGCGCAGTTGGCGGTGGTGCCGCAGTACCTGATCATGTCGGAGTTGAACTGGGTGGACAGCCTCCAGGCGGTGATCGTTCCCGGGCTGGTCAGCGCGTTCGGCATCTTCTGGATGCGCCAGCACATCGGCAGCACCATCGACGACGAGCTGATGCAGGCGGCGCGGGTGGACGGAGCGACCACCTGGCAGATCTTCTGGCGGATAGCCTTCCCGCTGGTCCGGCCGGCGGCGTACGTGCTGGGGCTGTTCACGTTCGTCTACGCGTGGAACGACTTCCTGTGGCCGTTCATCGTCCTGAAGTCGCCGGAGAACTACACCGTCCAGATCGCCATCAAGGCGCTGCAGCAGAACCGGGACATCGATCTGGGCCTGGCGATGTCCGGCTCCTTCCTGGCCACCATTCCGCTGCTGGTGCTGTTCGTCTTCGTCGGACGCCGTCTGGTGCAGGGAATCATGGAAGGCGCGTTCAAGGGGTGAGGTACCGTGCCGGTCTGTCATCCGGCCGGCCGGTAGTCGAACCAGTCGAATGCGGCGGTTCCCTCGGTGACGTACATGCCGATGACCCGGCCGGTGAACCCGGAGGCGACCTCGGTGGACAGGTAGCGCCCGTCGAGTTCGGCCAGGGACGACCAGCCGTCGCCGGTCTCGACCTCGAACCGGATCGTGTCGCTGCCGGCAGCCGTGACGCCCACGAGGCCCGCCTGCGCCAGGTCGCCGGACGAGGTGACGGTCGGGGGCAGCACGTCGGCGGTCCGGGTGCTCAGTGCCACGGTCACCGCCCCGGCCGGCACGGGACACTCCCCGAACACCTGACGGAACGGCCCGACCCGGCCGACGACCCGAGCCCGTCCCCGCGCGAGTTCCAGGTCGTAGTGGTGGGCCTCGTCGATCCTGATCGTCAGGCCGGCGCGGCCGGAGCCGGGATCGACGCGGGCATCGACCCGGCAGTCGTGGTGCTGCTGACGGCGGCCGACGACGGTGGCGCCACTGCGGTCGAGGCTGTCGCCGGTCGCGTGCAGGGTCAGCCAGCCGGGCCGGTCGGTCAGCGACCACGCCGAGGCGGGCCGGTCCCGGGGAGAGATCCACTGTGCCCCCAGCCGCTCGTCGTCGAAGTCGTCCCGGTCGTCCCACCGTCTGGTCCCCGCCGCGCCGGTCCCGCACGAGACGGGATCGACCACCGGCCACCCGTCGACCCAGCGCACCGGCACCAGGAACGTCTCCCGCCCCAGCACGTGGTAGGGCGGCCACTGGCCCCTCGGCCGGATGCCCAGCAGGACCATCCACCAGCTGCCGTCGGCGGCCTCGACCATGTCGGCGTGCCCGGTCGCCTGCACCGGCCGGTCGGTGCCGCGATGCGTCAGGATCGGATTGGCCGGCCCGGGCTGGAACGGCCCGCGCGGCGAGCGCGCGCGGGCGACGCTCACCGCGTGGCCGGTGTGGGTGCCACCCTCCGAGACGAGCAGGTACCACCAGTCGCCGACCCGGTACAGATGCGGCGCCTCGGGATACTGGCCGCCCGTTCCCGACCACATCGGCACCGGGCCTTCGAAGACCTCTCCGGTACGCGGGTCGATCCGGTACGACTCGACCCCGGACACCGTCATCCAGCAGTTGCCGTCGTCGTCCCACGCCGGCGACGGGTCCACATGGGGCAGGTCCAGATAGACCGGATCCGACCACGGTCCGGCCGGATCGGTCGCCGTGACGATCAGGTGCCGGCCGAGCGTGACGTTCGTCGTGACGACCCAGAACCGGTCGTCGTGGTAGCGGATCGTCGGCGCGTAGATGCCCCGCGAGGCGAGTGTGTCGGCGGGCAACCGGAGTTGACCGGGGCGGTCGAGCACGTTGCCGATCTGGCGCCAGCGGAACAGGTCGCGACTGTGGAAGATCGGAACACCGGGCGAGTACTCGAAGCTCGAACACACGAGGTAGTAGTCGTCGCCGGCACGGCAGATGCTCGGATCGGGCCAGAAGCCCGGGAGGATCGGGTTGCGGTAGCCACCGTCCGCGGGCTTCGGTTCCATTTCCGCTCCTTCTCGTACGGGCACGGCACCGGCCGGTGGCAGGGCGCGCATCCGCACAGCCGGCCCGGCATGAACAGCAGAACCAAGGATGAGGGATGAGGAGCCTCCGCCGCCGACTGTCCGGGCGGCTCCGCCGCACCCGTCGCCACGCGGCCACGGAGCCTCCGTACGCCTTCACCGTGCGGCGCGGGCTGCGCGTGCCGATGGACGACGGCGTCGAACTGATCGCCGACCTCTACCTGCCGGCCGGTCCGGTGCACCCGCCGTTGCCCACTGTGGTCGTCCGCTCGCCGTACGGCCGGCACGGCTCGCTCACCCACGCGCCGGCGCTGGCCGGCGAGGGGTTCACGGTCCTGGTGCAGAGCTGCCGCGGTACGGGCGGCTCCGGTGGCAGCTTTCGGCCGCAGCTCGACGAGCAGCACGACGGCATGGCCACCCACCGGTGGGTACGCCGACAGCAGTGGTTCACCGGCACCGTCGCGACGTACGGGGAGAGCTACCTCGGCTACACCCAGTGGGCCGTGGCGGGACGGATGTGCCGGGACGATCCCGGTAACGCCCCCGACGCCCTGTGCCTGAACGTCACGATGGCCGACTTCGGCGCGGTCACCTGGAACAACGGCGCCTTCTCGCTGGGCGGCTCGCTCGGCTGGTCGCGTCTGATGGCCCTGCGGGGCATGCGTGGCGCCCTGGTCCGGGCGCGGCTCGCGCGGCGGCCGGACCGGAAGCTGGCCGAAGCCTTCGACGTCCTGCCCCTGTCCCGCGGCGACACGGCGGTGGCGGGCCACCCGATCGGCTGGTACCAGGAATGGCTGGCCCACGAGCGGCTCACCGACGACTACTGGACCCGGCAGTCGCACACCGCGTCCGTGCCCGACGTCACCGCACCGGTGTACATGGCCACCGGCTGGTACGACATCTTCCTGCCCTGGCAGCTGCGCAACTACGCCCAGCTCGCCGCGGCCGGTCGCCCGCCGCGGCTCACCATCGGCCCGTGGGGCCACAGCAGCGAGCAGAGCCCGTTCCTCGCCGAGTCGGTCGCGTTCCTCAAGGAACACTTCGCCGGTACGCCGGCGGCCCGGCCGGCGCCCGTGCGCGCCTTCCTCACCGGTGCGCAGCAGTGGCGTGACCTGCCCGCGTGGCCGCCGCCGGGCACCGCCGCGCAGCGGTGGTACCTGCATCCGTACGGGCTGCTCGACCCGGCCGCTCCCGACGGTGGCAGCACCCGCTACACCTACGACCCGGACCGGCCCACACCCGCACTCGGTGGTCCCGGCCTGGGCCCGGCTCCCGGTCCGGTCGACAACAGCGCCCACGAACGCCGTACGGACGTGGCGGTCTTCCGCAGCCGACTGCTGGACCACGCCGTCGTCCTCGCCGGGGAGCCGATCGCCCGCGTCCGGTTCCGTTCGACGGCAGCCAGCGCGGACGTGTTCGTCCGGATCTGCGACGTGCACCCCGACGGCCGCTCGATGACCGTGTGCGACGGCATCCGGCGCATCGGCGGCGTCGGCACCGCGGCGACCGACCCGCGGCCCGACGGGGACGGTTACGTCGAGCTGGACGTGCCACTGTGGCCGGCGTTCCACCGCTTCGCCGCCGGCCACCGCGTCGCCGTGCAGGTCAGCTCCGGAGCGCATCCGCGCTACGCCCGCAATCCCGGCACCGGCGAACCTGCCGCCACCGCGACCACCACGGTACGGGCGCGGCAGGAGATCTCCCACGAGGGCGCCCACCCGTCCCGGATCGACCTGCCGGTGTGGACGTGAACGGGCGCGAACGCGGCAGCAGGAATGCACATGTAACGCAAGACCCGTCGAGGAGGGCTCCCGGATGACATCCGTATTCCACGTGGCGACAAGCGGTTCGGATCGCGCCGACGGCAGCGCCGAGCGGCCCTTCCGGACGATCAACCGGGCGGCCGGCGTCGCGCAGCCCGGTGACACGGTGCTGGTGCACGCGGGGGAGTACCGCGAGTGGGTCAAGCCGCGCCGTGGCGGTCTCGGCGACTCCCGCCGCATCACCTACGAGGCGGCGCCCGGCGAGCACGTGGTGATCAAGGGATCGGAACGCGTCACCGGCTGGGAGCCGCTCGGCGGGACGGTATGGCGGGCGGTCGTCGACAACTCGCTGTTCGGCTCGTTCAACCCGTTCGCCGAGGAGGTGGCAGGCGACTGGATCGTGTACGGCAGGGATGCGCCGCGCAGGCACCTCGGCGACGTCTACCTCAACGGCCTGAGCTTCTTCGAGGTGGCGAGCCGGGCGGAGGTCGACGATCCGCCCCGGCGTACGGAGGTCGTCGACGACTGGACCAGCCTGTCCCGTCCGGTCGGCGATCCCGACCAGACCCGGCTCGTCTGGTACGCCGAGGCCGGTGAGCGGACGACGATCTGGGCCAACTTCCAGGGCGCCGACCCGAACACGGAGCTGGTGGAGATCAACGTACGCCGCAGCGTCTTCTACCCGGAACATCCGCACCTGGACTACATCACCGTGCGTGGCTTCGAGCTGGCGCACGCGGCCAGCCCGTGGGCGCCGCCGACCGCCGACCAGCCGGGGCTGATCGGGCCCGGCTGGGCGAAGGGGTGGGTCATCGAGGACAACGTGATCCATGACGCCAAGTGCGCGGCGATCTCGATCGGGAAGGAGGGGTCGACCGGGCAGAACTTCTCGGCTCTGCGCGGTGACAAGCCGGGCTACCAGTACCAGGTGGAGTCGGTCTTCGCGGCCCGCCAGATCGGGTGGGACCGGGAGCACATCGGCTCCCACGTGATCCGCCGCAACACGATCTACGACTGCGGCCAGAACGCGATAGTCGGTCACCTCGGATGCGCGTTCTCCACGATCGAGGACAACCACATCCACCGCATCGGCGTGAAGCGCGAGTTCTACGGGTACGAGATCGCCGGCATCAAGCTGCACGCCGCCATCGACGTGGTGATCCGGCACAACCGGATCCACGACTGCTCGCTCGGCACCTGGCTGGACTGGCAGGCGCAGGGCACGCGGCTCTCCCGCAACGTCTATCACGACAACTGCCGGGACCTCTTCGTCGAGGTGAGCCACGGCCCGTACCTGGTCGAGCACAACATCTTCGGCTCGCCCGCCGCGCTGGAGCTGTTCAGCCAGGGAGGTGCCTTCGTCTGCAACCTGATCTGTGGCACGGTGCGGCTGGAGCCGGTGCTGGACCGCGCCACGCCGTATCACCGGCCGCACAGCACCCAGGTGGCCGGGTATGCGGTGATCTACGGCGGTGACGACAGGTACGTGGGGAACCTCTTCGTGGGCGGCGACCCGGGCGCGGCCTACGGGGCGGGCGCGGAGGGCGAGGGACCACCGGTGACCGGCACCGCCGGATACGACGGCCATCCCGCGTCGTTCGCCGAGTACCTGGCCCGTCTCGCCGACCAGCCGCCCAGCGACCAGCAGAAGTACGTCGACGTGAGACAACCGGTGTACGCCCGCGCGAACGTCTACGCCGCCGGCGCCCGGCCGTTCGAGGGTGAGCGTGAGCCACGGGTGCTGGGCGCCGCTATAGCGACGGTCGTCGTCGAGGGCGACGCGGTCTGGCTCGTCACCGATCTTCCCGAGGCGTTCGACGAGGCCCGTGTCGGTCTGATCAGCGGCCGGGACCTGGAACGGGTCCGGTGCGCCGACGCGGAGTTCGAGGAGGCGGACGGCAGGCCCGCCGTCATGGACCTCGACCTCACGGGCGTACCCCGGCAACCCGGACGGGACGGCGCCGTCGGCCCCGTCGCGGGCCTGGTGTCAGGGGTGCGCCGTACGCGCGTCTTCTGACGACGGCCGCTCGACGGTGCGGTCAACCTGCCGCCTGCGGCAGGTTGACCGCCCGGGTGGACACGACGTCCGGACCGGCGCGGAACCCGTCACCGGGCAGCGTCCCGTTCACCTCGGCTGCCGTGGCTCCCGGTCGCGGATCCGTAGTACGCGGCGCGCATCAGTTCCTGCATGTCGCCGAGCATCGGCATCCGCGGGTTGGCCGGCGCGCACTGGTCCTCGTACGCGTTCAGCGCCTGTTGCGGCAGCGCCGCGAGGAAGGCCCGCTCGTCCACGCCGACCGCCGCGAACGACGGCTCGATGCCGACCTCGTCGCGCAGGCGCTCGATCGCCGTGGCCAGGGCCTCGACCGCTTCGGCGTCGGTCGCCGCGGGCAGTCCGAGGGTGCGGGCGATGTCGGCGAAGCGTTGCGGAGCCCGGTAGGTCTCGTACTTGGGCCAGCCGGTGAGCTTGCTCGGCACGGTGCCGTTGTACCTGATGACGTGCGGGAGCAGGATCGCGTTGGTGCGCCCGTGTGCGACGTGGAAGGTGGCACCCAGGGTGTGCGACATGGCGTGCACGATGCCGAGGAAGGCGCTGCCGAACGCCATGCCGGCGATCGTCCCGGCGTTGTGCATCTTCTCGCGGGCCACCGGGTCCGCGGCTCCCCGGTGCACGGCCCGGGCGAGGTTGCCGAAGATGAGCCGGACGGCGTGCAGGGCCAGCCCGTCGGTGAAGTCGTTGGCGTACACGGACACGTACGACTCGATCGCGTGGGTGAGCGCGTCGAAGCCGCTGTCCGCGGTGACCACCGCCGGCAGGTCGGCGGCCAGGACCGGGTCGACGATCGCCACGCTCGGTGTGAGGGCGTAGTCGGCGAGCGGGTACTTCTTGCCGGACGCGGTGTCGGTGATGACCGCGAACGGGGTGACCTCGGCTCCGGTCCCGGAGGTGGTCGGGATGCAGACGAGCTGGGCCAGCGCGCCGAGGGTGGGGAACTTGAAGGCCCGCTTGCGGATGTCGAAGAACTTCTCCCGCAGATCGGCGAAGACCACCTCGGGGTGCTCGTAGCGCAGCCACATCACCTTGGCGGCGTCCATCGCCGAACCCCCGCCGAGCGCGATGATGGTGTCCGGGCGGAACGAACGCATCGACTCGGCGCCGCGGTCGACGGTGCGCACGCTGGGCTCCGGCTCGACGTCGTCGATGATCTGCAGGGCCACCTGTTCGCGGCGGCGGTGCAGCACGGACAGCACGCGGTCGACGTACCCCAGTCTGGTCATGGTGTGGTCGGTCACCACGGTGACCCGGTGCACGTCGGGCATGTCGGCGAGGTAGCGGATCGCGTTCGGCTCGAAGTAGATCTTCGGCGGAACCTTGAACCACTGCAGGTTGTTCGTACGCCGGGCCACCCGCTTGATGTTGACGAGGTCGACCGCCGTGACGTTGTGCGACACCGAGTTGTGGCCGTAGCTTCCGCAGCCCAGCGTCAGCGACGGCAGGAAGGCGTTGTACATGTCGCCGATGCCACCCTGGGAGGCCGGTGCGTTCCAGATGATCCGGACGGCCTTGACCCGGCGGCCGTAAGCCTCGGCCAGATCGGCGTCCCGGGTGTGGATGACGGCGCTGTGACCCAGGCCGTCGAACTCGACCATCTGCTCGGCGTACCCGAAGGCCTGGTCGTGACCGGTGGCCGGCAGCAGGGCGAGCACCGGGCAGAGCTTCTCCCGGGTCAGCGGCTCGGCCGGGCCGACCCGGTCGACCGGGACGAGGATGATCGAGGTGTCCGGGGCGACCGGGAAGCCGGCGTGTCCGGCGATCCAGGTGACCGACTGCCCGACCACGTCCGGGTTGAGCTTCCCGGAGCCGAAGAGCAGCTTCTCCAGCAGCGACTTCTCCTCCGGCGTCGCGATGTGGGCGTGCAGTCGCCGGAACTCGGCGAGGGCGGCCGGCCGGATCGCGTCGTCGATGATGACGGCCTGCTCGGAGGCGCAGATCATGCCGTTGTCGAACGCCTTGGACAGCACCACGTCGTTGACGGCGCGGGCCACGTCGGCCGACGCCTCGATGTACGCGGGGACGTTGCCGGCGCCGACACCGAGCGCCGGTTTGCCGGTGGAGTAGGCGGCCCGCACCATGGCGTTGCCACCGGTCGCCAGGACCACCGAGACAGCGGGATGCCGCATCAGTTCATTCGTCGCGGCCACCGACGGTTCGTCGATCCACTGGATGCAGTGCTCCGGCGCACCGGCGGCGACGGCGGCGTCGCGGACCGTGCGGGCCGCCTCCGCGCTGCAGCGTTGCGCCGCCGGGTGGAAGGCGAAGATCACCGGGTTGCGGGTCTTGAGCGCCAGCAGCGCCTTGAAGATGGTGGTCGAGGTCGGGTTCGTCACGGGCGTCACCGCGGCCACCACCCCCACCGGCTCGGCGATCTGGGTGATGCCCGTGATGTCGTCCTGGGCGATCACTCCGACGGTACGGATGTCGGCCATGTGGTTGGTGACGTGCTCGCAGGCGAATATGTTCTTCACCGCCTTGTCCTCGAACACGCCGCGGCCGGTCTCCTCGACCGCCAGCATCGCGAGTTCGGCGTGCCGGCCGAGCGCGGCCACCGACGCCTTCTTCACGATCCCGTCGATCTGTTCCTGGCCGTAGGAGTCGTAGCCGGCCAACGCCTTGAGACCGTTCTCCACCAGGGTTCCGATCATGCTTCCGCCCTCCACCGGTCCGTCACCTCGAACATAGATCCGTGACGGTCGATGCGGGCATGGCCGATGGACCCGCGAGGACGGGACCACCGGCCCGCGCCCGTACGGCTACGTGACCCGTCGCCGGGACCGGCGAGGCGCGGTCACGGTGCCGGCTGTGGCGCCGCGGCCGGCCCGCGCTTGGCCCGCTGGATCTGCTCGTAGACGTGGGTCCGCAGTTCGGTGAACCGGGGTAGCGCACGGGTGGTGAGCTGATCGCGTTCGCGCGGGAGGTCGATCACGAGGTCCTCCTGCACCCGGGTCGGTGAGTTCGACAGGACGAGCACGCGCTGGCCCAGATACACCGACTCGTCGATGTCGTGCGTCACGAAGACGGTGGAGATCCCCCGGGTCAGGTGCAGTTCGCGGACGAGGTCCTCCAGGTCCGCGCGGGTCTGCGCGTCCACAGCGGCGAACGGCTCGTCCATGATCAGCACGTCCGGCTGGTACGCGATGGCGCGTGCGATCGCCACCCGCTGCTGCATTCCGCCGGAGAGCTGCCACGGATGGCTCCGCGCCGACTGCGGCAGCCCGACCGCGTCGAGGGCGTCGGCGACCGTCCGGGCGCGTTCGGCGCGGGAGAGCTTCTTGTGGCGGAGCGGAAGCTCCACGTTGCCCCGGACGGTCAGCCACGGGTAGAGGCTGCGGCCGTACTCCTGGAAGACCACCGCCATCGCCGGGCTCGGGCCGGTCACCGGCGACCCCTCCATCTCGACGAGGCCGCTGGTGGGCCGCAGCAGCCCGGCGAGGCACTTCAGGAGCGTGGTCTTGCCGCAGCCCGAGGGACCGACGATGCACAGCAGTTCACCGGGATCCATCGTGAAGCTGAGATCCCCGATCGCCTCGACCTCGCCCCGGCCGGACGTGTAGACCTTCCGCAGGTGCTCGACCCTCAGCAGGGGGCTCCCGTCAGCCACGGGTCACCTCCTTCATTCCGTGGTACCAGCGCAGGACGCGGCGTTCGACGACACCGAAGGCCACGGCGAGGACGACGCCGATGAGACCGAGCAGGAGGATGCCGCTCCACATCTCGGCGATGAGGTAGTTCCGCTGGAAGTAGGCGATCCGGTAGCCGAGACCGGCGGACGACGCGAACATCTCCGAGATGACCATGAGGATCAGGGCCACCGAGAGCGCCTGCCGTACGCCGGTCATGATGCGCGGACTCGCCGCCGGGAGGATCAGCCGCCACAGCCGGTCCCACCGGGAGATCCGGAACGAGTACGCGGTCTCCATCATCACGCTGTCGGTCGCCCGGACGCCTTCGATCGTGTTCAGCAGGATCGGCCAGATCGCGCCGGACACGATGACGACGACCTTCATGGTGTCGGTGATGCCGAGCAGGAGCATCGCGACCGGGATCAGCACGGGTGGCGGAATCGCGCGGAAGAACTCCAGCAGTGGTTCGAGGATCTCGCGTAGCGGGCGGAGCCGGCCGATGACGACGCCGGCGGCGACGCCGAGGAGGATCGACGCGAGGAGGCCGGCCAGGAGCCGGTACAGGCTCGGCAGGACGTCGTCGACGAAGGCCGGGCCGATCCAGGTCTGCCGGAACGCGTCGAGGAGCGTCCGGGGGCCGACGAGGAACCGGTTCGTCGACCGGGTGGACCAGACGGCCCAGAGCCCTACGGTCAGGACGGGAAGCCCGACCGCGAACAGGACGTTCTCGGCGACCCTGACGCCCAGGTCGCGGGGGCGGGCCCGGCCCGCGCCGAGGGCGGTCATCGGGCCGCCTCGTCCGCGAGCACCGACTGGTGCCAGGCCAGCGAGCGGCGTTCGACGAAGCGGAACACGACGTTCACCAGCAGGCCGAGGATTCCGGTGACCACGACGAGGCCGTACAGGCCGACCGCGTCCCCGGAGGAGCGGGACAGCTCGATCATGCGCCCGAGGCCCGGGTTGCCGATCACCATCTCCGCGGTGACGGCCAGGATGAGTGCGACAGCCGCGCCGAGGCGCAGGCCGGTCATGAGGTACGGCAGAGCGGTCGGAAGGACGAGGTACCGCAGCCGCTCGGCGCGGGTGAGGCCGAAACTCCGCGCCGTGTCGCGGGCGACTGTGTCGACGTCGGCGACGCCGTAGATCACCTGCACGAACACCTGCCAGAACGCCGCGTAGACGATGATGACGAGTGCGGCGCGCATCTGCAGGCCGAACATCAGCACGGCGAGGGGGATCAGCGCGACCGACGGCACCGGCCGCAGGAACTCGACTGTCGTGTGCGTCGCGCGACGCAGGAACGGCACCATCCCGACCACGGTCCCCAGCGCGACCGCCGCGAGCGTCGCCAGCGCCAGGCCGATCGCCCAGGACGTCATGGTGAGCCGGAGCCGCCGCCAGAACGCCAGGTCGCGGACCTCTTGGAACAGCCACCCGAACACGTCGGTGGCGTACGGCAGGTCGTGCGGGTCGGTCAGTCCCAGGGTCGGGATCAGTTGCCAGACGACGAGGAACCCCAGCAGGCCTGCGGCGCCCAGCAGGATCTTGCGCATCGGCCGGCTACTGCTGCTGGATGAGACGGTCGAAGTCGGGTCGCCGGTCGAGGACGCGGTACTTCTGGGCGAGCGTCGCCAGTTGCTCCAGGCCGGCCCGGTCGAGCTCCCACCCGAACGCCGGGAGCCGTACGGAGTCCGCCACCGCCTCCGGCAGTTCGAGATTGTCCTTGATGGCCTGTCGGAGGTCCTTCTCGTTCGCCGGATCCTTGGCCCAGGTGAGCGTCTTCTTCATCGCCGCCGAGAAGTCCGCGATCAGCTCGGCGTCGGAGTCCTTCAGCTTGCTCGACGTGATCGTGGTCAGGGTGGTGAGCCCCGGGACGGTGGCCTGGTACGGGGCGACCACGACGACGTCACCGCGCTTGCGCATCTGGGTGATGAACGGCTCGGTCACCCAGGCGGCGTCGATGTTGCCGGCGGCGAGCTGGGCCGGCGCGTCCGGGAAGGCCACCTCGACGAACTTGATTTTGGTGGGATCGCCGCCGTCCTTCTCGACCGCCGCCATGATGGTGACGTCGCCGGCCGCGCCCAGGCTGTTGACCGACACCTTGCGCCCCGCGAGCTGGGCCGGCCGGGTGATGCCGGACTTCGCGGACGCGACCACGGCGTTGATGTCGTCACCGTCGGCGTAGGACGACGCGTAGTTCCCGATGATCACCACGCCGAGGTTCTGCAGGTCGGCACGGAACGGGCCGAACGGCTGGCCGACGGCGAAGTCGATGTCGCCGTTGATCAGCGCCGGGATGGCCTGTGCGCCGCCCTGTGCGGGCACCACCTCCACGTCTAGCCCCTGCTCCCGGAAGATGCCCGCCTTGATGCCACCCCACAGCGCGGCGGTCTCGCTGATCGGCAGCGCCGCCACCCGGACCTTCCGCAGGTCGCCGCTCGCCCCGGGGGACGGGTCGGTGGCGTCGGAGTCCGTACAGCCGGTCAGGGCGATCGTGAGGCCGGCGAGAACAGCGAGGGCGGTGACCTTCTTCATGGACGAGCCCTTCCGTGCGAAGCGCTGGTGCATCCGGAGGAGTGAGGGCCGGCGAGGAGAGGTGGACCATCCGACCGCGTCGATCAGCGTCATGCAGAGATGATTGATTGTCAAGAATTCCGATAAGGCGAATCGCAATGCGGGACGAGTGATCCGACTTCGACGTGAATACGTCTTGACCCGTGACGATTTTGTGACCAAACTGTGTGGTTGGTGGTGCGGCGGCGGAGGGAGCGACGACTTGGCGATCGTGATCGTGGGCGCTGGTATCGGTGGCCTCACCACCGCGCTCAGCCTGCACCGGGCCGGCTTCCGGGACATCGCCGTCTACGAGCGCGCCGTCGCGCTGCGCCCGCTCGGCGTCGGGATCAATCTGCTTCCGCACGCCGTCCGGGAGCTGACCGAATTGGGTCTCGGCGAACGCGTTGAAAGGCTCGGCGCCGCGCCCGGCACATTGGCGTACTACAACCGGCACGGTCAGCAGATCTGGAGCGAGCCGCGCGGGCTGGACGCCGGATATCGCTGGCCGCAGCTTTCCGTGCACCGCGGCCGGTTCCAGATGGAACTGCTCGCCGTGGTGCGGGAACGGCTGGGAGCCGACGCGGTGCGCACCGGGCACCGGCTCGTCGGCGTCCGGGACGGCGTCGCCCGCTTCGAGACGGCAGCGGGGGAGGTTGGCGTCGCCGGCGACCTGATCGTCGGAGCGGACGGCATCCACTCCGAGCTGCGCCGGCAACATCAGCCCGGCGAGGGGGCGCCGATCTGGAACGGGCTGACGCTGTGGCGGGGGACGGCACGGGCGCCCGGATTCCTGGACGGGCGAACCATGATCATGGCAGGGGACGCGGAACAGAAGTTCGTCGCGTACCCGATCGGTGCCGGCCTGATCAATGTCGTCGCCGAGCGGCGCGGGCCCGGTTTCGCCGGGCCGAACGCGGACTGGAACCGGGCGGTCGACCCCGCGCCGGTCGTCTCGCTCTTCGCGAACTGGCGTTTCCCGTGGCTCGACGTGCCGGAACTGCTGGCCGCCGCCGACGAGATCCTCGAATACCCCATGGTGGACCGCGACCCGATCGACACGTGGACCCACGGGAACACGACGCTGCTCGGCGACGCGGCACACCCGATGTATCCGAACGGTTCCAACGGGGCGTCGCAGGCGATCCTGGACGCGCGTACCCTCGCCTTCCACCTCGCCACCGCGCCGACGGTCGGGCAGGCGCTCGACGCCTACGAGGCGGACCGGCGGCCGGCGACCACAGCGCTCGTGCTGAGCAACCGGCGGCAGGGCCCGGAGCAGGTGATGGTGCTCGCCCACGAGCGCGCGCCGGACGGGTTCGCGGACATCCACGACGTCATCCCGCCGGAGGAGCTCACCGAGATCGCCACCGGATACAAGAAGGGGGCCGGCTTCCTGCCCGCCGACCTCAACGAACGGGCCTCCCTGACGCCGACGGTCTTCTCGGGCGTCCTGCCGTGACCGGCCCGGAAGCGACCGAGCTGGACGCCGCGCGACTGGCGTCGGTGATCTCACCGCTGCGCCGTACGCTGCTCGCCGCCGCGCGGGCCGCCGAGCACCTGCCGGAGATCCCGGACGCGCAGATCGAGATCGTGCGGGCCCTGCCCCGGGGCACCGTGTCCGGTCCCGGTGAGCTGGCCGAACGCCTCCGCCTGAGTCGTTCGACGGTCAGCAACCTGCTCACCACGATGGAGGGCAACGGTCTCGTCGAGCGCCGCCCCCGGCCCGGCAACCACCGGCACGTCGAGGTCCTCGCCACCCCGAAGGCGCTCGACCTGTTCGACCGCTTCGACCTCGCGAGCGGAGACCTGGTCGCCCGCGCCGCGGCCACCCTCCCGGCGGCGGACCGGGCGGCCCTCGCCGCCGCGGTGCCCGCGCTGGAACGCCTCCGTGACGCCCTCGCGCAGACCAAGGACACCCCATGAGTACGCGCCCGCCCGCCGGCCGGGACGCGGTGAGCGCCCCGGCGGTTCCCGGTCTGGAGGCCGCGTTCGAGGTGGAGGCCCGGCTCGGGGCGCTGGAGGACCACGGGACGACCCGCGCGGGTCACCGCCGCGTGGTGCCGATCGTCGGCGGCCGGGTCACCGGCCTGTTCGAGGCCGACATCCTGCCCGGCGGCGCCGACTGGCAGGTGGTCCGCCCCGACGGCGCGATCGAGATCGACACGCGCTACTCGGCGCGAACCGTCGAGGGTGGTCACGTCTACATCCGGACGTTCGGCGTCCGTAGCGGGCGTCCGGAGGTCCTCGAAGCGCTGCTGCGCGGTGACGCGGTCGACCCCTCCGAGTACTACTTCCGGCTGGGCGTACGACTGGAGACGTCGGTGCCCGCGCTGGCGGTCCTGGAGCAGTGCGTCTTCGTGGCGTCGGCGATCCGCGAGGCCGATCGGGTGCGTTACACCGCCTACCGCGTCACGTAGTCGTTCCCGCAGGCGGGCAGGCTCTGCACCCGTCAGGCAGCGGATCGTGCGCGTTTTCCGTCCCCGTGCCCGGCCACCGTGGCATCCCATCTACTATGCGTCTGTAGTAGAAGCTGGTGTCGGGGCGGACGCCACACGCCGGGCCTGACGTGCGGAGGGGGTGGGATGGGACGCGCTCACCCGCTGCTGCGGCTGGCGCTGCTCGTCGCCGTGACGTTCGGGGTGTTCGGGATGCACACCTTCGGCCATCCGGCCGGACCCGACGCCACCCAGGCGAGCGCCGCCCACGTCGGCGTCGCCCACGCTGCCGGCACCGCCGACGAGATCGCCGCCGCGCCCGGCGCCGCACACGGCGAGGACGACTCGCCCGGGCACCGCGACGGGATGCACGCGTTCACCGTGTGCCTGGCGGTGCTGGGCGGCGTCCTCGTTCTCGGCGCCCTGTCCCTGTTGTGCCGGCCCCGCCGCGGCACCGGCACGCCGACCGGCCCCCGGTCCCGTGGACCCGGCCCTCGAGGTCCACCCCGTCCGCCCATCGGGCTGCGGCTGCGAGCCGCAACGGTCCTGCGCACGTGAGGAGAGCACGGTCCGGCGTCTCGCCGGGCCCGACGACTCCGTTCCGGCACACCTCACGACAAGGACCACGTACCTGATGAAACCGACCATCCTGCGCCGCGCCGCCCTCGCGGGCGTCGTCCTGTCCGCCCTGCTCGCCACCGCCGCCTGCGGCGGCGACACCGGCGGCATGACGCACGGCACCGGCAGCAGTTCCGCGACGGGCGCCTCGACCTCGGCCGGCGCCACCTTCAACGACGCGGACGTGATGTTCGCCCAGATGATGATCCCGCACCACCAGCAGGCGGTCACGATGGCCGACCTGGCCCCGACGCGCGCGAGCGACACCGAACTGAAGGACCTGGCCGCCAGGATCAAGGCGGCGCAGGATCCGGAGATCACCACAATGAAGGGGTGGCTCACGGCCTGGGGCAAGCCCACGGACCTCCCCGGCGACCACAGCATGCCCGGCATGAGCGCCACGCCCGGGCACGACATGCCGGGGATGACCTCGGGTATGCCGGGCATGCTGTCCGAGCAGCAGATGAAGGACCTCGGCGCCGCGAACGGCGCCGCCTTCGACAAGATGTTCGCCGAGATGATGATCGCCCACCACAACGGCGCCATCGACATGGCCAGGACCGAGCAGGCCGACGGCCGCAACCCCGAGGCCAAGGCGCTCGCCGCCAGGATCGCCGCGGATCAGGCCACCGAGGTGCAGACCCTGCAGAAGATCCTCGACCGCCTGTAGACGGCCGGGTGCGGCCGGTCCCGGCGCCGGGACCGGCCGCACCGCCACGACACCTGACGTACCCTGACCGGCACGAAGGGAGAGCGCGTGGCGGAACTGGGCAGACTCGAATCGGCAGTGATGGACGTCCTGTGGCGTGACCCCGAGCCCGTGCTCGTGCGCGACGTCCTCGACGCGGTGACCACCGACCGGGCCCTGGCGTACACGACAGTGCTCACCGTGCTGGACAACCTGCACCGCAAGGGCTGGGCCGTACGGGAGAAGGACGGCAAGGCCTACCGCTACCGCGCCGCCGGCACCCGTGAGGAGATCATCGCGCGGACACTGCGCCGGGTCGTCGAGACGAGCACCCATCCCGACCTGGTGCTCCTGCACTTCGCCCGGTCCGCCTCCGACCACGAACTGCACATCCTGCGGCAGGTCCTCGAAGAGCGGGAGTCGGAGGCGTGAGCCTCGCGCTCGCCCTCGTCACCGGCGCGGCGGTGGTCGCCTGCTGTGGCCCCGCCGTGCTGCGGCTGTGCTTCCGGCACGTCACCGACCCGGTCGCGATGCTGCTCGGCTGGCTCGGCCTGATCGTCGCGGTGACCGCCACCTTCGTCCTCGCCACCGTGATGCTCCTCGCCCCGGGCAGCACCCGGCGCTGGGCGCTGCACGACCTCGCCCGCATCTGCTGGCACTGGGCGCAACCCAGCCGGCCGCCCGCCGTCGACGAGATCGCCGGGGCGGCCGGAGCGCTGATCCTGCTGGCCGTGCTCACCCGGTTCACGGCGACCTGCGCCCGCCGGGCCCTGCGCGCCCACCGTGCCCGCCGCGCCCACGCCGACCTGCTCACGTTGGCCGGCGGCCCGTCGGAGCGCGGCGAGGCGGCGGTGCTGTGGATCCCCCACCCGACCCCGATGGCCTACAGCCTCGGCGGATCCCGTGGGCTGACGGTCCTGGCCAGCGCCGCCGGTGATCTGCCGGCGGACCAGCTCGCGGCGGTGCTCAGCCACGAGCGGGCACACCTGCGTGAGCGCCACCATCTCCTGGTGGCCGCCGTGGAAGGGCTCGCGGCCGCCGTACCGTGGCTGCCCCTGACCCGGCAGGCGCCCGCGGCCGTGCGCCTGCTCGTCGAACTGCGCGCCGACGCCGCCGCCGTCCGCGAGTGCGGCCACACGGCCGTACGCGACGCGCTGCTGACCTTCGCCGGCGCGCCGCACCCGCCGTCCGCGCTGTCGATGGCCGGCGCCGACGTGGCCATCCGGCTACAGCGCCTCCAGGAACGCCGCCCGCACCGCCGCAACCTGCTCGCCCGCGCCGTGCTCGCCTCGACCGCCCTGGCCGCCCCGCTGGGCGCCGGCGTGGTCACCGGCATTCTGTTCTGCCTGTAGACCCCGGCCCGCTCGTGCGGCGCGGGCGCGACCTACGTGCCGGCGTTCACCAGGATCGCGGTGGTCAGCAGGACGGCGACCATCAGCACCGCCTCCGCCAGCACCGTGCGGCGCAGGTGACGCATGCCGTCCGGCGTGGGGTCGTCCAGCCGGGGTACCACCCTCCTGCTGTTGTAGAGCCCGACGAGGGCCACGACCGCCACCAACGCGACCTTGACCAGGAGCACCCGTCCCCAACCGGTGCTCACCAGGTGACCGGGCCGGTCCAGGATCGCGACTGTCAGCGCGACGCCGGCGACACCCGTCAACGCCACGGCCGCACCGGCCGGAACGGAGAACCGCACCGCCATCTCGGCGGCGCCCGTCGGCACACCGAGGCGCGCACGCCCCAGCAGCAGCGCCGCCAGGAGCAGAACACCGCCCACCCACACCGCCGCGGCGACTGTGTGCGCGACGTCCGCCGCCACGACGATCACCCGTGGCCGGGCGGTGACGGTGTGCCCGTCGAACAGGAACGAACCGACCAGCAGCGCCACTGTGACGCCGAGGAGCACCGGCCGGACCGCTCGCGCGCGTACTCGTCGCGTCTCGTCGCCGCTCGCGTCACCGGCGGACGGCACGACCAGAGGGCGAGGGGCGGTCGGGATCGCGGCGACTGTCGCCACGGCATGCCGCCCGACCGCGTGCCGGCCCCGGATGAGCGCCGCCTCCAGGGAACCGGCCACGAGCAACCCGGCCGCGCCGGCGAACCGCAGACCCAGCCCGGCGGCCACCGGCGAACGGCCGAGCGCGGTCAGCGCCTGCACGCTGACCGCCGAGGCGAGGCCCCCGCCGAACACGGCCGCCAGCGCCGCGAGTTCGAGCAGCACGCCGGCCGCCACCGTCAGCCCGGCGGCCCGCACCCAGACCTGGACCAGCCGGATGTCGCTGCGCGTCCCCACCAGTGTGGTCAGCGCGAAGACCAGACCGCCCACGCCGAGCAGGATCGCTCCGTAGGACAGCCACCGCCCCGCCGTGCCGACGAACCGCACCGGACCCTGGTCGGCGTCGGTGGTGTGACCCACCGCGTGAGCGCCGGAGTGGGCCGGTGGGGACGCCGACGGAACGCCCGGTCCACCGTGACCGGCGTGTCCCGCGCCGGCGGTGGGCCGAGGCGTGGCCGCCGCGCCCGGTGGCGCGGCGGCCGGTACCACTGTGAACGTGACGTCGCCGGTCAGGGGATGAGCGTCCGGTGCGGCCACGCTCCAGCGCAGCGTGAACTCCCCGCCGGTCAACGCGGCGGAGGGGTGGACCAGCCACGTACGGCCCCCGTCGGGGGTGTGGGTGGTCACCGGAACGGCCGCTCCCTCGCGGGAGAGCTTGAAGCCGGCAGCGGTGGGCGTGCCGGGGGCGCTGAACGTCAGCCGGATCTCCGCGACCGCGCCGTCCACGCGCGTACCGTCCGCCGGTACGACCTTGAGCAGCTTGAAGTGCGCGGCGGCGGGCGACGCGAACCCGAGCACCACGAACACGGCGGGGCACAACGCCAGCCACACCAGCAGCACCCACCGGGCCACGCCGCGCGCCGGCAACCGATGACGCCGCGGCAAAGGCACTGCTGGTCCCTTCGTCGGGGAGACCTGGACCCGGCGCCCATCGCTCCGACCGGTCGTCATCCTAGGGGAACTACTAACTTTTGGTAGTAGAGCCCCGGGCCGCGCCGAGGGCCATGGTCAACCGGTCGTCGTGCGCGCCAGGGCGCGCTTGTCCGGCTTACCGCTCGGCGCCACCGGCACCCGCTCGATCGGCTGGATCGTCCGCGGGACCGACGCCTCTCCCAGCGCCTCCGCCACCACCGCACGCAGCCGCCCGGCGTCCGGCACGCAACCGGCGGCTGGCACCACGTACGCGTGCACCGCCTCCCCGGTGACGTCGTCGGGACGGCCGACGACGTACGCCTCGGCGACTGTCGGGTCGGCGGCGAGGACCCGCTCGATCGGACCGGCGTACACCAGGTTGGCCTGCACGATGACGACGTCCCGGATCCGGCCGAGCAGGTACAGGTAGCCGTCGCCGTCCAGCCGCGCCAGGTCGCGGGTGCGGACCCAGCCGTCCACGAAGACCTCGGCGGTCTCGACCGGATCGTTCCAGTAGGCGCCGGCCTGCGCCGGTGTCCGGACGAACAGTTCCCCCTCGGTGGCGGGGCGGCCGCCGGCGTCCCGGATGGACAGCGCTGTCACCGGGGGAGGGCGGCCGACCGAGGCGAGCGCGGCCGGGTACGCCAGCATCTCGGCCGGCGTCACCATCGTGATCATGCCGGTCTCGGTCTGGCCGTAGCCGTGGAAGACGACGGGACCGAGCACGTCGAGCGCCTCGGCGAGCCGGCCCGGCGGGAGCGGGGAGCCGGAGACCAGCAGGGCCCGAAGGCTGCTCAGGTCGGCCGGGTCGGTGCGCTGGTCGTGCACGAGCTGGTTCAGCTTGCCCACGGTGATCACGCTCGCGGTCGCCCGGTGCCGGGCGATCATGCCCGGGAAACCGGGGGGCCGGGCCGCGACCAGGGTGCCGCCGGCGGCCAGGGTGAGGATGCCGTACTCCAGCATCACCTGGCTGCTCAGCGAGCCGAAGACGAGGTAACGCTGGAGCCGGGTGGCGAGGTCCGCGACCGCCGGCGGCCAGCGGTCCGGGTACGGCGCCCAGGCCGCGCTCATCGCCGCGTACGTCTGCGCGCAGCCCTTCGGACTGCCGGTGCTGCCGCTGGTCCAGATGATCCGGGCGACGTCGTCCGGGCGTCCGGCGGCGATCAGCGGCCTTCCGTCGTCGGGGGCGCGTGCCAGTTCGGCGACCCGGGCGTCGTCGACCAGCAGCGTGGTGCCGCCGAGCTGCCAGGCGCGGTGGGCCGGTGTCAGGTCGGGGCGGATCCCGGAGACCCGGGCGCCGACCGCGAACGCCGCGATGATCGTCGCGAACGCCTCCGCGGTGACGCCGAGCCGCAGGGCCACCCCGACTCCGGGCCCCGCGCCGGCGGCCCGGAGGCCGGCGACGACGCGGCGGACCATTCGGTACATCTGGGCCGTGGTGACGGTCCGGTCGCCGTCCTCGAAGACCGGGCGTTCGTCACCGGCGGCGAGCAGGTCCAGCACGGGCTGGGGCCAGACCTCAGCCGGCATCGGAGAGGACGCCCTTGACGAAGAGCACGAGCGGCTGGTGGTGGACGTCCGGCAGGTTCCAGTGGTTCTCCAGGTTCTCCGCGAGGTGGTGCACGGCGACGACCCGGCCGCCACGGTGGACCCGGACGACCGGGTGCAGGTAGCTGGCGTCGTGCGCGTGCGCGGCGTCGTTCTCGGCGATCCGCGGCACCGTGATGTCGAACGGGTCGACCTGGTCGTGGTCCGGCCCGTACTCCAGCGTCACCACGAACGCGAACGGTTCCGGGCCCAGGCCGCCGTCGTGCAGGTACGCGACCGGCACCTCCTCGTGGTACCGCGCGGTGTCGCCGGAGATGACGACGACGTCGCCGAGGACCGCGAACTGCTGCCACAGCGCCGAGGTGCGGTTGATCCGGGCGATGATCGCGTCGGTGATCGCCTCCGGGGTGACCTCCAGTGGCGTGGCCGGCCAGGGCGTGTCGTGGTGGCGGGCGCCGAGGATCCGGTGCAGGGCCCGCACGCCGTACCGGAAGCCGTGGATGAACCCGTTCGTCGAGCGCTTGAAGTCGCGCTGCTGGGTGAGGGTGCCCGCGAAGTACAGGCCGGGTACGTTCACCGACTCGTACGCCGAGGTCTGCTCGGGGAAGCGGTCGTCGATGATGAGCCGCGGCCGGGCGGACGGGTCGAAGATGCTCGCGTCGAACCGGAATCCGGTGCAGAGGACCACCCGGTCGTAGTCGATCTGCCGGATCGCCTCGACGGTGCGGGCGTACCGGAAGTCGATCCGGTAGCCGCCGTCGTCGCGCCGGGCGATCCGCTCGACCGTGCCGTCGAGGACCGCGTTCTGCGACTTGAGCTGGTACGTGTCGAGGAAGTTGTTGTTCACCGCACGCAGGTGCCCGACGTAGTGCGACTGCCACGCCAGCTTGACCGAGTGCGGACCGGCGACGTGGATGACGGCGGCGGTCTCGACGAGCGCGTCGGCGGTCTCGAAGGCGGAGTTGCCCTTGCCGATGATGAGGACGCGCTGGTCGGTGAAGTCGTCCGGGTCGACGCTGACCGTGTCGTACCGTTCGGCGAGTTCGGCGCCGGCGATCGGCGGGACGTACAGCTGGGACATGCCGGTGGCGACGACCACGCGGCGGGCGGTGAGCGTGTCGTCGCCGGTGTCGACGGTGAACAGGTCGCCGTCGCGCGCGACCCGGGACACCCGGGTGTCGTACCTGACCCGCAGGCCGCGGGCGACGTCCGCGAGGTAGCGCACCAGGTCCGCGGCGTCCGGGAAGTAGCGCCGGCTGTAGTTCTTGAACAGCAGCGCGGGATCGTCGGTGAGCAGTGAGTTCCAGTCCGCGCGCAGGTTGAACTCCGGGTCGTCGGAGCCGGTCCAGACCTTGTTGATCGAGATGAGTTGCCGGTGCCGGGGGTAGGTGGTGAAGAACGTGCCCGGCGCCGGGCCGGCCTCCAGGACCAGATGGTCGCGGCCGTCGCGCTCGAGCAGGTGAGCGAGCTGCAACCCGGCCGGTCCGGCTCCGATGATCAGATAGTCGAGCGTCATGCGCCGCAACGTAGCGACTCGATCTCAGAGCGTTCTGAGAATTCGTCTCTAGGGTGCGATCGCATGACGACAGAGGTGGACTTCGATGTCCCGCTGCGGATCGCCGACCTCCGCGCCGCCCGTGACCCGATCAAAGTCGTGGCCGGACCGCAGGTCCGCGACCGGGTCGCGGCCGCCCGTAGGTTCCTGTCCACCGTGCTCGGCGACGACCGCGCGGTGTACGGCGCCACCACCGGCTTCGGCGCCCTCGTCGGGTACGCGGGCCGCGCCGACCTGCGCGACCAGGCCGACAACACGCTCGCCCACCTCGGCGCCGGCCACGGCCCGGACCTCGACCCGGAGGTGGTCCGCGCGACGCTGCTGCTGCGGGCCGCGTCGCTGGCCCGCGGCGCGTCGGGCGTGTCCCCGCACGTGATCGACGCCCTCGCGGCGATGCTCGCGACCACGTTCGTCCCCGCGATGCCCCGGCTGGGTTCGGTCGGCGCCAGCGGTGACCTGATCCCGCTCGGCGCGGCCGCCCAGGCGTTGCGGGGCCGCGGCCACGCCTACCTGGACGGGGTACGGATGCCCGCGGCCGAGGCGCTGGCGCTGGCCGGGCTGGAACCGCTGCCGCTGGACGGCCGGGACGCCCTCGCCCTGGTCAACGGCACATCCCTGACCACGGCGGCGACGGCGCTGGCGCTGGACACGGTCCGCGCCGCGCACCGGGCGGTCCAGGTGCTCACCTGCCTGCTCGCCGATCTGCTCGGCAGCGACACGCAGTTCCTCGACGCCCGGCTGCTGCGGGCGTACGGCCATCCGGGCGCGGTCGACGTGGGCGCGCGGATGCGCCGGGTCAGCGCCGGACTCGTCGCGTCCGGCACGCGTCCGTTGCAGGAGCCGTACAGCATCCGGTGCACGCCGCAACTGCTCGGTGCCGCCGAGGACGCCCTGCGCTACGTCGACGCCGTCGTCGCGGCCGACCTCGCGAGCGTCACCGACAACCCGCTGTTCTTTCCCGACGACGACCTCGTGGTGCACGGCGGCAACTTCTTCGGGCAGCCGGCCGCGTTCGCCGCCGACGTGCTGTCGATGGTCACGGCTCAGGTCGGCAACCTCGCCGAACGGCAACTGGATCTGCTCGTCGACCCGAACCGCAACGGCGGCCTGTCGCCGATGCTGGCCGCCGGGCCGGGACAGCAGCACGGGCTCCAGGGGGTGCAGCTGGCGTCGACCGCGCTGATCACCGAGATCCGCCGGGACACCGTGCCCGCGAGCATGCAGAGCGTGCCGACCAACCTGCACAACCAGGACGTCGTCCCGCTCGGCACCCAGGCCGCGCTGCGGGCACTGGACCAGGCCCGGCTGCTGCACCTCGTCGTCGGGTCGCTCGCGCTGGGGCTGCGCCAGGCCGCGTACGTCGGCGCGCGTGAGCCGACCGCGTCCGGCTGCGCCGGGGCGCTCGCGGCGGTGGCCGCTGTCGTACCGCCGGTCGACCCGGACCGGCCGCTGGACGGTGACGTGCGGCGCGCGGCCGACGTGATCGCGGACTTCTCCGTTTCCTTCTCCTGAGAGTGGGCGCACATGACGCTTGACTACCTGATCGTCGGGGCCGGCCCGGCGGGCCTGCAACTCGCGGCTCTGCTGGAGGCCGACGGCAAGCGCGACTACCTGGTCCTGGAACAGGCGGACATCCCGGGGGCGTTCTTCGCCACCTTTCCCCGCCACCGGCAACTGATCTCCATCAACAAGCCGCACACCGGCTCGGACGACCCGGAGCTGAACCTGCGGCTGGACTGGAACTCACTGCTCAGCGACGACCCGGCGCTGCGGTTCACCGGCTACACGGAACGGTACTTCCCCGACGCCGACGTGATGCTCCGCTACCTGGCGGACTTCGCCGCGAAGACGGGGGCGCGGGTCCGGTACGGCACCCGGGTGACGTCGGTCGGCAAGGTCGACGGACTGTTCGAGGCCCGGGCGGGGGAGGAGGTCTTCCGGGCGCGCCGGCTGATCGTCGCCACCGGCGTCTCCCAGCCGTACCGGCCGGAGATCCCGGGGCTGGAACTCGCCGAACAGTACGCGGAGATGTCCGTCGACCCGCGCGACTACCTCGACCAGAAGGTGTTGATCATCGGGAAGGGGAACTCCGCGTTCGAGACCGCGGACAACCTGATGGAGACCACCACGCTGATCCACGTCGCCGGGCCGAGTTCGGTGCGGATGGCGTGGCGTACGCACTACGTGGGGCACCTGCGCGCGGTGAACAACAACTTCCTGGACACGTACCAGCTGAAGTCGGCGAACGCGATCCTCGACGGCGACGTCAGACGGATCGAGCGCGACGGCGCGGGTTACAAGGTGACGTTCTCGTTCTCCCGCGCCGACGAGGTGGTCAAGGAACTGCGGTACGACCGGGTGCTCGCCTGCACCGGGTTCGCCTTCGACGCGTCCGTCTTCGACGACACCTGCCGTCCGGAACTCGCGATCAGGGACCGCTTCCCGGCGCAGACCCCGGAGTGGGAGTCGGTGAACGTGCCCGGCCTCTACTTCGCCGGCACGATCAGCCAGGAACGGGACTTCAAACGCTCGACGAGCGGGTTCATCCACGGTTTCCGGTACGCCGTGCGGGCGCTGCACCGGATCCTGGAGCGACGGTACGGGGACACGCCGTGGCCGGCGGAGAAGCTGGACGCCACCGCAGCGCTGATCGCCGACGCGGTCGTCGCGCGGGTCAACCGCACCTCCGCCCTGTGGCAGCAGTTCGGCTTCCTCGGCGACGTGGTCACGGTGGCCGGATCCGACGCGCGCTACCACGACGAGGTGCCGGTCGAGTACTTCACCGGCACCGGCCTGCGTACCGCTGACCACGACTACACGGACGCCTTCGTCGTCACGCTCGAGTACGGCCCCGAGCACGACCGGGTGGATCCGTTCGACGTCACTGTCAGCCGGGTCGCCCAGGACGTCCCCGGTCAGGCCCACGACGCCGCCTACCTGCATCCGGTCGTCCGTCACCACCGGGCGGGCCGGGTCGTCGCCACGCACCACCTCGCGGAGAACCTGGAGAACCGGTGGGACCGGCCGGAGACCCACGTCGCGCCGCTGGTCGCGTTCGTCGACCGCTGCCTGAGCGACATCGAGGGCTGAGATGCCTCCGCTGGACGGCACCGCGCTGGACGGCCGGGCGCTGAACCTGGCCGAGCTGGCCGCCGACGCGCGGGGCCGCCTGGACCCGGTGCACTGGGACTTCTTCACCGGTGGGGCCGGCGAGGAACGCACGGTCCGCGCCAACGAGGCGGCGTTCGCCCGGCGCTACCTGGTGCCCCGCGTCCTGCGCGGCGCGGGCCGGCGCGACCTGCGGACCTCGCTGCTCGGCACGCGGATCTCGATGCCGGTGCTGATCGCGCCGACCGCGTTCCACCGGCTGGCCCACCCCGAGGGCGAGGTGGCCACCGCGCGTGCCGCCGCCGAGGCGGGCACGATCATGGTGGTCAGCATGGCGGCCACCCGGCCGGTCGAGCAGATCGCCGCCGCCGGTGGGTCGCTGTGGTTCCAGCTCTACCCGCAGGCGGACCTCGACTTCACCGCGTCGGTGGTGCGGCGGGCGGAGGCGGCCGGCTGCTCGGCCCTGGTCGTCACCGTCGACTCGCCGGTGTTCGGCCGGCGGGAACGCGATCTGCGGCACGGCTTCGTCGACCTGCCGCCCGGGCTGGTCTGCGAGAACATGCGCGACGCGAGCGGCCGGGTGCGCGACATCGGGATGGACGCCGGGCTGGACTGGGCCCGGATCACCTGGCTGCGTGAGGTGACCACGCTGCCGATCCTGCTGAAGGGGGTGCTGCATCCCGCCGACGCGGCGCTGGCCGTCTCGTACGGTCTCGACGGTCTGCTGGTCTCCAACCACGGCGGCCGGCAGCTCGACGGGGCGCTCGCCACCCTGGACGCGTTGCCGGCGGTCGTCGAGGCGGTCGGCGGTCGGCTGCCGGTGCTGCTCGACGGCGGCGTCCGCCGGGGAGCCGACGTCCTGGTGGCGCTGGCGCTCGGCGCGAGCGCGGTGCTGGTCGGCCGCCCGGTGCTGTGGGGGCTCGCGGTGGGCGGCGCCGCCGGGGTACGCCACGTGCTCGACCTGCTGCACGCCGACCTCGACCGGGCGCTGGCGCTGGCCGGCGCCGCCGGTCCGGCCGATCTGCGCAATGACCTGGTCGCCACGGTGGCGTGCGGATGAACGCCGTCCTGATCGTCCTGGCGGGGATCGGCGTGACGTGGACCCTCCCGTACTGGCTGCCCCGGGCCGTGGTCCGGCTGCGGGAGTGGGTGTTCGTCACTGTCAACGGCGTCGAGGGCGTACCGGTGCCGGGCCCCACCGTCGGCATGGAGCACTTCGAGCGGGTGTACGCCGATCCGGCGGCGGACGGGCGCAGCCGGGGAGCCGGGTTGTCGGACCTGTTCTGGTACTGGCTGGCGCCCGGGCCGCACATGCACCAGGAGCACCTGGAGCCGGGGGAGCGCTACCGGATCGTGGCCGCGACGACCCGGCGGGTGCTCGCGGTACGCCGTCAACGCTGCGACGACCTCGCGACCGCCGCCACCGGGCGGGTGCTCGACCGGTTGCCGGCCGGCCGGACCAGCCACGTCCGGCTGCGCGATCTGATGATGCCGGTCTGGGCCGAGGTGTACTACGAACTCGTCTTCGGTGAGGCATGCTCCCCGGACGCGCGGGTGTTGATCGTCGCCAACGCCGACGACGTGGTCAGCGGGCTCAAGTGCACCGGCCTGCGGCACATGGGGCGGCGCGGCCGGCTGACCGCCTATCTGCGCGGCCGGATCGAGGCGGGGACCTGCCCGGTGACGCTGCCGCCGCCGTTCACCACACAGGAGACGGCCTGGTATCTCCAGGGCGCCTTCTTCAACACCGCCGTGGTGCAGATGTCCGAGGCGATGGCGCACGTGCTGCTCGCCCTCGCCACACATCCCGATCTCCAGCGAGGACTCGACGACGACGCGGCGCTGGACCGGGTGATCGACGAGACACTGCGGGTGCATCCGCTCTTCGGCGTGGCGCACCGGATCACGTCGGCGCCGATCACGCTGCCCACCGGCGTGTCCCTGCCCGCCGGGACGGTACTGCTCTTCAACTACCTGGCGTTCCACCGCGGCGGGGCCGCCGCCGACGACCGGTTCGACCCGGACCGGTGGCTGACGCTCAAGCGCGGCGACGCGCACTTCATCCCGTACGGGGTCACCGCGAACCGGGCCTGCCCGGCCCGCGGCGTCGCGCCGGTGATGCTGCGCGCCGCGACCCGCGAGGTGCTGCGCCGGTACGTCCTGACCTCCTCGGCCTCGCACACCCGCTCGCTGCCCAGCCGGGGTCCGGCGTATCTGACCCCGGCCGGGTGCACCGGTCCGGGGCGGTTGCGGCTGGCCGCGATGCGGTCGCGGGACCGGTGGGCCGACGTGGGCCGCAGCGTCCGGCAACTGGTGTTCGGCACCTGGATGGTGCTCGACGCCCGCCGGCAGCGGTTGTGCACCGACTACTTCGAGAGGGCTGTCCGATGACACCAACGGAGCTGGCGCCGCGGTTCTTCATCGCGGTCACGGTGATCCTGATCTTCTGCAAGGGGGTCGCCTGGCTGCTCGGCAAGGCGGGCCAGCCCGCCGTGGTCAGCGAGATGCTCGCCGGCGTGCTGCTCGGCCCGTCGCTGCTCGGGCTCCTCCTGCCGGACGTGCAGAACGCCCTGTTCCCGGCCCCGCTGCTGCCGGTCCTCTATGTCGTGGGTCAGGTCGGCCTGGTGCTGTTCATGTTCCAGGCCGGGTACGCGTTCAGCGCCCACCGGGTCACCGGGCTGGCCGGCACCGCCGGCGTGATCTCACTGGCCGGGGTCACCGCGCCGCTCGTGCTGGGGGTGCTGCTGGTCCTGGTGACGGCGGGCGCCGTGCCGATCCGGGCCGACGGGACGTCACTCGGGGTCTCGGCCGCGTTCGTCGGCGTGGCGCTGGCCATCACCGCGTTTCCGATGCTGGCCCGGATCATCACCGAACACGGGCACGCCGGCACCCGGCACGGCACGCTCTCCCTGGCCAGCGGCGCCATCGACGACATGGCCGCCTGGATCATGCTGGCCGCCGTCCTGGCGTTCGCCTCCGGCGAGGCCGGTCCCGCCATCGTCACCGCGGGTGGAGCGGTCCTGTTCGGGCTGCTGCTCTGGCTCGGCGGGCGCGCGGTCACCTCCGCGCTGATGACCCACCGCGCCCTGGGCGACCGCGCCCGCCTGCTCGGCACCGTCGCCCTGCTGTTCCTGGTCGCCTGGTACACCGACGAGATCGGGCTGTACGCGGTCTTCGGCGCGTTCGCGGTCGGCGTGGTGATGCCCCGTACCGGCAACACCGACCGGGTCGTGGACACGCTCACCCCGGTCGCCGCGACGCTCTTCCTGCCGTTGTTCTTCACCTACTCGGGTCTGCGCACGGAGTTCGGGCTGCTGGGTTCCCTGCCGGTGCTGCTGTTCGCGCTGGCCTGCGTGGCGGTGGCGATCGCCGGAAAGTTCGGCGCCTGCTGGGCGGCGGCCCGGCTCCGCGGTGAACCGTCCGGTGTGGCGCTGCGGGTCGGCGCGCTGATGAACGCCCGCGGCCTGATGCAGCTCATCGCGCTGAACGTGGGACTGGAGGCGGGCATCGTGAACCCGTCCCTGTTCACCGTGCTGGTGCTGGTGGCGCTGGTCACCACGCTGATGACGACGCCGGCGCTGAGCTGGATCGAGCGCCGGGAGGCGCAACGGCCCGACACCGTCCGCACGCCCGCGCTGGCGGTTTCAGATAGTTGAAGATGCAAATATCGGTGCTTCCATCGGTCACTATCTATGAGATCGTTAACACATGCGGGGCGGAAGATCGAACCGGCTGCTGCTGGTCGAGGACGACGCGGATCTGACCGAGATGCTCACCGAGACGCTGGGTCAGGAAGGCTACCTGGTCGACCGGGCCTTCGACGGCCAGCGCGGGCTGCATCTCGGGCTGACCCGCTCGTACGACGTGATGGTCATCGACCGGATGCTGCCGGCGCTCGACGGCCTCGACCTGCTCGCCCGGCTACGCGCCCGGGCGGTCCCGTCCCGGACCCTGATGCTCACCGCGCTCGGCACCGTCGACGACCGGATCGCCGGGCTGGACGCGGGCGCCGACGACTACCTGGTCAAGCCCTTCGACCTCGACGAACTGAGCGCGCGGGTGCGGGCGCTGTGCCGGCGTACGCCCGAGCCGACCGACGTGCTGCGCATCGGCGCCGGGCTGCTCGACCTGGGCCCACGTGAAGCGGTGCTGCCCGACGGCACCCGGGTGGCCCTGTCCACCCGCGAGTTCGAGCTGCTGCGCGTGCTGGCGGCGCGGCCGAACACCGTACATCCCCGCGCGGTGCTGCGCCGCAAGGTCTTCGAGGAGGCCGCCGCGGCGTCGATAGTGGACACCTACGTCTACTACCTGCGGCGCAAACTCGGCCGTGCCGCGGTACGCACCGTGCACGGCCTCGGCTACCGCCTCGGCGCGCTCTGATGGAGGCGGCCGAGCAGACGATCGTGCGGCGGACCCGGCTCCGGATCGGCCTGTTCGTCGGCCTCACCATCGGTGCCCTGCTGTTGCTGGCGGGCGGCATCTCCTACGCGGTCCTGGTCCGCGGCCAGGACGCGCAGATCCAGCGTGAGCTGGCGTGGGGCACCGAACACGGCACCATCGCCGGCCCGCCCGCCTGTAGCTGGATCTTCGAGTACGAGGGCGCCACCGTGCACACCGGCGCGAACCCGCCGCCGCCGGGCTTCCCGTTGCACGACGCGCTGGCCGCCGTGGCGGCCACCGGCGCCACCGAGATCACCACTGTCACGCGTAACGGCACGACCTACCACGTACGCACCGAGGCCCGGGGCGACGGCGTGGTCCAGGCGGTGTTCGACGCCCGTTTCCAGCTGTCCGACCGCCGGCACCTCCTGCTCGCGTTCAGCCTCGCGGCGGTGGTCGGGCTGCTCGCCGCCGTGCTGACCGGCATGGTGGTCGGTCGTCGAGCCGTCGCACCACTCGCGGAGGCCCTGACCCGGCAGCGCCGCTTCGTCGCGGACGCCAGCCACGAACTGCGGACCCCGATCGCCCAGGTGCACACCCGGGCGCAGCTGATCGCGCGGCGGGCACGCCACGACGACGCCGCCACGAACCTGGAGGACCTGGAACGACTGATCGGCACCACCCGCCGGCTCGGCGAGATCGTCGACGACCTGCTGCTCTCGGCCCGGCTCGCCGCCGCACCCGCCGACCGGGAACCGGACCCGCCGGTCGACCTCACCTCGTTGATCGGCGCGACGCTCGCCGCCGAGGCCGAACGCGCCGCCGAGCGCCAGGTCACCCTCACCCTGGACACCCCCGCCGCCCCGCTGCCGGTGCCGGGTGTCGAGTCGGCCCTGCGCCGGGTTGTCGGCGAGCTGCTCGCGAACGCGCTGGCCCACACCCCCGCGGGCGGCCGGATCGACGTGACGCTCCGGGCCGTCGACAACGTCGCCGAGATCGTGATCGCCGACACCGGGAAGGGCTTCGACCAGGCGGACGCCCGGCGGATCTTCGACCGGTTCCACCGCGGCGCGGGCACCGGCGACCGCCGCTTCGGCCTGGGACTGGCCCTGCTCCAGGAGGTCGTGACGAGTCACCACGGCACGATCGAGGCCGAGGGCCGGACGGGGCGGGGCGCCCGCTTCACGGTGCGCCTTCCCCGGACGCGGTCGCCGGGCACCACGGGCCGGGCCTCGCGGATCAGGAACCTTCGGATGTGGCAGCTCGGCGCCGGCACGTGAACGCCGGATCGTGGAGCGCGTTCTCCGGCCCGCCGGACCCGCCGCCGGGAGGCCCGAGGTGCAGGATCGCGGTCGGCGCGTCGGCCAGGTCACCGCCGGCCGGCAGCCGGGTCGCCGGGGGAGCCGCCGCCTCCGCCTCCGCGCCCGGTGCGTTCCTCCGGCGCACCAGCACCAGTGCGAGCGCGCCCAGGCCCGCGGCGACCAGCAGGCCGCCCAGGAGGAACATCGACGTACTGCCGCTCTCCTCGCCGGCGGCCTCGAGCGTGGGCGGCGCGGCCGCGGGAAGGTCGTCGTCGGCCGCCGCGGCGAGAGGGCTCGCCTCCTCGGCCGGGGACGGTGACGTCGTGGTGGGCGTGGCCACCGCGGCAAGGGTCAGTCGTACGGTGGCGACGTCACCGGCCCTGCCCCGTACGGTCGCGCGGGCGGTGCGGTAGCCGTCCATGGACGCGCGGACCGTGATGGATCCCTCGGCGATCGTCCGGCCGGCCCTGGGGGTGATCGAGAACTGGCCGCTGCGGTTGCTGGTCGTCCGGTACTCGTGACCGGCACTGTCCCGGATGGTCAGGTCCGCGCCGCCGATCGCCTTTCCGCCGGCGTCGCGGACCCGGCCGGAGACCCCGCTCACCCCCGCCGCCGGTGTGGCCCCGCCGGTGGGCGAGGCACCCGGCCCGTGGACGTAGACCATCTTGTAGGCGTAGCTGTTCTGCCCGTCGAGCCGCACGCCGATCGAGATGTTGAGGCCGGTGGTCTCGCCCGGGCGGGCATCCGGGGCGACGAGTGCCGCGTCGAAGGTCCGGCTCTGGCCGGGACCGAGATTCGGCTCCGCCCGGCAGCCGGTGGCACACCGCAGGCCGCCGCCCACCACCACGATCGCCGTCTCGGCCCGGCGTCCGTTGTTGGTGACGCGGAACCGCACGCGTACCGTCTCGCGGGGTTTCACGTTCTCCGCCGACACGCTCAGGATGCTCACCGTCTCCGGCGCGGCCGTCGCCGGTGCCGCCGCCACCGCGAGCGTCCCTCCGGCCAGCACGGCCAGTACGGCCGCCCGGGCCCGTCGGACACGTGAGCGCGTCGTCACTTCCCACCACCTTCGCCGAGAGCGGGCGACATCGGTCGATGAAGCCGCGGGCCACTATGCCCTGCGCGGGACGGGTTGCGCGACCCGGCCCGAGGGCAGCGGCGGCCGCCCACAGTGGATGCCCCGTCCGCGCCCGGTGGCCGGCGGCCGCTAATCGGTTGCCCGCCGGGTGGGGACTGCCTAGATTGCCGATCATGCGTGACGTCGACGGGTGTGCCGGATGAGCGGCCGTCTCCGCGAGATCGCCCGGCGGACGGTCGCGATCGCCGAGGCCGGACGCTATCGCAACGACGCCGGTGACGACGTCGAGATCGGGGCGGCGGTACGGGCCGCCGTCGCCGGCACCCGCCACCACGCGCCGGACGAGGTGCTCCCGCAGGGAGACGCGAAGCCGGGCGCAGGCGACGTGGAGGTGACGCACGAGTCGACGTTGCAGGCCGCCCACCGGCTCGGTCCCGGCGCGGCGTGCCTGGTGTTCGCGTCGGCGAAGAACCCGGGTGGCGGGTTCCTGGGCGGGGCGCAGGCGCAGGAGGAGAGCATCGCCCGCTCCTCGGCGCTCTACCCGTGCCTGCTCACCGCCCCGGACTTCTACGCCTTCCACCGGGCCCAGCGGGACCTGCGGTACAGCGACCGGGTCGTCTACTCCCCGGGCGTGCCGGTGTTCCGCGACGACAAGGGCAACCTGCTCGACCGGCCGTACACCACGTCCTTCCTGACCGCGGCGGCGCCCAACCTGGGCGCGATCCTGCGCAACCAGCCGGACCACGCCGCCGATGTGCCGGCGGTGCTGGCGCGGCGTGCCCGGCGGGTGCTGGAGGTCGCGGCCGCGCACGGGCACCGGACCGTGGTGCTGGGCGCGTGGGGGTGCGGGGTGTTCCGGAACGACCCGGCGACGGTGGCCGGCGCGTTCGCCGACGCGCTCCGGGTGGTCGACCGCTTCGACCTCGTGGTGTTCGCCGTTCGCGACGGGCTGCCGGGCACGCCGGTGTACCGCACGTTCGCGGAACGCTTTTCGGTAGGTTCGTCGCATGAGTGACGACACCTTCCGGTCGGTGGAGATCGAGCGCACCAGCGTGGGCAGATACGTGGCGCGCAACGCCCGTGGCGGCGAGCTGGCGATGGGTACGGGGGAGGACGCGACCTTCACGCCGGTGGAGCTGCTGCTGGCGGCTCTCGGCGGCTGCACCGCGGTGGACGTCGACCACGTGACCAGCCGGCGCGCCGAACCGACCCGGTTCTCCGTCACGGTGAGCGGCGACAAGATCCGCGACCCGGAGGCCGGGAACCGGATGGAGAACCTCACCGTCACGTTCGCGGTGACGTTCCCGGACGGCGCGGACGGTGACCGGGCCCGCGAGGTGCTGCCTCGCTCGCTGCGGCAGTCGCACGACCGGCTCTGCACCGTGTCCCGCACAGTGGAGCTGGGCACGCCCGTCTCCATCGTGGACGCGACGGCCGGGCCGGACTCGACCGGACCGCGGTGAGCGGTGGAGGAGGCGCCCGCTGAACGGGGCGGCCGGCCTGCCAACGCCTTGACACCTGTCTATGTTAACGAGAACATTGCCGTAACTCGAAGGTAATGCCGTTGCCACGAGCGTCACCGGTCAGGCGAGTCGCCGCGGCCCGCCGGTGACGACCAGGCGCAGGAGGTTCTCGGTGACAGGGACCGCTCGGAGGACGCGTACGGCGGCGGTCGTGGTGTCGGCGGCGCTGGTCCTCGCCGCGGGGGTGGTGGCCGGGATGGCCCCGGCGTCGGCGGCGACAGTCGACACGTCCGCGTCGTACGTCGTGGTGAACCGGCACAGCGGCAAGGCGATGGATCTGTACGACTGGTCGACGGCGGAGAACGCGCCGGTGAACCAGTGGACGCGCAACGACCTCGCGGTGCAGCAGTGGCAGTTCGTGGACGCCGGCGGCGGGTTCTACAAGGTGCGGTCCCGGCACAGCGGGAAGGTGCTGGAGTTGCCGACCGGCGGCGACGGCACCCAGCTCGTGCAGAGCAGCGACCGCTCGTCGGCCACCCAGCAGTTCCGGTTGCAGGACTCCGCGGGCGGGTTCGTACGGTTCGTGAACCGGCAGTGGAACAAGGTCGTCGACGTGTGGCAGTGGTCGACCGCCGACGGCGGGCGGCTGGCCGGCTACACCGATCTCGACGGCGCCAACCAGCAGTGGCAGCTGATCCGGCTGGGCGGCGGCACGCCCACCACCCCGGCACCCACCACCCCGGCACCGGCCTACCCGCAGCCCGGCCGGGTGACCGGGGACATCGGCGTCCACGACCCGACGGTGGTCAAGCGGCCCGACGGCACCTACCTCGTCGCGCACACCGGTGACGGCGTCGCGCTGAAGACCTCCGCCGACCGGGTCGCCTTCCGCAACGCGGGCGCCGCCTTCCCCGGTGGCACGCCGTGGACCACGACGTACACCGGCGGCGCGCGCAACCTGTGGGCACCGGACCTGTCGTACCGCAACGGGCGCTACCACCTGTACTACTCGGCGTCGACGTTCGGTTCCAACCGCTCGGCGATCTTCCTGGCCACCAGCACCACCGGCGACTCCGGGAGCTGGACCCACCAAGGACTGGTCGTCGAGTCGCGGACCACCGACGACTTCAACGCCATCGACCCGAACCTCACAGTCGACGACCAGGGCCGCTGGTGGCTCAGCTTCGGCTCGTTCTGGTCCGGCATCAAGATGATCCCGATCGACCCGGCCACCGGGCGCCGGCTCGGCAGCACCATGCACAGCGTGGCCGCCTACGGCCCCGGCATCGAGGCGCCGGTCCTGGTCAAGCGCGGCTCCTGGTACTACCTGTACGTCTCGTTCGACCGCTGCTGCCAGGGCGCCGCCAGCACGTACCGGATCATGGTCGGTCGGTCGGCGAGCCCCACCGGGCCGTTCGTGGACCGCGCGGGCCGGGACATGCTCGCCGGGGGCGGCACGCAGATCCTCGCCTCGCACGGCGGCGTCCACGGCCCCGGCCACCAGGCGGTCCTCGCGGACACCGACGGCGACGTCCTCTTCTACCACTACTACGCCGACGACGGCGCGTCGCTGCTCGGCGTCAACCGCATCGGCTACGACGCCGCTGCCTGGCCCTACGTGTACTGAACCGGCCACCTGGGAGGGCGCGCATGTCGCCTCGGCACTTTCTCCACCCGGCCCGCCGCCGTCTGCGGCCGGTCCTGGCCGCGGCGCTCGCGCTGCTCACCACCTCGGCCGGCCTCGCCGTGCCCGGCCCCGCGCAGGCGGCGCCCGAAGTGAGCTACACCAACCCGCTGGTGAACCAGCGGGCCGATCCGCACATCGTCCGGCACACCGACGGCTACTACTACATGACCGCGACCGTGCCGCAGTACGACCGGATCGTGCTCCGGCGGGCCACCACCCTGCAAGGGCTGGCCACCGCCACCGAGACGACGATCTGGCGCCGGCACACGAGCGGCGAGATGGGCGCCCACATCTGGGCCCCGGAGATCCACTTCATCAACGGCAGGTGGTACGTCTACTTCGCCGCCGGGCGGACCGACGACGTGTGGCGGATCCGGATGTACGTGCTGGAGAACGCGAGCGCCAACCCGCTGACCGGCTCGTGGACCGAACGCGGCCGGATCACCACGCCGTGGGACACGTTCAGCCTGGACGCCTCGACGTTCGTGGTGAACGGGGTGCGGTATCTGACCTGGGCCCAGCAGGAGCCGGGCATCGCCACCAACTCCAACGTCTACCTCGCCCGGATGGGCACCGAACCGTGGCAGGTCACCGGCCCGGTGGCCCGGCTGGTCGTGCCGGCGTACGACTGGGAGACCCGCGGCTACCGGGTGGCCGAGGGACCGGCGGTGATCCAGCGCAACGGCCGGGTCTTCCTCACGTACTCGGCCAGCGCCACCGACGCGAACTACTGCCTCGGCATGCTGACCGCGTCGGCCGGCGCGAACCTGCTCGACGCCGGGTCCTGGAGCAAGAGCCCCACGCCGGTGTTCGCCAGCAACGCCGCGACCGGCCAGTACGGCCCCGGCCACAACTCCTTCACCGTCTCCGAGGACGGGCAGAGCGACATCCTGGTCTACCACGACCGCAACTACCGGGACATCAGCGGCGACCCGCTCGACGACCCGAACCGGCGGACCCGGATCCAGAAGCTGTACTGGAACGCCGACGGCACGCCGAACCTCGGCATCCCCGTGCCCGACGGGGCCACCCCGGTCCGGTTGCGCTCGCACGATCTCACCGCGAGCTACATCCGGCACTACGACTACCGGGCCCGGGTCGAGCCGAACGTCACGAACCTCGCCGACTCGCAGTTCCGCATCGTCCCCGGCCTCGCCGGCGCGGGATCGGTCTCGCTGGAGTCGACGAACTTCCCCGGCTACTACCTGCGGCACCGGGCCTTCGCCCTCTACGTCGAACGCGACGACGGCTCGGTCCTGTTCGACGGCGACGCGAGCTTCCAGCGCCGCCCGGGGCTGGTCGCGGCCGACGGGCTCTCCCTCGAATCGCAGAACTACCCCGGCCGGTACGTCCGCCACCGGGACGGACTGCTCCAGCTCGAAACGGTGGGCACGAGTGCCGACCGGGCCGCGGCCACCTTCCACCTGGAGTAGGCGCCCCGACAACCGCCGCGCCGGACTCGGCGTACCCCATTTCCCGGAGGTCGAACGATGCGCAACCCCGCAGTGACGTCATCCGCCCGAGATCGGGGCCGGCGTGCCGGCCTCGCGCTGGCCCTGGTGGCGGCGCTGGCCGCCGTGGCCGGTGTGGCAGTGGTGGCCGCACCGCCGGCGCAGGCGGCCACCATCGACACCAGCGCCTGGTACGTGCTGGTCAACCGCAACAGCGGCAAGGTCCTCGACGTCCGGGACACCTCGACCGCCGACGGCGCGGCGATCCAGCAGTGGTCCCGCAACGACGGCGAGTGGCAGCAGTTCCAGTTCGTCTCCTCCGGCAGCGGCTACTACCGCCTGCGGGCCCGCCACAGCGCCAAGGTCGTGGACCTGTGGGAGTGGAACGTCGCCGACGGCGCGGAGTACCGGCAGTGGCCCGACCTCAACGGCACCAACCAGCAGTTCCAGGTCCTGGACTCGGACAGCGGCTACATCCGTCTGATCAACCGGCACTCCGGCAAGGCCCTGGAGGTCTGGGAGAGGTCGACCGCCGACGGCGCCCGGGTCAGCCAGTACGCCGACCTCAACGGCACCAACCAGCAGTGGCAGATGGTCCGGGTGGGCACCGGCGGAACGCCCACCACGCCGCCGCCGTCCACCGGATGCGGCAGCGGCTCCTACCAGGCCGAGGCCGTGCTCAACGGCGGCACCTGGACGGCCCGCAACGGATCGTCGACCGTGTACTCGGGCTCGGACATGCTGGCGGCGATGCAGGCCGCGGTGAACTCCCTGCCGGCCGGACGGACCGCCAAGCAGCGGGTGGTGGTGCGCGGCTCCGGGTCGATGAGCGCCGGGTCGCGGTTGTCGCTGCCGTCGTACACGACGCTCGCGGTCTGCGGCACGGTCAACGTGACCGGCTCGGGGTCGGGCGACTACGCGCCCGTCTACTCGCGCGGGACGACCGACGTCGAGGTGCAGAACCTGACGCTCACCGGGGCGCCGCTGTACGGGATCTTCATGCGCAACGTGAACAACCTGACGCTCGGGCAGATCGACATGCGGCTGTCCGGCGGACTGGGGATCCGGATCGACAACCACGGCGGCGACCGGTCGGTCAAGGTCCGCAACGTGCGCATCGACACCGTGTACGTGTCGGGGACCGGCGCGCACGGCGTGGAGACGTACGGCGTGGACGGCCTGACCATCGGCACCGTCACCGCGCGCAACACCGGCTACTCCGGTCTGCTGCTCAACGACACGATCAACGCCACCGTGGGCACCGTCGACGCGCAGGGCGCCGGCACCGGAACCGGGTACGCGGCGTTCCGGATGGCCAACCGCAACGGCCGGATCGGCAGCTCGTACCCGACGAACATCCGGGTCGGCACCGTGATCGCGTCCGGCGGCGGGCGGGGGATCTTCTGCGTGTCGGAGTCCGGCGGCGCGGTCATCGACCGGGTGACCATCTCGAACACCGGCAACAACTCGATCCTGGTGGAGAACTGCTACAACGTCACCATCGCCGGGGTGTCCGGCACGGTGACGGGCGGCGGCGAGGTGCGGATCGCCTCGCGGACCGAGTTCCCGATCTCCTCCGGCATCCGCTTCCAGAACCTGACGGTCACCAACACCAACATCACCCAGAGCCCGTGCGGTGGGGCGAACAACACGATCAGCAACGTCACACGGGTCAACTCGACGCTCACCTGGTGCTGACGATCCGGGCCGGTACGGCCCGTGGAGTGCGCGGTGGCGTCAGTCGCGACCGCGTACCAGGGGCAGGAACACCTCGTCCACGATCTCGACCAGCACCTCGTCGGGGACGGAGGGGACGCCGCGCATCGCGTACTCGGCGCGCAGCAGCATCATCGGTACCGTCGCCACCCGGTGGCGGACGGCCGCCGCCGGCGCCTCGCCCCGGGCCGCGGCCCGTTCCAGCATCCCGATCCACGCGCGGTCCATGGTGGCGGCGCCGGTCCGTTCGCGCATGAGCGTGAGCAGTTCCGGGTCGTCGGCGGCGGCGGCGAGCAGGCCGCGCAGGACGGCCCCGTGCGGCGACGACCACGTCTCGTTGGCCAGCCGGAGCATCTCGAGCGCGTCGCCTCGCAGTGTGCCCGTGTCCGGGTTCGGCATGGCCGCGTCGGACAGGTGACGGTACGCCGCGACGCCCAGCGCCGCCCGGTGCGGCCATCGGCGGTAGATGGCGTTCTTGTTGGTCCCGGCGCGGGCGGCCACCCGGTCCATCGTCATCCCCGCGTATCCGGACTCGCGCAGTTCCTCCGCCGCGGCCCGCAGGATCGCCTGTTCCAGTTCCTCGCCCCGTCGCCTCCTGCTCATGCCTTGCAGGGTACGCGGCGTACCTTATAGGGTACGTCGCGTACCCTAAGAGTGGAGTTCTCGATGCGCGTCTTCGGCATGAACTACGACACCGGCTTCGTCAGCGCCGGATCCACCACCCACGAGCCGTTCGACCCGGACGTCGTGCGCAGCGACCTGCGTGTCATCCGCGACGAGCTGGGCTGCGACGCGGTCCGCGTCACCGGCGGCGTGCAGGATCGGCTGGAGCTGACCGCGCGGCTGGCGGCCGAGGCGGGGCTGGAGGTGTGGTACTGCCCGTTCACCAACGGCCTGGACCGTGACAGCCTCATGGCGTTCCTGCTCGACGGCGCCGAACGGGCCGAGCGGCTGCGGCGGGACGGCGCCCCGGTCGTCTACCTCACCGGTTCCGAGATCTCCATGTTCACCGACGGCTTCCTGCCCGGCCGTGACCTGACCGAGCGCATGGCGCTGTTCGCCGAGCCGATGCGGATGCGGGAGGCGGTCCCGGCCGCGCGGGCCGCGGTGCGCGACTTCCTCGCGGAAGCGGTACCCGCCGTGCGGGAGCGCTTCGGTGGCCCCGTCGGGTACGCCTCGATCCCGCTCGAGGACGTCGACTGGGCGGCCTTCGACATCATCGCCAGCGACGCCGGCTACCGCGACGCGACCAACTCCGCGGCGTTCCCGCAGTCCCTGGCGGCGGCCGTGGGACAGGGCAAGCCGTACGCGGCGACCGAGTTCGGCTGCTGCACCTTCCGCGGCGCTGCCGGCGTCGCGGGCGCGACGGAGCCGGTGGTCTACGACGAGCACGGCCGTGCGGCGAAACTCACCGCCGAACTGGAGCGCGACGAGGAGGGCCAGGCACGCTACCTCGTCGACCTGCTGCGCGACTACGAGGCCGGCGGGGTGGAGGCGGCGTTCGTGTACACGTTCGCGAACCGGCACCTGCCGACCACCGGCGACCCCGAGCACGACTACGACCTGGCGTCACGGGGGATCGTGCGCGTGCTGCCGGACGGCTCGTGGACGCCCAAGGCCGCCTTCCACGCCCTGGCCGAGTACGGCCGCGTCCGTGCGCTGAGCCGGACCGAATTCGGTGGTGGCGATCGCGGCGGGCGGGCAAGGTAGGACTGCACACCGGCGGCGAGCGCCGCCACGACGACGACCACCAGGAGAGATGATGCGAGCAGCTTCCACGCTTCGGACCCTTGCCCGTCCTACCGTGGAGTGCTGCCTTGGCCCTGTTGAACCTCGGAATCGTCGCGCATGTTGACGCCGGAAAGACCAGTCTGACCGAACGCCTCCTCTACGAGGCGGGCGCGGTGGCCGAGCCGGGCAGTGTCGACGCCGGCACGACGCGGACCGACTCGATGGAGCTGGAACGCCGCCGTGGCATCACCATCCGGGCGGCCGTCACGGCGATCACCATCGGCGACCTGAGCATCAACCTGCTGGACACCCCCGGCCACCCCGACTTCATCGCGGAGGTCGAGCGGTCCCTGGCCGTGCTCGACGCCGCCGTGCTCGTGGTGTCGAGCGTCGAGGGCGTCCAGCCGCAGACCGTCGCCATCTGGCGGGCGCTGCGCCGCATCGGCGTACCGACCGTGCTGTTCTTCAACAAGGTGGACCGTGGCGGCGCCGACGTGGACCGGGTGACGGCCCAGGTGCGGCAGCGGCTCGGGGCGCGGCCGGTCCTGCTCGGCACTGTCACCGGCCAGGGCCACCGCGAGGCCCGGGTGCAGGCCGTGGACCTCGACGCCGAACCCGTGGTGGCGGAGGTGGCGGAGGTCGACGACGCGGTGGCGGCGCGCTGGCTGACCGACCGGCCGGTACGCGTCCGCGACGTCCGGCGGGCGCTCCGGCGCGCGGTCCGCCGCGGAGAGCTGGTCCCGGCGGTGTGCGGTTCGGCGATCACCGGTGCCGGGGTACGCCGGTTGTGCGACGTCCTGGCCGACCTGCTGCCGTACGGCGAGACGCGGGACGGCCCGCCGGCGGGCACGGTCTTCGCCGTCGACCGGGACGGGCACGGCCGGCGCGTCTGGCTGCGGCTGTGGTCCGGGCGGCTGCGGGTGCGGGACCGGGTGCGGCTCACCGGCGGCCGTCCGGAGCCGGTGACCGAGATCGCCGTGATCGAGCCCGAGGGTGTGCTGGTGCGCCGGTCGGTCTCCGCCGGGCAGATCGCGGCGGTACGCGGGGTGTCGGCCCGGATCGGCCAGCACATCGGCGACCCGCCACGGCGGCACGGCTACCGGTTCCCGCCGCCGACCCGGCAGGCGGTCGTCGAACCGGTCGACCCGGCGCAGCGCCTGGCGATGTTCGCCGGGCTGGCCGAACTGGCCGACGAGGACCCGCTCGTGGACCTGCGCCTCGACGAGCAGCAGGCCGAGGCGGTGATCCGCCTGCACGGCGAGGTCCAGAAGGAGGTGCTGGCCGCCCTGATGGAGGACCGGTACGGCGTCCGGGTGCGGTTCTCCGGCACGCTCACCGCCTGCATCGAACGGGTCGCCGGCACCGGGAGCGCCGAGGAACGGGTGCGGGAGCGCGGGAACCCGTATCTGGCCGGGCTGGGGTTGCGCATCGAGGCCGCCCCGGCCGGGCACGGCATCGAGTTCCGTGCCGGGATCGAGCCGGGCCGGCTGCCGCCGGCGTTCGTCGCCGCCACCGAGGAGGGCGTGCGGGCCGCGCTGCGGCAGGGCCGGTACGGCTGGCCGGTCACCGACTGCACAGTCACCATGACGGCGTCCCGGTACTGGCCCCGGCAGAGCCGGCCGCACCAGAAGTTCGACAAGTCGATCTCGACGGTGGCGGCGGACTTCCGCAACCTCGCGCCGGTAGTGGTCGCCGCCGCGCTGCGGCAGGCCGGTACGCGGGTGTGCCAGCCGATCGAGCGGTTCGACGTCAACCTTCCCCGGCACACGGTGGAAACGGTGCTGGCGCTGCTCGGCCGGCAGGGAGCGGTCGTCCACGACACCGCCGTCGCGGGCGGATACCTGGAGGTGAGCGGCACCCTGCCGTCCGCCCGGGTGCCGCGGGTCGTCGCCGCCCTGCCCGACCTCACCGGCGGCGAGGCGGTGCTGACCACCACCTTCGACCACTACGCACCGGTCACCGGGGAGGAGCCGCCGAGGCTGCCCCGGCGCGGGCCCGACCCGGACGACCGGGAGGCGTGGTTCCGGGCCGTGCCGAGGTAGGCGGCGACGGGCGGGTCGCGGCGATAGGATCACCGGCGCCCGCCGCCGCCCGTACCCGTTGGAGCCCCGCTGTCAGCGCAGCCGGCCACTCACCCCGCCCGGCGTGTCCGCCGGGTGCTGGCCGCGGTGTGCCTGCTCGTCGTCGCCGGGCTGCCCGCCGGTTCGTCGGGCGCCGGCGCCACCGGCACGGGAACGCTGCGGGTGCTCCAGATGAACCTGTGCAACAGCGGCCGGGCCGGCTGCTACACCGGCCGGGCCGTCCGCCAGGCCGCCGACGTGATCGCCGCCGAGGCGCCCGACGTGGTCACGCTCAACGAGATCTGCCGCGACGACGTGGTGACGCTGGAGCGGACGCTGCGCGCCGCCCGTGCCGGCGGCACTGTGGTGTCCGCCTTCCAGGCCGCCGGTGACCGCCCCTCCGGCGGCCCCACCCGGTGCAACAACGGCGAGCCGTACGGGATCGGGCTGCTCGCCCGCCTCGACGGCCGGGAGGCCCGGCCGTCGGTGCACCGGGGGACCTATCCGGCGCAGGACCTCGCCGACCCGGAGGAGCGGGTCTGGCTGTGCGTCCGGGCCGCCGGACTGCACGCGTGCACCACGCACCTGGCGAACACCAGCGCCCAGGTCGCGCTGGCCCAGTGCGGGCACCTGCTCGGCGCCGTCGTGCCGGGCGTCCGGGGCGACGCCGGGAGCGCGCCGGCTGTCGTCGGCGGTGACCTCAACCTGCGCGCCGGTGGCACGCCGGACGTGCGCGCGTGCGTGCCGGCCGGCTACCGGCGGATCGACGACGGCGCCCGGCAGCAGATCGTGGCGTCGATGGGCGTGACGATCTGCTGCCGCCGCTCGCTGGACATGCGCGGGACGACCGACCATCCGGCGCTGCTGGCGACCATGATCCGCTCGTGGTCCGTGCCGCCACCGGAACGGTACTGACCGGGACCGGGGGACCGTGCGGGACGAGTCGACCGGGGTCAGAGGAACCGCCAGCGCTGGTGCGCGGCCCCGGTGTCGTCGGCGAGGACCGCCTGCGCGCCCTGGGCGCCGGAACCGCCACTGAGCCCGAGCACCCGGCCCCCGTTCGCGCACTGGATCCGGAACCAACCGCCGCCACCGTGCCGCAGCCGCCACCTGTGGTCGGCGGTGCCGTTGTCGGCCCACTGCACGATCCGGGCGCCGGCCGCTGCCGAGCCACCCTCGACGCCCAGCACCTTGCCGCTGTTGCCGTTGCGCAGCCGCAGGTAGCCACCGGTGTCCACGAGCGCGGTCCAGAGGTGGTCGGCGGTGCCGGTGTCGCCCCACTGGATGACCGGACCGCCGTCGGCGGTGGACATGTTCTGCACGCCGAGCACCAGCCCGCTGCCGAGGTTCTGGATCCGCCGCGCCCCATTGGGCAGGAACCGCCACTGGTTGTCCGGGCTGCCGTTGTCCGGGTCCTGCACGGCGAACGCGCCCTGGGCGGTCGAACCGCCGGAGATGCCGAGCAGCTTGCCGGTGTGCACGTTGCGCAGCTTGTGGCTGCCGTCGCCGACGTCGACGACGGTCCAGAGATGGTCGGCGGTGCCGTTGTCCGCCCACTGCAGGATCCGGGCGCCGTCGGCGGTGGACATGTTCTCCACGCCCAGCACCTTGCCGCTGTTGACGTTGCGCAGCCGCAGCGCCGACCCGTCGGCCACCAGTTGCCAGTCGTGGTCGGCGGTGCCGGTGTCGCCCCACTGGAGCGCGAGCCCGCCGTCGGCGGTGGACATGTTCTGGATGCCGAGCACCAGGCCGCTGGCCGCGTTCGCGAGCCGGAAGCTCGCCTCCCCGCCGCCACCGCCCGCGCCGACCCGCCAGTAGACGGTGTAGTTGTGCCCGTGGGCGTCGTAGAACGGGCCGAGGTTGACGGTGGCGCCGTCGGCCCGGGCGGTGAACGCGAGAGAGCCCGTGCCGGTACGGGTGACCGAGGCGGGATCCAGCGTCGGCAGGCCGCTCAACGTGGTGTTGCCGTAGTTGCCGGAGAGCACCACCGGCCCGTACGTGACGGCCTGCACCGCGGCGTCGTCGTTGGCGGCGACGGTGGCCACCCGCATCGGCAGCCGGACCGTGACCGTGTCGCCGGAGGTCCAGGCGCGGGTCAGCACGGCGTAGCTGCCCGGCGTGGTGGCGATGCCCGCCGCGACGCCGTTGACGCTGACGCTCGCCCCGCTGGTCCACGCCGGGATCCGGATCCGCATGGTCCACGAGCCGCCCACCGAACCGGTGACGGTGAGCGTGGTGGTGTCGCCGACCGGGTACGAGGTGGCCTGGGTGACGGTGATGCCGCGCCGGCTCCAGGTGAGCACCGAGGGGACGAACAGGTTGACCGTCAGCGTGGTGTCGTTGTGGAAGTAGATCGCGTCCGCGAGCGTCGTGTTCGTCTCCAGCCCGGTGCCCTGGCAGCACCAGAATGAGTTGTAGTCGGTGCTCCAGGTGCCGCCGCCCCACGCCGGGCCGACACCGCGCCGCCCGCCCGGGTTGAGCGGGGTGAAGTACGTGACGTGGCCGTGCGCGTCGGCCGGGTTCTGCTGGCCGATCATGTGGTTGAGCAGCGCGCGTTCGTAGAAGTCGGCGTACGCGACCCGGTCCGGGTCGAGCTGCCACAGCTCCCGGGTCAGCTTGAGCATGTTGTACGTGTTGCACGCCTCGCAGGTGTCGTTGCGCAGGTAGCCGGCGATCGCGTTGGGGGCGCGGAAGTGCTCGGCCTGGCTGTTGCCGCCGATGGCGTACGTGTGGGCGCCGACCGTGATGGCCCACGCGTTCACGGCGATGTCCCGGTAGCGGGTCGCGCCGGTGGCCTTGTACTCCCGGGCCGCGCCGATCCACTTGGGCACCTGCGTGTTGGCGTGCAGCCCGTTGAGCTGGTCGGAGTTCGCGGCGAGCGGGTTGAACACGGCGGCGTGGTCGAACCGCTGGGCGACGGTGAGCCACCGCCCGTCGCCGGTCTGCTGGTAGAGGTCGGTGAGCACCGCGTTCATGCCGCCGAACTCGGTGCCGAGCATGGCCTGCATCTGGGCCGAGGTGAGCCGGCCGGTGCGCTGGTCGACCCAGCCGGCCAGCGCCAGCAGCACGTCCCGGGCCTGGGTGCTGCCGATCAACCGCCACACGTCCAGCAGCCCGGCGAGCGTCTTGTGGACGCAGTAGTAGGGGACGTTGCCGTTGCTCAGCGTCCGGGCCTCCAGCGCGGTGAAGTCGGACTCGGGGAAGCCGGACAGGTATCCGGCGCCGAACCCGGCCGCGCCGTTGTTGGCCTGACAGCGGGCCAGCTCGGCGACCATGGTGAGCGCCTTGTCCCGGCAGGTGGTGTCGCCGAGCACCGCCCACGCCTGTGCCCAGGCGGTCAGGAAGTGACCCTGCATGTGGGTGCGGAACGGAAAGTTCGGCGCGTCCCAGCCGCCGTTGGCGGCGGCGCCGCCGGTGGACAGGCGGTGGTTGGTCCGGAAGTTGTAGAGCAGCCGGTTCACGTCGACGAAGCGCAGGTAGGCGACCGTACGGTTCTGGTTGTCCTGCCAGCGGCCGGCGGTCAGCCGTACCTGGCCCGGGTCGAACGCGTACGCGGACACGCCGATGTCGGGGCGGGCCGGTGGCAGCGCGGCGCGCGCCGTGCCGCCTGCGGCGACGGACCCGGCGGCGGCGCCGGCGGTGGCGGCGACGGCGGTGGCGGCGGTGGTGCGCAGGACGAATCGGCGGTTCACCAGGGGAGCGGGCATGACGGCCTCCGTGGCGGGGACGGGGGTGGTGGGGGACGGTGGTGACGGGGGTACGCGCGTCGGGTCAGGGGCACGAGAGGGCCTTTCTCCGCGGGAGAGAGGTCGGCCGCGTTAACGCTAACAATGCTCTCCAGCTTGGCGTTCGCATAGCTGGCTGTCAATCGATTCGCAGCGTTAACGCGGCCGGCCCGCCCGCCGGATGACGGCGGTCTCCGCGACCACGACGGCGATCAGCAGCGCGGCCATCAGCGCGGATCCGGCCAGCAGCGGCAGCCGGTGGGCCAGCAGCCCCAGCGCCACCAGCGCCACCAGCCCGGCCGGCCGGTGCCAGGACACCCGGTGATGCACGGCCGCCGCGAGCAGGATCCAGCCGATCAGGAACAGCGCCGGGCCGCTGAGCGTCACCAGGAACGCGGCCGGGTCGCGGGACAACGGCTCGGCGATCATCACCTTCGCGCCGACGGCGGCGGCCACCACGCCCGCCACCATCAGCAGGTGCAGGTAGCCGGCCAGCAGGCCCAGCCGGCTGCCGGCCGGCCCGAGCGCGTCGATCGCCGTACCCAGCCGCATGCCGCCCGGCACCAGGTAGAGCGCGCCGATGCTGACCGCGTTGACGAACACCAGCGCGAACGCGACCGTCCGGTAGCTGTCGAAGCCCGTGGCGCTGTAGACGATCCCGGCGGACAGGATCAGCTCACCCAGCGCGATGATGTAGATCTGCTGGTAGCGCTCGGCCAGGTGCTCGCCGACGATCTGGAGGTCGCTCCAGGTCGCGCGGCCCAGGCCGGGCGTCGGCCAGCGCAGCCGGGCCAGCGCGAGATCCAGCACGACCGCCGCGGTCCAGAGCGCCATCTGTGCCGGACCGGCGAGCGCGCCGGTCACCCAGAGCACCCCGGAGACCGCGAACCAGATCGCCACCCGCAGGCTCCGCAGCCGCAGCGGATGCCCGCGCAGCGCCGGCAGCAGGAGGGCGGGCCGGCCGAGGTGGATCGCCACGTACGCACCGGCGAACACGAGCGCGTGCCCGGTGTACGCGGTGGGCGCCGAGGCCGCCATGAGCAGGCCGCCGAACATCACCCAGATGAGCAGCGCGACGATCACCGGGGAGCGCGGATCGAACCAGTCCGTCGACCACGCGGTCACGAACCACACCCACCAGATCGGCGCCAGCAGCAGGGCGGTCCGGAACGCCCCGCCGAGGCTGAGATCGTGCTCCAGCGTCAGGGACAGCCGGTTCAGCGCGAGGAGGAACGCCAGGTCGAAGAAGAGTTCCAGGAACGACGCCCGGCGGGAGGCCTCACGTGGCCGCAGCAGATGTCCTCGCAGCCCACTCGCCATCCGGTCCCTTCCGTACGCGCCGCCGCCGACACCAGTCGTACCAGCCGGTGCGGCGCTCGCGCGGGCGAACGCGGCAGGGGCGGGCCGATCGTCGTCACGGCCCGCCCCTCGGTGGTCAGCGGTTGCGGTAGTGGTTCACGGCAAGGGTCACCCCGCACGCCAGCGCCAGGGCGCCGAAGGCCGAACCGGCCCACGGGTTGTCCAGGACGTTCGACAGCGTCACGTTGGCGCCCACGCTGACGATGAGCACCAGCCAGAGCAGCGGGCGCATCCGGGTGACCGGCGTCGGGGCTGCGGTGGTCTCGGCGGTACGGTCCAGGTCGTTCACGGCTGCCTCCTCGGGTGATCTCCTCTGCGACCCACGCTAGGCGCAGGGCCGGCCGGGAACGATCCCGCCAGCACGACGACCGGGGTACAGCAGGCTGTACTTTCCGCGTCCGGCCCTGACGGACGGCGACAGCGGTGACCTATCGTGGCGGCCGGGGGTGGGCCGGGGATGGAGTACGTGCGCAGGCGGTTCCGCGCCGCGGTGGACGCGCTGGAGCACCTCGTCGGCGGGCTCGGCACCGCCGTGCTGGCGCTCGGCGCGCTGTTCGGCCTGGTCGTCGTGGCGGCGGCCTGCGTCGGCGGGGTCGGGCTGCTGCTCGTACCCGGGATGCTGCGGGCGGTGCGGTCGGTGGCAGACCGCGAGCGTGCCCGGCTGTCCCGGTGGGGGTCGCCGATCCCGTCGCCCGGCCCGGCGCCGGAGGCCCTGCGCCCCGCCCTGCGCGATCCGGTCGTGCGGCGGGAACTGCGCTGGATCGCCGCTCACGGAACACTCGGCTTCGGCGCCGGGCTGATCGCGCTCGCGCTGCCGATCTACGCCGTGCAGGACATGACGTTCCCGCTGTGGTACCGGCTGGTGCCACCGGACGCGGGCGCGCCCGGGATCGGGTGGTGGCGCATCGACGGGCTCGGCGACGCGCTCGCGGTCGGCGTCCTCGGAGTCGGGTGGCTGGTCCTCGCGGTCGCGTCCGGCCCGGCGCTGGCGCGGCTCCAGGCCGGGCCGGGCCGCCGGCTGCTGCCCCCGCCGCCCGGGGTCGACCTGTCGCTGCGGGTCGCCGAACTCACCGCCACCCGGGCCGCCGCGCTCGACGCCCACGCGGTCGAGCTGCGCCGGATCGAACGCTCGCTGCACGACGGCACGCAGAACCGGCTGGTCGCGGTGAACGTGCTGCTCGGCGCCGCGCGGCGGGCGGTACGCCGCGATCCGGCCCGCGCCGACGAGATCCTGGAACGCGCGCAGAACGCGGCCGAGCAGGCGCTCGGTGAGCTGCGGACGGTGGTGCGCGGCATCCTGCCGCCGGTGCTCGGTGACCGGGGCCTGGCCGGTGCGCTCGCCGGACTCGCCGCGGAGTGCGCGGTGCCGTGCCGCCTGCGGGTCGACGTCGGCGTGCGCTGCGCGGCGGCGGTCGAGGCCACCGCGTACTTCGTGGTGGCCGAGGCGCTGACGAACGTGGTCCGGCACAGCGGCGCGAGCGCCGTGGACGTCTCCGTGTGCCGGGAGGGGGACCGGTTGCTCGTGACAGTCACCGACGACGGGCGCGGGGACGCCGACGAGACGCGCGGCTCCGGGCTGACCGGCATCCGCCGCCGGGTCGGGGCGTACGACGGGCGGATGACGCTCACGAGTCCACCGGGAGGACCGACGAGGATGCACGTGGAGCTGCCATGCGGATCGTGATCGCCGAGGACGACGCGCTGCTGCGCGAAGGGCTGGCGCTGCTGCTGCGCGCCGAGGACCTGGACGTGGTCGCCACCGCCGGCACGCCGGGGGAGTTCCTGACCGCTGTGGACGAGCACCGGCCGGACGTGGCGATCGTCGACGTGCGGATGCCGCCCACCCACACCGACGAGGGCATCGTCGCCGCGGTCGAGGCCCGCCGCCGCCGGCCGGGCCTCGCGGTGCTGGTCCTGTCCGCGTACGTCGAGCAGGCGTTCGCCACCGAGCTGTTCTCGGTCGGCGCGTCCGGGCTCGGCTACCTGCTCAAGGAGCGGGTGGGCCGGGTCGAGGAGTTCCTCGCCGCGCTGCACCGCGTCGCGGCCGGCGGCAGCGTGATCGACCCCGAGGTGGTCGGGCAGCTGCTCGCCCGCAACCGGCGGCCGGACACCGCGCTGGCCGAGCTGTCGCCGCGTGAGCACGAGGTGCTGGCGCTGATGGCCGAAGGGCTGGGCAACAGCGCGATCGCGGAACGGATGTTCGTCACCGAGGGCGCGGTGCACAAGCACATCCGCAACATCTTCGCGAAGCTGGGCCTGCCGCCGGACGACCGCGCCGACCGCCGGGTCACCGCCGTGCTGCGCTATCTCGACGGCCGGCGGTAGGCCCATGCGCGCAGGCGCGCCGCCTCGCGGGGAGGCGGCGCGCGTGCGGTGTCGACCCGGATCAGCGGCCGGTGCCGCACAGGATCGCGTCGACGGTGCTGCTGACCGCATCCATCATCTCCAGGCCGGTCGGCAGCGCGGTCACCGCGACCACGGCGCTGCGCCCGTCCGTGGTGGACAGGTTGCGCGTCTCGAAGCCCTGGATGTCGCCGCCGTGCCCCCAGGCGTGACCGCCGCAGGGCAGCTCGTGCCGGGCGATGCCCAGGCCGTACTCCCAGACACCGGTGGGCTCGAAATCGGGCGCCGGCACGGTACGCGTCATGGCCGCCTGCTGGGCCGGCTCGAGCAGCTTGCCCGCCAGCAGCGCCTCGAAGAACGTGCGCAGGTCCGACGGGGTCGAGACGAGCTGGCCGGCGGCCCAGCCCAGCGACGGGTCCATCCGGGTCACGTCGACCCACGGCGCGCCCGGCTCCACCGCCACGTATCCGCGCGGCAGCCGGCCGGGCAGGTCCTGCTCGCCGGTCTGCGGCCAGTACGTGTCGCGCAGCCGCAGCGGCTCGATGATCCGCCGGGTGATCTCCTCGCCGACCGGGCGCTGGGTGACCCGCTCGACGATCAGCCCGGCCAGGACGAAGTTGGTGTTGCTGTACTCCCACTTCTCGCCCGGCGGGAAGTGCCGCGACTGGGTGAGCGCCTCGTCCACCAGCCGGCGCGGGTCGAAGTAGTCGCTGCGCCGGTCCACCAGGTCCTGCGCCTTGCTGAACACCACGTCGTCGTAGTCGGGCAGGCCGCTGGTCTGCTGCAGCAACTGGCGTACGGTGATCCGCCGCCCGTCGTTGCCGTTGGCACGCACCACGCCGGGCAGGTAGCGCTCCACCGGGGCGTCGAGGTCGAGGCGGCCCTCGCCGACGAGCTGGAGGACGACCACGGCGGTGAACGTCTTGGTGTTGCTGCCGGCGCGCACCCGGGCGTCGCGCGGGATCGCGGCGCCGGTGCGCAGGTCACCGACCCCGGCGGTGTAGTCGCGCACCCGGCCGTCGCGGCGTACGGAGGCCAGCGCCCCGGGGAAGCCGTGCTCGGCGACCAGGCCGTCCAGCCGCTGCTGGACGGCGTCGGCGGCCGGACGCCGGGCGTCGGTGGTCGTGGCGGACGCGGCGGGCACACCCAGCGCGGCGACGGTCAGCAGGGCCGTGGCGCCGACGGCGACCGGGAAGGTACGGCGAATCATGGGAACTCCTCGACGGAGGTGAACGGGTACGGCCTCAAGCCTCGGAGAATCGGGCGCCACGCTCCATACCGCCTGCTGCCCGAAGCGGGGTAGCGCTGGCACTACTTGATGGCACCGGTGCCGCCGGTTAGGCTCCGCGCAGCGTCGCGTGCCGGTGGCAGACCGTGTCAGGCATGGAGGCGCCGGATCGAAGGGAGCACGACGATGACACTCGTCGTCCCTTCGCCCTCGCCACATGGCTGAGGGCGGACAGACCAGGCTGGTGGCCTGGAGCCGGGAGATGCGCGCCGTCCACGAGCGGCTGCGCGAGGCGCTGGAGGTGACCCGGCGGGCGCTCGCCGACGGTGAACCGGCCCGCCCGGCGACGCGTGACCTGCTGTTGTACTGCCACGGGTTCTGCGCGGCGCTGACCGCGCATCACGAGGGCGAGGACCGCAGCCTCTTCCCGGCGATCGCGGCGCGGCACCCCGAGCTGCGCGCCACGCTGGACCGGCTGCGGCAGGACCACTCGATGATCGGGTACCTGCTGACCGGGCTGGGCGCGGCCGTGGCCCGGGACGCCCCGCCGGGCGAGCTGGCCCGGCACCTGGAGGGCGTGGCGGCGATCATGAAGTCGCACTTCCGGTACGAGGAACGGCAGCTTCTGACGGTGCTGGAGACGCTCTCGCTGGACGACGACCCGGGCGACGTGTTCGGGCCGCTGTGACAGCGGTCGCGGCCCGGCGGGATACGCCCGCCGGGCCGCGACCGGGCCGGATCAGTTCAGGCCGCAGGTGGCGAGCGCGTCCAGGTCGGGCCGCTGCGCGCCGACCCGGTTGAACGCGATCTCGATGCGGTCGAGCGCCGCGACGCGCTTGCTGCGCAGCGGGCCGAGGATGGCGTTGTCGATGAACGCCGGGCCGCCCTCGGGGCGTACCGCGAGCCGGGCGAGGCGGGCGTCGGCCTCGGCGATCTGCTTGTCGAGCGTGGCCAGTTCGGCCCGCACCTGGGCGGCGGCCGCCGCCGGGACGGCGGGCAGGTCGACCCGGGGGCAGTCGACGGTCCGGGCCGCGCCGCCGGTGTTGCCGTTCTGGCCTCCCGCGTTGCCGTTGCCGTTCTGCCCGTTGCCGTTCTGGCCGCTGCCGCCCTGGGCGCCGCCGTTGACGGCGCTCGGCACGCCCGGGGCGTTGAGCGAGCAGGTGGCGAGCGCGTCCAGGTCCGGGCGCTGCGCGCCGATCCGGTTGAACGCGATCTCGATCCGGTCGAGCACGGCGGTCCGCTTGCTGCGCAGCGGGCCGAGGATCGCGTTGTCGACGAAGTTCGGGCCGCCCTCGGGACGTACCGCTAGCCGGGCGAGCCGTTCGTTCTGCCGGGCGATCTCCTGGTCCAGGTTGGCCAGTTCCCGTTCCACCTGGGCCGCGGCCGCCGCGGGTACGGCCGGCAGCTTGTCGCGTACGGTCGGGCAGTTCACGGTCTGCGCGGCGGCGGTGGTGGCCGGGCGGCCGTTCTCGCCCGCCGACGCCAGTTGCAGCCCACCGGCGAACAACAGCGCCGCGAGGGCGCCCACCCCGCCGACCTTCAGGACCGCGGTCTTGCGCGTACCCCTGGCCATGCACCTCTCCTCTGGTTGACCGGGAGACCCGGCGCGGCGGCTGCCGCCCCGTCTCCGCGGTGCGAAGTGACGACTGGAGGAATCTGCTCGTGCCCGCTCCGGCATCGCGGTTCCGGCCGATGTTCCGGTCGGCAGTGGATACGGGCGGCGCGTCGACATCGTTCAGCGCGGACCGAGGTTTGACCGCATCGACGCCCATCGTTAGGCTGCGCTGAAAGCGCTTACTGTGCGGGAGACGTGAGCGTTCGGCATGGCACTGGCGTCCGGGTATCAAGGCCCACCCCCGACACCGACCGGGCATCGGTGGCGGCGTGGGCACGGCACCACCACCCGCAGGAGACCAGCATGATCAACCGACACCGCCGTACGGTGTTGTGGACGTCCGCCGCGGCGACGGCCGCGCTCGCCGCGTCCGGCCTGGCCGTCGGCGCGACCGCCGCCCAGGCTGCCGCCGGCTGCCGCGTCGACTACGCCGTCACCGCACAGTGGGGCGGCGGATTCACCGCCAACGTCAACCTGACGAACCTCGGCGACCCGCTCGACGGCTGGGCCGTCACCTGGACCTTCGGCGCCGGGCAGAGCGTCACCCAGGCCTGGGGCGCCGAGATCACCGCCAGCGGCGCCTCGGTGCGGGCCGCCAACGTCAGCTACAACGGCAGCCTGGGCACCAACGCGAGCACGTCGTTCGGCTTCAACGGCACCTGGAACAACAGCAGCAACCCGGTCCCGTCCACGTTCGCGGTCAACGGCGTCACCTGCACCGGCGGCGTCACCCCCACCACCGGCACGCCGCCGACCAGCGCCCCGCCGTCTCCCACCACGCCGCCCCCGAGCACCCCGCCCCCGAGCACGCCTCCGCCCAGCACGCCGCCGCCGACCGTCGGCGCGATCTACGCCGCGCCGAACGGCACCGCCGGGGCGGCCGGCACCCAGGCCAGCCCCACCACGATCGCCGCGGCGATCACCCGGGTCGGCGCGGGGGGCACGATCTACCTGCGCGGCGGCACGTACAACCTGTCCCAGACGGTCACCGTCGCCGCCGGCAACAACGGCACGTCGAGCGCCCGCAAGAACCTGTACGCCTACCCGGGCGAGACGCCGATCCTGAACTTCTCGGCGATGAGCGAGGACCCGGCCAACCGCGGACTGGCGCTGAACGCCTCGTACTGGCACGTGCGCGGGCTCGTGGTGGAACGGGCCGGTGACAACGGCATCTTCGTCGGTGGCAGCAACAACATCATCGAGCGCACGGTGACCCGCTTCAACCGCGACACGGGGCTGCAACTGTCCCGGATCGCCTCCAGCACGCCGCGCGACCAGTGGCCGGCGAACAACCTCATGGTCAGCGTGGAGTCGCACGACAACGCCGACTCCGACGGCGAGGACGCCGACGGCTTCGCGGCCAAGCTCACCGTCGGCGGCGGCAACGTCTTCCGGTACGCGGTGTCGCACCACAACATCGACGACGGCTGGGATCTCTACACCAAGTCCGACACCGGCGCGATCGGCACGGTGACCATCGAGGACTCGCTCGCGTACAGCAACGGCACGCTGAGCAACGGCACGCAGAACGGCAACGGCGACCGCAACGGCTTCAAGCTCGGCGGCGAGGACATCGCGGTCAACCACACCGTCCGGCGCACCATCGCGTACCGCAACGGCAAGCACGGGTTCACCTACAACCGCAACCCGGGCACCATGACGATCTCGAACAACCTGAGCATCGACAACACCGAACGCAACTTCTCGTTCGACGCCGGCACCTCGGTCTTCCGGAGCAACACCTCCTGCCGCTTCGCCGGCAGCGGCTCCAACGACAAGACGGTCGGCAACGTGGACGGCTCGAACCAGTTCTGGTCCGGCGCCAACGGTTCCCGCTGCGCCACGTACTCCGGCGCCCTGGCCTGGTCCTTCACCACCGACGGCCGCCTCACGGTGACCCTCGGCGGCCGCCCAGTCTCCCTCTAGCCCTCCCCGGCCCTCTAACCCCCCGCCCTCACCCGGTCGATCATGAAGTTGGCGGCCGAATCGGAGATCGACAACGGCGTCAACTTCATGATCGGCGGGGTCGTGGGGGTGGGGTGGGACTAGGATCGCGGGCAGGGGCGGCTAGGTGGGGGAGCGTAGCGGGTGGGGTCGTCGCAGCTGCTCGTGGTGCTCGACCGGGACAGCCCGGTGCCGTTGCAGCAGCAGCTCAGCGACCAGATCAGCGGCTCCGTCCGCGCCGGCCGGCTGCGCCCCGGCGACCCGGTGCCGCCCAGCCGGGAGCTGGCCCACCAGCTCGGCGTCTCCCGCACCGTGGTCACCCGCGCGTACGAGCTGCTGCGCGCCAACGGCGTCCTCACCTCCCGGCGCGGCTCCGGCACCCGGGTCAGCGACGCCCTGCCCGACCTGCCGCACCGCGACCCGCCGGGCCGCACCCCGCTGCACCCGGAACCGCCGCTGCCGACCGACGCCGGCAGCCCGCTGTGGCGGCCGTGGGAGCCGGCACCCATGCACCGGCCGGACGGGGCGTACGACTTCCGGCACGGCACCCCGGCGCTGGCGAGCTTCCCGGTGGCGCGCTGGCGGCAGTCGCTCGCCACGGCGGTGAGCCGCGCCGACGCGGTGGCGCTGGGCTACGGCCCGGCCGAGGGCTCCCCGGCGCTGCGCGCCCAGATCGCCGCGCTGCTGCGGCGCAGCCGGGCACTCGACGTGGCCCGCGAGCACACCATCGTCACCAGCGGCGCCACCCAGGCCATGGACATCCTGGTCCGGCTGCTCGTCGGCCCGGACGACGTGGTGGTGATCGAGGACCCCAGCCACACCGTGCTGCGGCAGATCTTCGGCTACTCCCGGGCCGCCGTGGTGCCGGTGCCGGTCGACGAGGAGGGGCTGCGGGTCGGCGAGATCGAGGACCGGGTACGCGGCCACGGCCTGGACCCGGCCCGGGTCCGGCTGGTGTACGTCACGCCGTCGCACCAGTTCCCGACCGGGTTCGTCATGTCCGAGCGGCGGCGGCGGGCGCTGCTGCGCTGGGCGCGCGAGCACGCCGTCACCGTGCTGGAGGACGACTACCACAACGAGTTCACCTTCGCCGCCGAGCGGCTGCCGTCGCTGGCGGCCGACCCGCAGGGCGCGGACGTCGCGTACGTGGGCAGCTTCAGCAAGACGCTGTTCCCGTCGCTGCGCATCGGCTACGCGGTGCTGCCCCCGCACCTGGTCCGGCCGTTCCTCGGCATCAAGTGGATCACCGACCGGCTGACCCCGACGCTGACCCAGGAGGCGCTCGCCGAGTTCGTCGACTCCGGCGCGTACGCCCGGCACATCGCCCGGATGGACCGCCTCTACCGGCAGCGGCGGGCCCGGCTGCTGGAGGCGCTCTACGAGCACTTCGGCGCCGGGGTACGCGTGTCCGGCGCCGCCGCCGGGCTGCACGTGCTGGTCACGCTCGGCGGCGTGCCCGGAGCCGGCGAGGCGGCGATCGTGCGCGCCGCCGCCGCGCGCGGCGTCCGGGTCTATCCCGCCTCCGGCTACTTCGTCACCCACCCGCCGTCGGAGCCGACGTTCCTGATCGGGTACGCGGCGCTGCCCACCGCCCGGATCAGCGAGGGAGTGGCGCTGCTGGCCGGCGCGGCACGGGACGCGACGGCTCGGTGAACCGGGGCCGGCGGAACCGGTCCCGCTGGGCGTACGGCACCGTGCAGTCGAACACCGCCTTCGCGGTGCGCCCGTCGGCGGACAGCGACCGGGAGTAGCCGGTGTGCTGGCTCGGGTCCAGCGGGAATCCCTCCCGGTCGGCCAGGACCCGCAGATCCTGGTCGGCCTGGAACCGGGTCACCATGGCCCACCACAGGTCCTGGTCGGACTCCACGTCGACGTCCTCGTCCACGCAGAGCACCAGCTTGGCCATCCGGAAGCCGTCCAGCACCGCCTCCGCCGCGTCCCGTACCGTGTCGTCGTCCGCCGGGCCGCGCTTGGCCGGCCACTGGAGCACCACCATGAGCTGGCCGCCGCCGGCGGTGTGGCAGTGCGCGGCCGGCGCCGGCGTGCCCCGGCGGCGCAGCAGGTCCAGCACCGCGGCCTCCATCCCGAAGCCGAGCAGCACCGACTGCTCGTGCCCGGGTCCGGAGACGGCCTGGAGGATCGGGCTCTCCCGCGCGGTGATCGCGGTGACGCGGATCAGCGGCAGCGACGGGTGCGCGCGGCCCTGGTAGCCGAGGAACTCCGGGGTGGCCACCGCGCCGTGCCGGCTCTCCGGCGCGTGCTCGGCCAGCAGCTCGCCCTCGATGACGTACTCGGCGTGCGCGACGAACTCGGCGTCCACCGTGGCGCAGGGCAGCAGCTCGACCGGCCGGCCGGCGAGCGCCCCGGCCACCGCCAGCTCGTCCAGGTCCGGCGGCACCAGCGAGGTGGGGCAGCAGGAGGACAGCAGCACCGCCGGGCCGAGTCCGAGGTGGATCGCCACCGGCAGCGCCGCGCCCCGGCGCAACGCGGCCTGGTGGGCCAGTTCCAGGTCGCGGCCGGGGACCATCCAGATGGTCAGCGTGTCCGGGCCCTGGACGCACATCCGGTGCACGGACAGGTTGCGTACCCCGGTGTCCGGGTCGGTGGCGAGCACCGCACCGAGCGTCAGGTAGGGGCCGGCGTCCTCGTCGGTGAGCACCGGCACCGGCAGCGCGGTGAGGTCCAGCGGCAGCCGGTGCCGGGGCCAGCGCGCCGGGTCGGCGGCGGGCACCGGCGGCCGGGGCGCGGCCACCGCGTCGAGCAGCCGGTGCGGCAGCTCGGCCGGGGTGACACCGAGCAGTCCGGCGGCGCGGCGCCGGGTGCCGTAGAGGCCCATCAGCACGGCCCGGGTGGGGCCGTGCTCGGGGCGTACCCGGTCGAACAGCACCGCCGGGCCGGGCCCGGTGGGTGGCGCGGCGGGCGCGCCGGCCCAGCGGGCGTAGTGCGCCGAGACGCCGTAGCGGGCGGGCAGCTCCTCGGCGACGCGGACCAGCTCGCCGGGCAGCGGGTCGAGCGTGGCGAGCGCGTGCCGCAGGTCGACCGGCGCCCGGCGGCCGGTCATCGCCGCTCCGGTGCCGCCGGTGCGGCCGGCGCCGCCCCGGCCGCACGGCGGTCCACCAGCATGTCCAGCTGCATCCGGGTCAGCTCCTCGATCAGCGTGCGGTACGTGGCCACCGCGACCTCCGGCGGCATGCCGTGCCGGCCGGCCAGCTCGGCGACCCGGTCGAGCACCTGCCGGACCCGGTCCGGCGACCGCACGGCCGCCTCGTCGGACTTGTGCGCGGTCAGTTCCCGGACCACCCGGGTACGGACCGCCAGCAACTCGACGATCCGCTGGTCGAGCCGGTCCACGGCGGCCCGCAGCTCGGTGATGCGGGCCGCACCGTCGGTCCCGGCGCCGGGCGCGTCGCTCACGGCTGGCCGGTCCGGTCGACCACGAACACGACGGTGGGCTCGTCCGCGCTGCCCTGCGAGCGGTGCTCCTCGTCGTCGGGGATGACGAAGCCCATGCCGGGGCGGCAGGGCACCGAGCGGTCCCGGAAGTGGATGGTGAACTCGCCCCGCAGCACGTAGCCGGTGTGCCCGCGCAGGCACCAGTGGTGCTCGTCGAACCCGGCGGGCAGCTCCAGCAGGCGCAGCCGCTGCCCCCCGACGTACGCGATCTTGACCCGGCCCTCGGCGCCGGGCTTGTCCCACTTCTCCCACTCGGCGGCGGGGAAGTCGATGCCGACCGGGACGGTCGCCTGCTCAGTGGACATTCTCGGTGTCTCCTCTGGTCGGTAGGGATTCGGCGCGGCGGGGCCGCGGCACGCGTTCGTTGCGGTCCCGCGAGGGCAGCACCGGGCCGCCGGCGACCCGCTGGTGGCGTTTGAGCAGCTGCACCATGTCGACCATGCGGTGCACCATGCGTTCCAGCGCGTCGACGCCCTCGGGGTCGGTCAGGCCGGGCGTGCCGGTGGTGTTGCGCAGCAGGACCGGGAAACCGCTGCCCACCAGGATCATGCGGTTGAGCAGCAGATTGTTGACGATCTGGTTGTGCACCGACGAGTCGCTGTAGCGGCGGCCGGTGACGATGATGCCGCCGACCTTGTCGGCCAGCGGGCGGGTGAAGCGCAGGTAGCCGACCCCGGCCCGCTCGATGAAGATCTGCATCAGGTGGGCCAGGCCGAACCCGTGCACCGGCGCCGCGTAGATCAGCCCGTCGGCACTGACCATCTGCTCCACCAGGGCGGGGACGTCGTCGTCCACTGTGCACGGCAGCGTACGGCTGTTGCAGTCGCCGCACGGGCTGCACGGCGAGATCCGGTGCTCGCGCAGCCGGATGGTGCGCAGGACGGCCCCGCGCTCGGCGATCAGGCGTCCGGCGTGCGCGACCGCGAGGTCGGTGTTGCCGCCCGCCCGTTCGGAACCGTTGATGGCCAGGATGGTGGCTGCTTCGCTGGGCAATCGCACCCCCGAGGGCTCGTCGGCCGGGACGCGGCGCCGCACCGCGCCGCGTCCCGCCCGGTGTCAGTCCGTCAGCTTTCCGGCGAAGTAGTCGATGTACGCCTGCATGTCGAAGTGGCCGTGCCCGGACAGGGAGAACAGGATCGCCTTCTCCTCGCCGGTCTCCCGGCAGCGCAGCGCCTCGTCCACGGCGACCCGTACCGCGTGGCTGGACTCCGGCGCCGGCACGATCCCCTCGCTGCGGGCGAACCGCACGCCCGCCTCGAAGCAGGCGGTCTGCGGCACGGCCCGCGCCTCGATCAGGTCCACCTCGCGCAGCGCGCTCACGATCGGCGCCATGCCGTGGTAGCGCAGCCCGCCGGCGTGGATCGCGGGCGGCCGGAAGTCGTGGCCGAGCGTGTGCATCTTGGCCAGCGGGGTGAGTCCGGCCGTGTCGCCGAAGTCGTAGTCGTAGCTGCCCCGGGTCAGCGACGGGCAGGACGCCGGCTCGGCGGCCACGAACCGCACCGTGGGACCGCCGTCGAGCTGGCGGCGCAGGAACGGCAGGGCCAGGCCGGCGAAGTTGGAGCCGCCGCCGGCCGCGCCGACCACCACGTCCGGGTAGTCGCCGGCCAGCCCCATCTGCGCCAGCGCCTCCTGGCCGATGATCGTCTGGTGCATGAGCACGAGGTTCAGCACCGAGCCGAGTGCGTACCGGGCGGCGCCGCCGCTGTGCAGCGCGGCCTCCACCGCCTCGGAGATGGCCAGGCCGAGGCTGCCGGTGGAGTCCGGGTCGGTGGCCAGCACCGCCCGGCCGGCCTCGGTGCGGTCGCTGGGACTGGCGGTGACCGAGGCGCCGAACGTCTCCATCAGGCCCCGCCGGTACGGCTTCTGGTCGTAGCTGACCCGCACCATGAAGACCTCGCACTCGAGGTCGAAGTACGCGCACGCCATCGACAGCGAGCTGCCCCACTGGCCGGCGCCGGTCTCGGTGGTCAGCCGCCGTACGCCGTCGAGCTTGCTGTAGTACGCCTGCGGGACGGCGGTGTTCGGCTTGTGGCTGCCGGCGGGGCTGACCCCCTCGTACTTGAAGTAGATCCGCGCCGGGGTGTCCAGGTCGCGTTCCAGCCGGCGGGCCCGGATCAGCGGGCTGGGCCGCCACTGCCGGTAGATGTCGAGCACCGGGCCGGGGATGTCCACGTCCCGTTCGGTGGAGAACTCCTGCGCGATCAGCTCGGACGCGAACAGCGGCGCCAGGTCGGCCGGGGTGATCGGCTCCCGGGTGCCGGGGTGCAGCATCGGCGGCAGCCCCTTGGGCAGGTCGGGAACCACGTTGTACCAGGTCGTCGGGATGTCGCTCTCGGGCAGGACGAACTTCGTGGCGGTCATGGGCCTCTTCCGGTGAGGGGTCGGGCGGTCAGGGACGGGCGGGGGCCGGCGCGGCGGACTCCGGCACCGGCCGGGCCTCGGGCCGGATCCGCAGCGCGGCGAACGCGAGGACGCCGGCCAGCGGGGTCAGCAGCAGCAGGAGCAGCACGGGCCGGTGCCCGTGCGCCTGCCAGACGAAGCCCAGCCCCATCGGCACCACCAGCCGGGCGGAGCTGAGCACGAAACCGTTGAGCGCCATGAAGGCGCTGACCCGGCGTGGTTCGACGTGGTCGGCGATGTAGGTGGGCACCACCACCGAGGCGATGATCTCGCCGAGCGTCCAGACGACGGTGGACAGCAGCACGGCGGGCAGCGAGAACGCGAACACCAGCACCGCCATCCCGGCCGACCAGAGCAGGCCGGCGACGACGAGCAGCGTGCGCGTCGGGTACGCCTCGATCCGCTTCTCGATCAACATGCCGGCGCCCACCACGACGATGCTGTTGATGGTGTAGACCGCGCCGACCACCGCCACCGACGAGTTCAGCACCCCGGTGACCGCCAGCGGCAGCGTGTACTCCAGCCCGATCAGCGGCGCCACGTAGCAGAACGAGAGCACCACCAGCACCGCGACGTCCAGGTCGCGCCGCAGCGCCGCCCGGCGCAGCCCGGCCTTCGCCGGTGTCCCGGCCGCGTCGCGGCGGGTGTCGGCGGGCACGCTGAGCCGGATGGTGAGCGCCGCGAGCAGCCCGAGCAGGATGTTCCCGGCGAACATCAGGCCGTACGAGTACGCCGCGGCCAGGCCGCCCAGCAGCGGCCCGACGCCCATGCCGAGGTTGTTGGCGATGTAGCTGACGGTGTATGCGAACGGCCGCTGCTCGGGCTCGGCGAGGTCGGCGATCAGCGTGTTGGCCGCGGGCGCGAACATGCCCATGCCGACCAGCGCGACGAACAGCAGCGCCGCGTACGTCCACGGCGGGCCGTCCAGCACCGCCAGCCCCAGGTATCCGGCCGCGTTGAGCAGCAGGCTGGACACCAGCGCGGCCCGCCGCCCGGCGCGGGCGCAGACCGGGCCGCTGAGCAGGCTCCCGGCGAGCAGGCCGGTGCTGCCGACCGAGATCAGCACACCCGCCTCGCCGGTGCTCAACCCTCGGCTGCGCACCAGGTAGACCGCGAGCAGCGGGAAGACGAACATGCCCGCGCGGTTGATGAACGAGGCGAGCACCAGCATCCGCAGCGGGCGGGGCAGCGCCCGGAACCGGCTCAGCCACATGACGCCTCCCCGGCCGGCTCGGTACGCACCCGGAAGGCGTCCCGGATGGTCTTGAACCGGGCGCGTACGTCGTCGAAGTCCCGGCCCTCGCAGACGTACCAGCCCAGCACGTCGTTGGAGGCGGTCGGCGGGGCGAGCACGTCGCCGACGCCCTTCCACACGTCGGCGTCGAGGACCGAGTCCAGTGCCCGCAGCTCGTCGGCGGTGGTGATCGCGGTGATCCGGCCGTACCGGTCGGAGCAGAGGTATTCGGTGCCGGTCTCCGCGCCCAGCGCGGCGGCGGGCCGGTGCCCGGGGTCCAGTTCCAGCCGGCACCACTCGCCGGCCAGGTTGATGCCGCGCCCGGCCTCGATGGCCGGGACGATCGACCCGCCGCCGGCCCGGGCCGCCGCCTCGCCGAAGATCACCTCGCCGTCGTCGCGGAGGAAGAACTCGACGTGCGCGACACCGGTACGCATGCCGAAGCCGCGCAGAAGGCCCGCGTTGGCGGTCAGGATGCGCCGCTCCGCGGGGGTCAGGTCGTGCTTGCGGGAGATCGTGCCGCCGGGCTCGTCGCGGAACTCCAGCACCGAGTACGTGTAGCGGGAGAGCTGCTCGAAGACCACCTCGCCGTCGCGCAGCAGCGAGTCGACGTGGTACTCCGCGCCGCGGACGTACTCCTCGACCCGGTAGTCGTGGCGCGCGTCGGCCACCAGCGGCCACACCCGGGCCAGGTCGTCGGCCGAGTCCACCCGGTGGGTGTCGCCGCAGGCCCAGCCGGCGTACGGCTTGACCACGACCGGCCAGCCCACCTCGGCGGCGAACTCGGCGACCGCGCCGATGGTGTCCGGGCGGCAGGAGCGGGCCACCGGCACGCCCAGCTCGACGGCGCGGCGGTGCATCACGTTCTTGTCCCGGAAGGCGAGCGCCTGCTCCGGGTCCAGGCCGGGGATGCCGTGGTCGCGCCGGCACCGCGCGGCGGTCAGCACGTCGCCCTCGAACAGCGGGAAGATCCGCTCGATCGGACGGTCGGCGACGATCGCCGCGACCGCCGCCCGGACCGCGTCCGGGTCGTCCAGGTCGGCCCGGTGGCAGGACAGCCCGGCGGTCTCCGGCGCCGGCTGGCCGGTGGGCAGCAGCACCACGCTGTCCACACCGAGGTCGGTGGCGGCGGCGACCACGCTGCGGAACTGGGCGGCGTAGCGACCGGCCGCGGGCCGGTAGACGATCAGGATCGCGCGGTTCACGAGCGGCCTCCCGGGGTGCCGGCGGGGCTGAGCGGCGCCTCGACGGCGAACACGGCGTCACGGGTGTCCCGGTCCAGCACCGCCCGGTGGCGGGGCGCGATGGTCAGCTCGCCGAGCACGGCGCCGAGCCGGTCCAGCGCCGCCTCCACCTCCGCCCGGCCGCCCGGATGAGCCGCCTCGACGGTGAGCAGCAGCCGCCGCCGGCCCAGGTCGGTACGGACCAGGTGGCCCTGGCGCCAGTTCCAGCGCCGGGAGTGGGCCCGCCCGTGGTCGTCGGCGTAGACGATCTCGCCCGGTTCGGGCCGCTCCGGCGCGTCGGGCGCGCCCAGCGGCAGGTACGTCTCGGTGCCGTCGGCCGGCCGGACGGCGAGCGCGGCGATGCCGTCCACCGCGCACGAGGCGACCGGCAGCGCCGAGTCCAGCGAGACGGCGTTGCAGAGGTCCACGAGCGCGTTGATCCGGGGCAGCCGGTCGCCCCGGGCCACCCGCCGGGCGATCGACTCGGCGGCGCACGGGAACCGGTTCGGGTTCACCGCCACCGCCCGGTACGCCGCCCGCCAGCCGGCGACGCCTGGCAGCTCGGAGACCCCGGCCTTGTCCAGGCCGGCCCGGTGCAGCGCGTCCTCGGCGGCGGTGAGCCGGTCCGCCACGGCCGGGTGGGCCGGCCCGACCTCGATCGCCGGCACGGCGAGCAGGCCGAGGACGTAGTCCGGCACGCTCGCCGCCACCCGGTCGTCGATCCGGACGGACAGCCGGCCGGCGCCGTCGCTGAGCTGGGTCATCGTCATCCCCGTCGGTTCGGTTCACACGGTCGCCCCGACCGTACGAAGCGGCGCCGCCACCGGTTGTGGCCAATCCCCGCCGATCCGGTGAGGCCAATCCGGGGCTGTGGGCCGCTTCGCCGTGCCGGCCGCATCAGGCCACCCCGGCCGGCCGGCGGTCCCGGAATGCGGCGGCGTCCCCGGCGACCACCCGTCCGCCCAGCAGGACCATCTCGATCGCCTCCGGCCGACCCAGCACGGTGATGTCCCGCGCCGGGTCGCCGTCGGTGACCACCAGGTCGGCCAGCCGGCCCGGCTGCACCGTCCCGGCCTCGTCGCCGCGCCCGGCCAGCCGCGCGCCGTTGGCGGTGGCCCAGGTCAGCACCGTCGGCGCGGGGATGCCGGCCATGCTCACGTACGTCTCCAGCTCCTCGGCGTACCGGCCGTGCGGGGTCCAGGCGAAGCCGAAGTCGTCACCGGCCACGATCGGGATGCCCATCTCCACCATCAGCGGCAGGATCCGCAGGGTGTTCTCCACCTCGGCCCGGAACTCCAGCGTCTCCAGGTATTCCGGGGTCTTGCCGTGCGCGGTGCCGGTGGTCAGCAGCCGGTGCGGCTGGTGCAGGCTGGGCACCACGAAGATGCCGCGCTCGGCGATCGCCTCCAGCGCCGCGTCGTCGGCGTACGTGGCGTGGTCGATCACGTCCACCCCGGCGGCGATCGCGTTGCGGATGCCGCCCAGCCCGCGCGAGTGCGCCCGGATCCGTACCCCCCGCTCGTGAGCGGCGCGGGCCGCGACCACCAGCTCCTCGGCGGTGAACAGCAGCTCGTGCGAGCGGCCGTTGGGGAAAGTGTCGTCGCCGGTGGAGAACACCTTGATGATCTCGGCGCCCTGGGCGACCTCGGTGTCGACGTACTCGACCAGCTCCTCCGGGGTGTCGGCCAGCCGCATCAGGTCGGTGGGGATGCGCTGCTTGACCGCCGGACTGCGCCGCTGCGGCGGCCCGGAGACCATCAGGTCCCGGCTGCACGGCGTGATCCGCGGCCCGGGCAGCCGCCCGGCGTCGATCGCCCGGCGCAGCGCCATGTCGATGCCGGCCACCGAGCCGGCGCCGACGAACGCGGTGTAGCCCAGCCGGAGCATGGCGGCCGCGTTCGCCGCCGCGCCCAGCGTCACCTCCGGGATCGAGTACTTGAACAGCGTCTCCCGGCCGTCGAGCACGTCGAGGTAGGCGATGTGGGTGTGGCCGAGCGTCATGCCCGGCATCACCGTCCGCCCGTCCAGGTCGAGCACGTCGACGTCCGGGTCGTGCAGCGGGGCCTGCGCCTCGGGCAGCACCGCGACGATCCGATCCCCGTCGAGCAGCACGCTGTGGTGCGGCCGGGACGCCGCCCCCAGCCCTTCCTGGACGGTGGCGCGGTGCAGCAACGTTCGTCGGGACACGACTGTCACTCCGGTTCTCCTCGAAGGTGCGGGCGGCGGTGGCCGAAGATCAGCCAGACGATCTCCGCGCCGGGGCGGCGGACCACCCAGCGCAGCGCGTGCCGGCGTACCCCCGGGGCATTCGTCACCGCGAGGTCGGCGGCCCCGGCGGCGAGCAGCTCGGCGGCGTGCTGGGTGGACTCGGCGTCGAGCCACCGCATCGGACGGTCGCGCAGCGCGGGCGGGGCGAGGTCGGCGAAGATCCGCCGGACCTCCCAGAGCGCGGCGACGGTCACCTCCCCGTCGCCGCGGGGCGCGTCCCGCTCCCGCGCCGCGATGCCGTACTCCGGGGTGGCCTGGGCGAAGTAGGCGTCCAGGCGCAGGTCGCGGTGCCAGTGGAAGCGGGTGGCGCCCTGGTAGGCGCTCGGCACCAACGCCTGGTCCACGCGTCGTTCCACGAGCGCGCCGAGCACCTCCTCGAACGTGTCGCACAGCTCGATGCGCAGCCCGTGCCGCTCGGCCAGGAACGCGGCGGTCAGGTGGCTGGACGTGCCGGCCGGGCCCAGCGTCGCCACCGCCGTGCCGGGGTGGCCCGCCCACCGGTCCACCACCGTCCGCCACCGCCGCCCGTACGCCCCGGCGAGCGGACCGGGCAGCGCGGGCACCGGCTCGGCGGCTGTGGTGTCGGGTGTCGCCGTGGTGTCAGGTGTCGTAGCCACGCCTGCCCGCCATCCGCCGGGCCGCCCGGGTCTCGTGGTCGTCGGCGACCCGCCGGTCCACGATCCGCGCGGCCTTCCAGCTCACGAACGCGCCGGTGCTGACGATCGGGTCCAGCCCGTCGCTCAGCTCGACCTCCACCGGCACGCCGAGCGCGGCGGCGGCCCGGCGGCGCACCCCGTCGGCCACCGCGGCCGGATCGTCGACCAGGTCCTTGAGCAGCTCCAGCCGGACGGTGAGCCGGTCGCCGCCGGCCGGGTCGCTGTCGATCACCACCTGGTAGCCGGCCGAGCCGGTGACGCCGGTGAGCACCGCGCTCTCGATCTGCCCCGCGGTACGGCGCTGCCCGCCCAGGTCGATGCGGTCGAGCGTCCGCCCGACGATCCGCACCAGGTCGCCGGGCATCTCGCAGTCGCAGTCCGGCGCACCGACCACCACCGCGTCGCCGGTGCGGTAGCGGATCAGCGGCTTCACGCCGTCGACCAGCATGGTCACGGTCAGCTCGCCGGTGCCGCGCGGGCCGTGCGACGCACCGGTCTCCGGGTCGACCACCTCGATCAGGTAGTTGGTCTGGGACAGGTGCATCCGCTTGTTGCGGCAGGCGGTGGCGATCACGAACGCCTCCTGCGAGCCGTACAGGATGTTGTAGACGTCGGCGCCCCAGACCGACTCCAGGTTGCGCGCCAGCGCCGGCGTGCACATCTCGCCGGTGACGAACAGCAGCTTGACCGCGAAGTCCTCGCGCAGCCGGTAGCCGTGGTGCTCGGCGGCCTTGGCCAGCATCAGCGCCACGCCCGGCGTACAGCAGATCACCTCCAGTTCCAGGTCCCGCATGAGCTGGAGGGCCTTGGCGAACCCGATCACCGGCGAGTACGGCCAGATCTTGGCGTTCATCGCGCCGGTGTTGCGGGCCACGTCGCCGAGCGTGTCGCCGAACGAGTGCACCTCGGTCGGGCCCATCAGCCCGACCCGGGGCGCGTGGTCGCCGAAGTGGTGGCGGAAGATCGACGCCCAGGACTCGGTGACGTGCGCGTTGCTGGCCACCACCTCGCGGCCGTCGCGGGGACACGGCGTGGCGGGCCCGGTCGTGCCGGTGGTCTCGTAGAAGAAGACGGCCTCGGCCAGCGGCCGGCTGAGCACGTCGAGCATCTCGTCGCGCAGGTGCGCCTTCGTGGTGAAGGGCAGCTGGTCGAGCGTGGCCGGGGTGATCGTGGTCAGGTCGATCCCGGCGAGGTGCCGGGCGTAGAACGGCGAGCCGGTGCCGACCTGGTCGAGCACCCGGCGCAGTTGCCGGTCCCGCCAGTCACCGAGCTGTGCGTCGGTGAGCGTGCGGTCGTAGAACGCGCGGTGCAGGCGCAGGTAGTCGGCGGCGAAGCCGGCCGCCGGGCCGGTGGTGGGAAGCCACATGGATCGGGGTCCTCTCGGTGTACGTCAGTGCAGGCCGCCGTCGACGTCCAGCACGGAGGCGGTGACGTAGCTGCTGTCCGGGCCGGCCAGCCAGGCGACGGCGGCGGCGATCTCGTCCGGGGCGCCGAAGCGGCCGGCCGGGATGCGGGCCCGGTAGTCGTCCCGGCGGGCCGCCGGGATCCGGGCGGCCATCGGCGTCTCGACCAGCCCGGGGGCCACCGCGTTGACCCGGATGCGGTGCACGGCCAGCGCCCGGCCGAGGCTGCGGGTGAGCGCGACGACAGCGCCCTTCGAGGCGCCGTACGCGGCGTCCGGGCTGCCGATCCGGCCGCTGATCGAGGCGACGTTGACCACCGTGCCCGGACGTCCGGCGGCCACCAGCGCCCGGGCGTACGCGAGCGTGCCGAAGAACGTCGCGCCGAGGTTGGTGTCCAGCACCTCGGCGTACGTGCGCGGGTCGTAGTCGAGGAAGTCCCGGGCCGGGTAGACGCCGGCGTTGTTGACCAGCACGGCGGGCAGGCCGTACCGCTCGTGCACGTCGTCCAGCAGCCGCTGCGCCTGTTCCGGCACGGCCAGGTCGGCGACGAGTGCCGCGTACGCCGACGGGTCGGCGGCCGGCTCGCGGTCCACGCTGAGCACCCGGTGCCCGGCCCGGGTCAGGGCCGCGGTGACGGCCCGGCCGATGCCGCCCGCGCCGCCGGTGACCACGGCGAGCGGGGGTACGGAGTCGGACATGATCGGTCTCCGCCGCTCAGCCGGCGACCGGCAGCGCCGCCGGTACGCCGCGCAGGAAGTTGTCGAACAACCGCAGCCCGTCCTGGGTGGTCACGCTCTCCGGATGGAACTGCACCCCCTCGACGGCGAGCGTGCGGTGGCGCAGGCCCATCACGTAGCCGTCGTCGCCGGAACGGGCGGTCACCTCCAGCGGGGGCGGCACCGGGTCGTCGACGACGAGCGAGTGGTACCGGGTGACGGTCAGCGGCGCCGCCGCCCCGGCGTAGACGCCCCGGCCGTCGTGCGTGACCTCGCTGGTCTTGCCGTGCATCAGGTGCCGGGCCACCGCGATCGTGCCGCCGTACGCCAGGCCGATCGCCTGGTGGCCGAGGCAGACGCCGAGCAGCGGCACCCGGCCGGCGAAGGCGTGGACCAGCTCGACGTGGCCGGAGTCGCCGGGATGGCCGGGCCCGGGTCCGAGCACCACCGCGTCCGGCCGCAGCGCGGCGAGCTGCCGGGGGCTGCGTACGCGGGACCGGACCACGACCGTGCGCGCGCCGAGTGTGCGCAGGTACTGGTCGATGATGTGGGTGAAGCTGTCGTACGCGTCGACGAGCAGGACCTTCACGGCAGCAGCTCCTCGCCGGTCAGGGCCCAGTAGGCGGCGCTCATCTTGGCCAGCGTCTCCCGCCACTCGGCGGCCGGTGTGGAGTCGGCGACCACCCCGGCGGACGCCTGGGTGTGGTAGCGGTGGCCGTCGTGCACGACGGTGCGGATGCAGAGCGCGAGCACCGCGAACCCGCGGACGTCGACCAGGCCGATCGCGCCCGCGTAGATGCCCCGGGGCTCCGCCTCCAGCCCGTCGATGATCTCCATCGACCTCAGCTTCGGCGCGCCGGTCATGGTGCCGGCCGGGAACGCGGCGCGGACCGCCGCCCACACGTCGGCGCCGTCGTCGAGGCGGCCGGACACGGTGGAGACCAGGTGGTGCACGTACGCGAACGGCTCGACGTCGAGCATCGCGTCCACCGACAGCGTGCCCGGCTCGCAGACCCGGCCGATGTCGTTGCGGCACAGGTCGACCAGCATGACGTGCTCGGCGCGCTCCTTCTCGCTGGCCCGCAGCTCGGCCACCCGGCGGCGGTCGGTCAGCGGGTCGGCCGAGCGGGCGGCGGTGCCGGCGATCGGGCGCATCGAGAGCCGGTCGCCGCTGAGGCGCAGGAACAGTTCCGGGCTGGCGCCGATCACGGTGCGCCCGGCCCAGGGCGCCAGGTACATGTACGGCGACGGGCTGCGGTGCCGCAGGCGGCGGTAGACGTCCAGCGGGGTGAGGGCGGTCTCCACCTCGATGCGGTGGCCGATCTGCACCTGGTAGCTGTCGCCGACCCGGATGTGCCGCAGGCACCGCCGCACCCGCTCGGCGAACGTCTCCTCGTCGACGGTGTCGCGTACCCGGGCCGGCGTGGGCGCGGGTGGCGGCTGGTCGCCGGGCGCGCCGGTGAGCAACCGCGTCACCGGCGGTGCCGGCTGCGGCGGCAGGTGCGGGCCGCCGGCGTGCAGTTGGTGCGCGGTCCCGGCGTGCAGGTCCCACCAGACGGTGTGCCGGAACAGCGTCAGCGCGAAGCGGGGGAGGTCGTCGTGCGCCCGGCCGAGCGTCAGCTCGTCCATGTCGCGGGCGGCCTCGTAGCTCAGGGTGGTGAGGAAGCCGAAGGCGAACCGGTCGGCCGGCACGGGCGTCTCGACGGCGAAGGCCCGCTGCACGGCGCGGACCACCGACCAGAGCTGCGCCGGGCCGGGCACGTGCCAGGCGGACGTGGTGTCGTACCGCCGGGCCGGCGCGCCGAGGACGCCGGTGACCACTTCGCCCAGCGCGTCGCCCAGCGGCCCGGCGGCGGTCAGCTCGCACCCGTCGGCCAGGAACCGCAGCTCGGCGAGACGGCCCCAGCCCACCGCCGCGGCCTGCCGGTCCGCGACCGGCCCGTCCAGGGTTTCGAAGAGGTACGCGTCGTGCGCGGCATGGCTTTGTGTCAATGCGGTGTACAACGCGAGCGGATTGATCGACGGCAGTGTGATTGAGGTCACGGAAATTGGAATACGGTCGGCCGGTGTCGTGCGTCCCGGCGTCTCCGAACGGTGGTCTGCGGTTTCCGCGCCCACCGTGGACGACAGTGAGGACACTGTGGAACCCCCCTTTGAGCAGCCCGGATGCCCCGACGTGGACCGGCTGGACCGCGTTCGGTGACAGATCGGACTTCCCCCGTTGAAAAGGACGCGCGGCACCTCCCGGGTTCGGTCGGGAATGGGTTGCGGTCCCGGGAAACACTTTCACCAAGTGCGGTTCCCGCTGTCCATACCACTTCGGAGACCGGGGAGAGGACCAATCGGTGTGGCATCTGAATCTGTCAATTGACGGCGATGCGCGTGAGACGTTGTCGGCGCAGCTCCGCAACGCTCTGCGCGGCCGGATCACCGACGGCACGCTGCGCCCCGGGACGCGCGTGCCGTCCACCCGGCAGCTCGCGACGGACCTCGGCGTGTCCCGCACCGTGGTCGTCGAGGCGTACGAGCAGCTCTGCGCCGAGGGTTATCTGACCTCGCAGCGCGGCTCCGGCACCTCGGTGGCGGACTCCGCGCACGCCGACGTCGCCTCCGCGCTCACCGCCGACGAGGCGCCCGCGCCCGAGGTGTGGGACCTGCGCGCCGGCGGAACCGACGTGTCGACGTTCCCGCGCCAGGACTGGATCCGCTGCGTCAGCTCGGTGCTCCGCTCGGCCGGGCCGCGGGAGCTGGGCTACGCCCCGCCGTCCGGGCTGCCGCCGGTGCGCCGCACGCTCGCCGGCTACCTGGGCCGGGTCCGGGGCGTCCGCGTCCGCCCCGAGCACCTGATGATCACGTCCGGTTTCGCCCAGGGGCTGGCGCTGCTCTGCCGGGTGCTGCGCGACCAGGGACACGAGGCGATCGGCGTGGAGGATCCCGGGCACCCGGGGGAGTGGGCGTTCGTCGCCGACGCCGGGCTGCGGCCGGTCGGTGTGCCGGTGGACCGGGAGGGCATCCGCGTCGACGAGCTGGCCGCGACCGGCGTACGGGCCGTGCTCACCACCCCGGCCAGCCAGTTCCCCACCGGCGCGCCGCTGAGCCGGCGACGCCGGGAGCAGCTCGTCGACTGGGCGCGTGCGGTGGACGGGTACGTCGTCGAGGACGACTTCGACGCCGCGTTCGTGGCGCCGGCGCAGCGGATGCCCGCGCTGCAGAGCGTCGCGCCGGACCGGGTGGTGTACGCGGGCAGCGCCAGCAAGGTCCTCGCCCCGGCGCTGCGGCTCGGCTGGCTGGCCGCGCCGACCGGGCTGGCCGCCTCGATCGAGCGGGTCCGGGCCGGCTGGGACATCGGCTGTTCCGGGCTGGATCAGCTCGCCTTCGCCCGGCTCGTGGACACCGGCGCGTTCGACCGGCACCTGCGCCGGCTGCGGGCCGAGTTCCAGCGGCGCGGCCAGGCGGTACGCCAGCACGTCGCACGCCACCTGCCCGGCGTGGCGCCGCTCGACGCCAGTGGCGGCCTCCAGACGTACCTGGTGCTGCCTCGCTGGTGCGCGGAGGAGTCCATGGTGGCCGCCGCGCGGCGCCGGTCCGTGCTGGTGCGCGGTGGCCGGTTCTACGCCCTGCGCGCCGACGACCGGCCGCCGGCGCTGGTCATCGGGTACGCCGGGGTGCGCGGCGCCGAGCTGGGGCGAGGGCTGGCCGGGGTCGCCGCGGCCTACCGCGACGTGACCGCGCGCCACGCGTCAGGTGTCAATGTGCGGCGGGGTGCGGAATCCGACCGAAGGACCGGCTTGACAGCGTGATCAGCGCTTAGGTTAGCCTAACCTCCGTGACGAGCAGAACGGTGCGAGCCGACGGCTTGAGCGGCAGCGACCTGCGGCTGGGCTACCACGGCACGACGGTGGTGCACGACGCCGCCATCACGCTTCGGCCCGCGGCCGTGACCGCGTTGGTCGGCCCGAACGGCAGCGGCAAGTCGACGCTGCTGCGCGGGCTGGCCCGCCTGCACCCGCTGGAGCACGGCGAGATCGTGCTGGCCGACGGCACGCCGGCCCGGGCGCTGTCCGCCCGGGACTTCGCCCGCCGGGTCACGCTGCTCGCGCAGAGCCGGCCCACCCCCAGCGGGGTGACGGTGCGCGACGTGGTCGGGTACGGCCGGCACCCGTACCGCCAGCGGTGGCGCGCGAACGACCTCGACGGACCGGCCGCGATCGACCGGGCCATGCGGGTGACGGGCGTCGACGGCATGGCCGGACGGCCGGTCGACGAGTTGTCCGGCGGCGAGCTGCAGCGGGTCTGGCTGGCCACCTGCCTGGCCCAGGACACCGCGATCCTGCTGCTCGACGAGCCGACCACGTTCCTGGACCTGCGCTACCAGGTGGAGATCCTCGACCTGATGCGCGAACTCGCCGACACCGCCGGCGTCGCCGTCGGTGTGGTGCTGCACGACCTGAACCAGGCCGCGGCCGTCGCCGACCAGGTCGTGCTCCTGCACGAAGGCCGGGTCCGCGGCGCCGGCACGCCGCACGAGGTGTTCACCGAGGCGGCGCTCACCGAGGCGTACGGCATTCGTGTCGAGGTGAGCGTCGACCCGGTCACCAACCTGCTCTCCACTCGTCCCGTCGGCCGGCACACGACCCGCGTCTCCGCCTGACCGACTCCTGCCCACAGAAGAGAAACCGATGTTGCGTACCCGTCTGACCCTGCTCGCCGCCGCCGCGGCCAGCGCGCTGATGATCGCCGGCTGCGGCACCACCGAGGAGCCCGCCGCCGCACCGTCCCCCTCCGACGCCGCGTCCACCGGCCCGGTCACCGTCACCGACAGCCGGGGCAAGACCATCACCCTCGAGAGCCCCGCCACCAAGGTCGTCGGCCTGGAGTGGGGCGAGGTCGAGATGCTCGTCGGTCTCGGCGTGATGCCGGTCGGCGTGGCCGACCCGAAGGGGTACGCCACCTGGGTGACCGCCGCCCCGCTCGACGCGGGCGTCAAGGACGTCGGCACCCGGGGTGAGCCGAGCGTCGACTCCATCGTCGCCCTCCAGCCGGACCTCGTGGTGATGGAGGCCGAGCGTGGCTCCGCCGTCGTCACCCAGCTGGAGAAGTACGTCCCGGTGCTGGTCACCAAGGGCAGTGACGCCTCCGACAACATCGGCCGGATGCGCGCGGACCTGAAGATGATCGCCACCGCGACCGGCCGTACCGCCCAGGCGGACAAGCTGCTCGCCGACTTCGACGCCGCGCTCGCCGACGGCAAGAAGAAGATCGCCGACGCCGGGGCGGCCGGCAAGCAGTTCGCCATCGCCGACGGCTGGAAGGAGGGCAGCACCGTCTCGATCCGCATGTTCGGCCAGGGCGCGCTCGTCTCCCAGCTCGGCATCCAGCTCGGCCTCAAGAACGCCTGGACCGGCAAGACCGACGAGATGTGGGGCCTGGGCCAGACCGACGTCGAGGGCATGAACGTCCTCAAGAGCCAGGACCTGCACTTCTTCTACAACGCCTCGGACGGCAACGACGTGTTCGCCGACGGCCTCGCCGGCAACGCCATCTGGCGCTCCCTGCCGTTCGTCCAGCAGAACAAGCTGCACAAGATGCCCAACGGCATCTGGACGTTCGGCGGCACGCTGTCCGCCAAGCAGTACATCGACGAGCTGGTGAAGGTCTACACGGCTTGAGCGCGATGACCGCCCCCGCCCCGCCGGGGCCGGCCACCCGGCCGGCCCCGGTCGGGCCGCCGCCCGCCCGGCGCAGCCGGGTCGCCGGCGCGTTCACCCTCGCCGCGGTGGTGCTCGTCGCGATCACCGCGGTGCACCTCACCCAGGGCACGTCGTCGGTGGGGGCGCTGGACCTGCTCCGGCTGCTCACCGGCGGCGACGACGAGACCGCCCGGGTGCTCGTCGCCTCCCGCCTGCCCCGGCTGCTCACCGGCCTGGCCGTCGGCGTCGCGCTCGGTTTCGCCGGCGCGGCGTTGCAGTCGACCACCCGCAACCCGCTCGCCTCGCCGGACACGCTCGCCGTCAACGCGGGCGCGCACCTGGCGATCGTCGCCACCGCCGCGTTCGGGATCGCGCTGCCGGCGCTGCCCGCGGGCGGGCTGGCGTTCTGCGGCGGTCTCGCCGCCGCCTCCCTGGTCATGCTGCTCTCGGCCGGCGGTCAGGCCGCCACCACCCGGCTCATCCTCGCCGGCTCGGCCACCGCGATGGCGCTCGCCTCGCTGACCATGCTGCTCCTGCTGCTCTTCGAGCAGTCCACCATCGGCCTGTTCGCCTGGGGCAACGGCTCGCTCGTGCAGGGCGACCTGGTCGCGTTCACCCAGCTCGCCCCCGTGATCGGGGTCGCCGCGCTGCTGCTCGTGACGCTCGGGCACCGGCTGGACCTGCTCGCCCTCGGCGACGACACCGCCACCGTGCTCGGGCTCAACGTGCGCCGTACCCGGCTGACAGTCGTGCTGCTGGCCGTGCTGCTCTCCGCCGCGGCGGTCACCCTGGCCGGGCCGATCGGCTTCGTCGGCCTCGCCGCGCCGGTGATCGTCCGGCTGCTCGGCCGGTGGGTGCCCGAGGTACACCGGCACCGCATCCTGATGCCGCTGGCCGGGATCGTCGGCGTCGTCATCGTGCTCGGCTCCGACGTGCTGCTGCGCGCCGTGCTCGGTGGGCAGGCCGGGGTCGACGTGCCGACCGGCGTGGTGACCACGCTCTTCGGCGCGGTGCTGCTGGTCTGGCTGGCCCGCCGCCACCGCGACGCCGGGCCGACCCGGCAGGCGCCCGGCGGCCACGCCGCAGTCCGCTCCCGCGGCTTCGTCGCCGTCGTCGTCGCGGTCTGCGCGGTCGTCGTCACCGCCGCGCTGGTGCTCGGCATGCTCGCCGGTGACACCTGGGTGCTGCTCGGCGACATCGTCAACTGGGTGCAGGGCCGCACCGGGCCGGCGTACACCTTCGTGCTGGACGCCCGCTGGCCGCGGGTCGCCGCGGCGCTGCTGGCCGGCGCCGCGCTGGCCCTGGCCGGTACCACGGTGCAGGCGGTGTGCCGCAACCCGCTCGCCGAACCGGGCATCCTCGGCATCACCGGCGGCGCCGGCATCGGCGCGGTGTCGCTGCTGACGTTCGCGCCGATGGCCGGCGTGCTCGCCCTGTCCGGCGCCGCCGGTCTCGGCGCGGTCGCCGCGTTCGCGCTGGTCTACGGCCTGGCGCGGCGGCGGGGCCTCAACTCCGACCGGCTGGTGCTGATCGGGTTCGCGGTCTGGCAGGGCGGTACGGCGATCATCACGTTCATCGTGGTGTCGTCCGACCCGTGGAACACCGGCAAGGCGCTGACCTGGCTGTCCGGCTCCACCTACGGACGTACCGCCCCGCAGGTGCTGCCGGTGGCGATCGCGCTGCTGATCGCGCTGCCGGTGGTGGCCGCCGTGCGGCGCGAACTGGACCTGCTGGCGCTCGACGACGACACGCCCCGGGTGCTCGGCGTCCGGCTGGAACGCGCCCGGCTGATCGCGCTCGGCCTGGCGGCGCTGCTCACCGCCACCGCGGTGTCGGCGGTCGGCGTGATCGGCTTCGTCGGCCTGGTCGCGCCGCACGCGGCCCGCGCACTGGTCGGCGGGCGGCACACCCGCGTCCTGCCGGTCGCGGTGCTGCTCGGTGCCACCCTGGTCAGCCTCGCGGACACGCTCGGCCGCAGCGTGATCGCCCCCGCCCAGGTCCCCGCCGGTCTGGTCACCGCCCTGATCGGCACCCCGTACTTCGTCTGGCTGCTGTGGCGTTCCCGCGCCGCGGCCGCCGCCCGTTAGCCCGTTCACCGACGCACCCCACACCGGCCGTGAGAGGAATGACGCATGACCAGCACCCTGGCCGTCGCGCCCTGGCGAGTCTTCACCGTTGAGGTCCGCGCGCTACGGCGGCTCGGCCCGTCGTTCCTGCGGGTGACGCTCACCGGCCCGGACCTGGACCGGTTCGCCGACAACGGGTACGACCAGCGGATCAAGCTGGCCCTGCCGCCGGTCGACGGGGCGCCGGGTGAGCTGCCCGACGGGCCGGACTGGTTCCCGCGGTGGCGGGAGTTGCCGGACGGGCTGCGCAGCCCGATCCGCACCTATACGGTCCGCGCCGTCCGGCCGGAGGCGTACGAGGTGGACGTGGACATGGCGCTGCACGGCGACGGCGGCCCGGCCACCCGGTGGGCTCGGCGAGCCCGCCTCGGTGACCGGATCGCCGTTGTCGGCCCTGATGCCGGGTGGGACGGCCCGCACGGCGGGGTCGAGTTCCAGCCGCCGGCCGGTGCGACGCTGCTGCTCGCCGGCGACGAGACGGCCGCGCCGGCGATCTGCGCGATCCTGGAGCGGCTGCCCGCCGAGGCGCGCGGGCACGCGCTGGTGGAGGTGCCGGAGACGGGCGACGAGCTTCCCTGCCGGGCCCCGGCCGGTGTCACGGTGACCTGGCTGCCGCGCGACGGCGCCCGGCACGGCAGCCGGCTCACCCCGGCCGTGACGAGCCTGGCCGGCCGGCTGGTGCCCGTACCGGCCGGGCCGGCCGCCGCGCCGCTGGCCGAGGTGGACGTGGACCGGGACATCCTGTGGGAGGTGCCGGAGCGGCCCGACGGCGCGGCGCTCTACGCCTGGCTGGCCGGGGAGGCGGCGGTGATCCGCGGCCTGCGCCGGCACCTGGTCACCGAGCGCGGCATGGACCGGCGCGCGGTGGCGTTCATGGGCTACTGGCGGGCCGGTCGCGCGGAGAACTGATCGTCTCCACCGCTGTGTGAAGCGGGCCGGCGCATGGTGCGCCGGCCCGCTTCGTCATGCGCGCGGTGCGTACGGGGCGAGCGGATTGACCAGCGTGCCGGCGAACTGCAGCGCGGCCGACGGGTCGGACAGGTCCACCATCTGCTGGTTGTTGCGCAGCTGGAGCCGGTTGAGGCAGGACAGCGTGAACTCCGGCGCGAACAGGTCGTGCCGGCGCATCCGGTCGGCCAGGTGCGGCACCGTGGCGGCGTAGCCGGCGGCGCACTCGGCCACTGTGCGCCAGAACCCGTCCTGGTCGAGCACGCCCTGGGTGTGCAGGGCGGCGCTGAGGTGCCGCAGGAAGCAGTCGAACACGTCGGTGAAGATGGACAGGATCTTCTCGTCCTCCGGAATGGCGGCCCGGATCCGCCGCACCCGCTCGGGCAGGTCCGCGTCCGGGTCCATCACCACGATCTCCTCGGCGATGTCCTTGAAGACGACCCGCTCCACCACGCCGCCGTCCAGCACCAGGATGACGTTCTCGCCGTGCGGCATGAACGCCAGGTCGTGGGCGTACAGGCTGTGCAGCAGCGGCACCAGGTAGGCGTCCAGGTAGCGGCGCAGCCAGTCGGCCGGGGCCAGCCCCGACTCGTCGATCAGCGCCGCGGCCAGCGAGCGCCCGTCGGAGTCCAGGTGCAGCAGCGACGCCATGGTGGCCAGCCGCCGCCCGGGTTCCAGCCCGGGCACCGGGCTCTCCCGCCACAGCGCCGCCAGCATCTTCCGGTACGGGGAGTACCTGTCGGTCGCCGCCTCGTACTGCCGGTGCCGGTAGCCGATCGCGGCCCGCTCCCGGATGATCGACAGGCCGGTGCGCTTGAGCACCGGGTCGCCCTCGATCAGCCCGGCCAGCCAGTCGTTGATGGCCGGCGTCGCCTCCATGTACGCGGCGGACAGCCCGCGCATGAAGCCCATGTTCAGCACCGACAGCGCCGTCTTCACGTAGTGCTTGGCCGGGTCGCTGACGTTGAAGAAGGTGCGGATGGACTGCTGCGCGAGATACTCGTCCGGTCCCTCGCCGAGGCAGACCAGCCGGCGGCGGGCCACCTCACCGGCGAACGTGACGGCGAGCTTGTTCCACCACTGCCACGGGTGCACCGGCACGAGCAGGTAGTCGGCCGGGTCCAAGCCCAGCCCGGTGAGCGTGGCGGTGAACCCGGCAAGCGTCTCCTCGCCCAGCTCGGCCCGCACCAGCGTGTCGTAGTCCAGGTCGTCGGCGCAGGTGAACGTGGTGTGGTCGCGGTGCGCGGCGAGCCAGAGCAGCCGTACCGGCCTGGCGGCCTCCGGGGCGTACGCGTGGTATTCGTGCACGCCGAAGCCGATGCGGCCGTTGTTGGCCACGAAGCAGGGATGCCCCTCGGTCATGCCGGTCTCGATCGCCTGGAAGTCGGCGGCGGCCAGCTCGGCGGCGCTCAGCGCCGGCTTGGCCAGCTTGTACGCGGTCCCGGCCAGCGTGGAGGTGATCTCCTCCAGGTAGACCGGCAGGATGGCGTCGGTGAGGCCGAGCGCGCCGCGCAGCTCCACGCACAGGTCCACGGCGTCGGGCGGCAGGTCCGCGCCGTCGCGGCGGCGCACGATGCTGTCCGCGTCGACCTGCCAGTGGTCCAGCGCCAGCCGCTGCGCGGCGAACCGGTACTCGACGGCGCCGTCGTCGCTGCGGACCAGCCACTGGTCCGGGCCGACGGGCTCGGGGGTGATCAGGCGCTCGTGGGCGAACTCGGCGAGCGCCTTGCGCACCAGCAGCCGGTTGGCCGTCGCCCACGCCTCGGGGGTCAGGTGGTCCACGGATGCGCTGGCGTTCACGCCGGTGCCCCTTCCTCGCTGGTGGGCGCGCCGGTGGCGGCCCGGAACTGGTCCCGGGTGCAGACGCTGAGCAGCGCCTCCTTCTCGGGCTTGCGGATCGGGCCGACGACGGTGAAGCCGACGGCCGCGTTGAGCGCGTGCACGGCGGTGTTGCGCACGTCCGGCTCCACCACCACCCGACGGGTCGCCGGGTCGGCGAACAGCCAGGCCATCACAGTGGTGATGACGGCCCGGGTGAAGCCGTGCACCGGCGTGCCCGCGGGCGCGCAGAGGAAGTGCATGCCGACGTCGCCGGGCTCCGGGTCGTACAGGCCGGTCAACTCCACGTGCGCCGGGTCGTACCGCTCGGCCAGGAACGCCGGGGTGCCGCGCCACGACCCGAGGTACGCGTCGTGGTGCGGGTGGTCGGCGATGCGCCGGTACTCGGCGGCGACGGCGTCCACGTCGGCGTCCTGCATGAGCCAGAACGCGGACTTGGGGTGGGTGACCCAGCGGTGCAGCAGCGCGGCGTCGGCATCCGGGTCCAGCGGGCGCAGCGTGAACTCGCCCAGCGCGTCGTCGACGCGGGTGAACGCGGTCATGAGGGCACTCCGGCGGGCGCGCCGAACTCCTGGAACGCGATCGCCTTCTCGATCGGGTAGTGCTCCCGCCCGGTCATCTCCCGGATCAGCCACGAGTTGCGGTACGGGCCCATGCCCAGGTCGGGTGAGGTGATGCTGTGCGTGTGGGTGCCGCCGTTCTGGAGGAACACGCCCCGGCCGGTGTGGTCGACGCTGTAGTTGCGGGCCACGTCGAAGCGGCCGTGCGCGTCGAAGCGCAGCCGGTCGCGCACCGGGGCGAGGAACTCCGGCACCCGGTAGTGGTAGCCGGTGGCCAGCACCAGTCCCGCCGTGTCGAGCGTGAACGCGCGGTCCTGCTCGGTGTGGCGCAGCCCGAGCCGGTAGCGGCCGTCGGCGTACGCCGCCTCGACCAGCTCGGTGTTGGTCAGCAGCCGGGTCGGCGCCGGGCCGTGCAGGCTCTTGGCGTACAGCAGGTCGTAGATGTCGTTGATCAGGTCGGCGTTGATGCCCTTGAACAGCGGCTTCTGCGCGGCCTCCAGCGCGTAGCGGGTCGGCTCGGGCAGCGCGTGGAAGTAGTCCACGTAGTCCGGCGAGGTCATCTCCAGCGTGAGCTTGGTGTACTCCAGCGGGAAGAACCGGGGCGAGCGGGTCACCCAGGTGAGCTGGTAGCCGTACGTGTCGATGTCGCCGAGCAGGTCGTAATAGATCTCCGCGGCGCTCTGGCCGCTGCCGACGATCGTGATGCTGTCCTTGGCCCGCAGCGCCTCCCGGTGCTCCAGGTAGCGCGAGTTGTGGATCATGTCACCGCCCAGCCCGGCGCAGGCCGGCGGCAGGTACGGCGGGGTGCCGGTACCGAGCACCAGGTGCCGGGCCCGGTGCGTGACCGGCCCGTCCGGCGTGTCCGCGTGCACCACGTACCGGTCGCCGGCCTCGTCGTACTCGACGGCGGTGACGGTGTGCCGGAAGCGCAGGTTCGGCAGCTTGGCGGCGGCCCAGCGGCAGTAGTCGTTGTACTCGGCGCGCAGCGGGAAGAAGCTCTCCCGGATGTAGAACGGGTAGAGCCGGCCGGTCTCCTTCAGGTAGCTCAGGAACGAGTACGGCGAGGTGGGGTCCGCGAGTGTGACCAGGTCGGCGATGAACGGCGTCTGGAGCCGGGTGGATTCCAGCAGCATGCCGGGATGCCAGTCGAAGCTGTCGCGCGCCTCCAGGAACAGCCCGTCGAGGTCGTCGATCGGCGCGGTGAGGCAGGCCAGGCCGAGGTTGTAGGGGCCCAGCCCGACGGCGATGAAGTCGTGGGTCGACATGGTTCTCGTTCTCCTCGGCGGGGTCAGACCGGGCAGGACAGCTCGGCGGTGGCCGCGGTCCGGGCGTACCAGGCGGCGTGGTCGGCGATGAGGTCCAGCACGTGGGCGATGTCGTCCACTGTGGTCTCGGGATTGAGCAGGGTGAGCTTCAGGTGGTGGGCGCCGTCGACCTTGGTGCCGGCGACCAGGGCCGCGCCGGACGCGGCGAGCGCGTCGCGGGCGTGCAGGTTGGCCTCGTCGACCAGGTCGGGGGCGAGGCCGGACGGCCGGTACCGGAAGACCACTGTGCTCAGCTGCGACGGCGCGGCCACCTCGAAGCGCGGGTCGGCGTCGAGCCGCCGCCACGCCTGCGCCGCGAGGTCGACGACCTGGTCGAACAGCGCGCCGATCGCGTCCGGCCCCATGATCCGCAGGGTCAGCCAGAGCTTGCACGCGTCGAACCGGCGGGTGGTCTGGATGCTCTTGTCGACCTGGTTCGGGATGCCCTGCTCGACCGCGCGGGCCGGGTTGAGGTAGTCGGCGTGCCAGGTGGCGTGGCGCAGCGTCCGGCCGTCGCGGACCAGCAGCGCGCTGGAGCTGACCGGCTGGAAGAACGACTTGTGGTAGTCCACGGTCACCGACGCGGCCCGTTCGATGCCGTCGAGCAGGTGTCGGCGGGTGGGGGAGACCAGCAGCCCGCAGCCGTACGCGGCGTCGACGTGCAGCCAGACGCCCGCGGCGGCGCAGATGTCGGCGATCTCGGGCAGCGGGTCGACGGTGCCGAAGTCGGTGGTGCCGGCGGTGGCGACGACGGCCATCACCACCTGGCCGTCACGGTGGCAGCGGTCGATCGCGCGGGCCAGCTCGTCGGTGCGCATCCGGCGGGTCGCGTCGGTGGGCACGGTGAGCACCGCGTCGGCGGCCAGGCCGAGCAGTTTGGCGGCCTTCTGCACGCTGAAGTGCCCGGCCGCGGAGGTGAGGATGCGCAGCCGGGACAGCACCTGCGGCCGGTCGGGCCGGGTGGCGGAGCCGCCCACCACCGTGCGGTACGCCTCCTCGCGCGCCAGCAGCATCGCCTGGAGGTTCGACTGGGTGCCGCCGCTGGTGAAGACCCCGTCGGCGCCGGCGCCGAGCCCGATCCGCCCGGCCGTCCACTCGATCAGGCGCCGCTCCATCAGCGTCGCGCCGACGCTCTGGTCCCACGTGTCCAGTGAGGAGTTGACGGCGCTGAGCACCGCCTCGCCGAGCAGGGCCGGGATGACCACCGGGCAGTTCAGGTGGGCCAGGTAGCGCGGGTGGTGGAAGTAGACCGCGTCGCGCAGCCACACGTCGTGCAGCTCGTCCAGGGCGGCGTCGGTGTCGCCGAGCGGCCGGTCCAGGTCGATGGCGCCGATGAGCGGCGCCAGCTCGTCGGGGGTGACGCCGGTGAACGGCCGGTCCGCCTCGCCCACCCGGCGGGCCACCCGGTCGACGCCGCGCGCCAGCACGTCCCGGTACCGTCCGAGCGAGCCGGCGTTGAACAGGTGGCCGCGTGCCGTGGCGGCGGCGCGGCCGGTGTCGGCGGGCGCGGCGCCGGTCGGGCTCCCGATCGAACTCATGCGACTTCCCAGCGGTCGTACGGACAGGACGCGCGGCGACGGCCGCGGCGATCAGGTTAGGTTAGGCTTGCCTAACTATCAAGCACGACTCGGGGTGCTTTGTCCCGCATGAACCGCCGGTTGGCGCCCCGCCCACGTCGCGGTAAGGTCGCCCTCGGTTAGGGGAGGTTATCCTAAGTTGACTGTGGAACGGAACCGGCGTCCGGCGCGCCGAGACGGCGCGAGACGATGACACACGTCGATCGCGACAGGTGGGGTGTGCCCCGGTTGTGGGCCGCCGACGTCGACGCGCTCGCGCGTCTGCAGGGGCGCGTCGCCGCGCTGGACCGGGCCTGGCAGATCAGCGTCGAACGATGGCGCGCCGAGGGCCGGCTGGCCGCCCACGTCGGCGCGGCCGAGGTGGCGTGGGACCGGTTCGCCAGGCGCGTACGGCTGGACGACACCGCCCGCCGCTGCTATGAGCGGCTGGACCCGGACACCCGGCGGTGGGTCGAGGCGTACGTCGACGGGATCAACTCCGGACTCGCCGAGGGCGCCGGCGACGCGCCGGAGTTCGCCGCCACCGGCACCGCGCCCGAACCCTGGCACCCCTGGTCACCGCTCGGCGTCTTCCTCGTCCAGCACGTGCTGTTCTCCACGTTCCCGAACAAGCTCTGGCACGCGCACGTGGCCCGTAGGCTCGGCCCCGAGGCGGTCGGGCTGTTCGCGGTCGAAGGACCGGCGTCCTCCGGCAGCAACGCCTGGGCGCTGCCCGCCGACCCGGTCACCGGGCGCGGCCCGGTGATCGCCGGTGACCCGCACCGGCTGCTCGAACTCCCCGGCGTCTACCAGCAGGTCCGGCTCGCCTGCCCGGAGTTCGACGTGATCGGCCTCGCGTTCCCCGGCGTGCCCGGCCTGCCGCACTTCGGCCACACCGGCCACGTGGCCTGGGCCGTCACCAACGCGATGGCCGACTACCAGGACCTCTACCGCGAACGGCTGCGCCGCGACGGCGACCGGGTGCTGGTGCGCGACGCCGGCGGCTGGACGCCCGCCGCACGCCACGTCGAGGAGATCGAGGTCCGTGGCGGAGCCCCGGAGGCGGTCGAGGTGATCGAGACGCCGCGCGGCCCGGTGATCGACCACGACCGGGTCACCGGCGAGGCGATCGCCCTGCGCACCCCGAGCCGGGTCGAGGCCCGCCTCGGCTTCGAGGCGTTGCTGCCGCTGCTGCGCGCCCGGCACACCGGTGACGTCGCCGAGGCGCTGCGCCACTGGGTCGAGCCGGTCAACAGCGTGCTCGCCGCCGACACCGGGGGCGGTGTGCGCCGCCTGGTCGCCGGCCTGGTCCCGGTACGCGACGAGCGGTGCCGGCGGGAACCCGTGCCGGCCTGGGAGCCGCGGTACCGCTGGCGGGGCGACTACCTGCCGCCGGTGGACGAGCCGGTCGACGGCGTGGCGGTGTGCGCCAACGACCGGCGCGCCGACGTGGCCGCACACGGCGCCGACTTCGCCCCGCCGCACCGGGCCCGCCGGATCCGGGCGCTGCTCGCCGACGGCGCCGAGGCGTCCATCGTGCACACCGACGACCGGCTCCCGGCCGGACCGCTGTACCGGCTGCTCGACCGGCTCGACCCGGGCCGGCTCGACGAACCCGCCCGCGCTCTGCTGCTGCGGCTGCGCGGATGGGACCGGACGATGGCGGCCGGTTCGGCCGAGGCCGGGGCGTACGCGGCCTGGCGTGCGGCGCTCGCCCGGCGGTTGCGCGTACACCCGAGGTTGCGTGCCCTCGACGAGCCGTGCGGTTTCGACGAGCTGTTCGCCCCCTGGACCGACCCGGCCGCCCGGATCGGCCTGGCGCTGGACCACCTCGCGGCCGGGTTCGACCTCGCGGAACCGGCGGCCGAGGCGCTGGCCGAGGTGGCCGCCGGCCCGCCGCCCGGTGCGTGGGGCAGCCGGCACGTGCTGCACCCGGTGCACCTGGGCGTCGCCGCCGCGGTCACCGACGCGGTGGCGGCGATGCGGCTGCGGGTGGCGCTCGCCGGTGACACCGACTGCGTGCTGGCCACCTCCAGCGTGCCGGGAATCTCCGACGCCTGCTGGCGCGGCCCGGTGGCCCGCTACGTGTGGGACCTGACCGACCGGGCGGCCAGCCGCTGGATCGTCCCGTTCGGCGCCTCCGGGCGCCCCGGCGACCCGCACTTCGCCGACCAACTGACCCACTGGGCCGCCGGGACGCTGATCCCGGTGCCCGCCGGCCCACTGACGGGAGACGAGACGACGTGATCCACCTGGAGCGGATCCCCGGCCTCGGCGAGCTGGCGCTGGAGCCGGTACGCCCCGACCGGCACGCCGAACTGCTGCACGGCTGGGTGGTCCGGCCCCGCAACCGGTTCTGGGGCATGGGCTCGCACACCGTCGACGAGGTACGCGAGATCTACGCGTTCGTCGACGGGCTGGACACCCACCACGCCTACCTGATCCGGCTCGACGGCGAGCCGATCGGGCTGTTCCAGACCTACCAGCCGGAGGCGGACCCGGTCGGCGAGCGCTACCCGGTGCAACCCGGCGACGTGGGGACGCACCTGCTGCTCGACCCGCCCCGGCGGTACCCGCGCGGCGTGACCGGTGCGGTCTTCCCGGCCCTGGTCCGGTTCCTGCTGCGCGATCCGGCCGCGCGTCGCGTGGTGGTCGAGCCGGACGTGCGCAACGACGCCATGCTGCGCCGGCTGCGGATCGAGGGCTTCACGCTCGGCGACGAGGTCGACATGCCGGACAAGCGGGCCCGGCTGGCGTTCCTGACCCGCGAGCGGTTCGAGGCGGACCACCCGGCGGCGTGACGGCTCGACGGCGTCACGGCCCGGTGGCGCGCAGCCGCCCGGCCAGGTAACGCACCGTCTCGGCGTACGCCGGGTCGTCCTCGGACGGAAGGTGGCCCTTGATCGGCGGCGGGACGCTGTCCCAGGGCGGGGCCACCAGGCTCTCCGGATCCCGGAGGCGGCGGTCGACAGTCGCCTCCGGGCCGGTGACGCCGGCCGGCTCGTCCGCGCGGTGCGGGGAGAAGATCCATCCGCCCAGCGCGTCGGTGTCCCGCCACAGGTTGCGCCACCGCCAGCCGAGCCGGCCGCCGATCCCGCGCAGCATCCCGTCGCCCACGTAGGCGGGGAACAGCCGGGCGTAGAGCCGGCGCAGCGGCGAGCTGTACGTGAGCAGGGCGACCCGCGCGCTGATCTCCGCCGGCAGTTGCAGGACGGTGGCGGCGACGAGCACCGAGCCGTGGCTGTAGCCGGACAGCAGCACCCCGTTGCCGCTGCGCACCAGGTACGTGATGCGCCGGGCCAGCTCCGGCACGGCCCGCTCGGCGTAGCAGGGCGGCGCGAACGGGTGCGCGGCCCGGGGCCAGAACGTGGCGAGGTCGAAGAGCACGCCGACGTGGTGGCGGAACCCGGGACTGCGGTAGGCGAAGATCCCGGCCACACCCAGGGCCAGCACCGCCGCCGAGAGCGCCACCCCGCCCACCTCGATGCCGAACATGACCAGCTCGGCCGGCACGTGCGTGCGGCGTTCCAGGGCCTCGCCCGGCTCGGGACGGACCAGCGCCATCGCGGTGGTCGCCGCGCCCGCCCCGGCCATGACGGCGAACAGCACCGCCAACGGCACCAGCAGGTCGGTGAACCGGGCCCGGACGATCATCGTCCGGACCTGCCGCAGCCGGGGCGCCGCCTCGGCCGGCGGTGCCGGGAAGTCGCGTTCGACGATCGCCTGGGCGGCCCGGACCCGGCCGCGCCGGGACACCAGCGCCACCACGGCGGCGGCCGCCAGCGTGACCAGCAACGCGCGGAAGAAGCCGTAGATGGCCCAGGTGTACGCGCGGGCCGGACCCGGTATGTCGTCCGCCGGGGACATGCCCCGGTCCAGCAGGTCGGCGGTGCGCTGGACCAGCTCGGCGGAGTACGCCACAGCGAGCCCGCCCGCCGCCGCCGCGACCACGAGCGCGCCGAGCCCGTTCGGCGGCTGGTGGCCGCGTACCCGCAGCCGGTGCCAGAGCAGCACGGCGCCCAGGCCGCCGAGCAGGACCGCGTGCGTGACCAGCAGCCAGGTCAGGATCGAGCCGTAGCCGGGCAGGCCTCCGCCGGTACGCCAGCGGGCCGGGGCGAACAGCAGGTGCCCGGCCACCGCGACGGTGAGCCCGACCGCTGCGGCGCGCAGCGCCCGGGCGACCCGGTCGCGTCGCGGGTCGGCGGGCGCCCGGTCGACGAGCGGCGGCGCGCAGACCAGGACCACGCAGGCCAGCAGGACCACGCCGGTGACCGCCAGCAGCGCCGCCACAGTGGGCGGGACGCCCTGCGCGGCCCGGGCGGCGAGGAGACAGCCGTCGAGGGTGGCGAAGGCCGCCGCGATGTGGATCGAGCGCAGCCGGCCCATCAACGGTTCGGTGTCCCACTGGCCGATCGTGCTCAGCGGGGGCCCGGCGGATGCCCGCTCCGGCGCCCGGAACGCGGTGAACGAGCGTCCCGGCCGCCGGGCGCCCCACCAGACCAGGCTCACCGCGGCGGCCGGGACCAGCGCCAGCACCACGAGCCGCAGTCCCACCGGCCGCCCACCCATCCAGGACAGCCACTCGCGGTCGGCGATGCAGGCCGGGACGGACAGGCACTGCCAGGCCACCAGGTCCAGCGCCACCCCGGCGCCGGCGAGCACGTACAGCGCGGTCAGGCTCAACCCGAGCACCCGGCACAGCGCCCGCACCACCGCGCCGCCGACCGCGTCCCCCGGCCGCATCCACACGGCCACGTTGATCAGCATGAAGGGCATCAGGAACAGCAGCGACAGGGTACGCAGCGCGGTGCCGGACGGCAGGTCGTTCCACCGGTACGCCTCCAGCGTCACCCCGCTCGCCCCGTGCTCGTCGGCGTGCCCGGGGCGGGGCCGGTAGAAGCCGGCGCTGCGGTCGCCCGCGACCTGCCGTACCAGCGGCCGGCCCAGCACCTCGGCGGCGCCGGCCGAGGAGACGCCGTGCACCCGCAGCTCCACCACCTCGCTCGACGGCTCCTGTGCCCGCCCTGGTCCAGCCGTCATCGACCCTCCGCGACGTCCCGGCCGCCCACGCCGCCCGGCACGGCCCGCCCTCGGGTGGCGCAGCGTCCTACCCGGCCGGGCCGGGGGCAAACGCCCGTGGGCCCGGCGGGCGGCCCGTTCGAAGCCGCGCCGTCCGGGTAACCGCGGCGGACGTCCTCGGACGTCCTCGGACGAAGGGAGCCCGCATGACCGGCGCATCGCCCCCGCGCGACGGCTTCGCCGTCGTGGAGATGTTCACCTCCCAGGGCTGCGACAGTTGCCCGCCCGCCGAGGAGGTGCTGTCCGGGATCGACCGGGACGCGCGTGAGCGCGGGGAGCGGGTCTACACGCTCGGCTTCCACGTCGACTACTGGGACCACCTGGGCTGGGCCGACCCGTACGGCGCGCAGGCGCACACGCTGCGGCAGGAGCGGTACGCGCGGACGCTGCGCTCCGGCGGGCTCTACACCCCGCAGATGATCGTCAACGGAACGGTCGAGTTCGTCGGGTCGGACCGCCGGCAGGCCGCCTCGGCGATCGACGCCGCGCTGGCCGCTTCGCCCGGCACGCCGGTGACGCTGTCCGTCGTGACGGCCGACGCCGGGCACGTGGTGCTCGACTACGAGACCGGAGCGCTGCCCGAGCAGGCCCGGCTGAACGTGGCGGTGGTGGAGCGCGGCCTGGAGAACGACGTCCCCCGGGGTGAGAACGCCGGGCGGCGGCTGCGCCAGGACACGGTGGTGCGCGCGTTCAGCTCCACCGAGCTGAACGGTGAGCGGGGCCGGATGGAGATCGACGTGCCCGCGGCGCCCGACCCGCGCCGCACCTCGGTCGTCGGATACGTGCAGCAGGGCGACCGGGCGGTGGTCGGCGCGACCGCCGTCGACCTCGGCGACGGGAGCCGGTGATGACCCGGGCCGCGGCGGCGACTCGGCTGCCGCCGGTCGACGTCGGCCGCTGGGTGAACTCCGCGCCGCTGACGCCGCAGGATCTGCGCGGACGTGTGGTCCTCGTCGACGTCTGGGAGTACACCTGCGTGAACTGGATCCGCACCGCCCCGTACGTGCGGGCGTGGCACCGCGACTACCGCGACCTGGGGCTCACGGTCATCGGCGCGCACGCGCCGGAGTTCGCGTTCGGCCGGCTGCCGGAGAACATCGACCGGGCGATCCGCGACCACGGGCTCACCTACCCGATCGCGATCGACGACGACTACACGTTCTGGCGTGCCCTGCGCAACGACGCCTGGCCCGCGAGGTACCTCTTCGACGCCGACGGGCGGCTGGCCGGCCGCTGGGTGGGCGAGGGCGACTACGACCGGACCGAGGCGCTGATCCGGCGGCTGGTCGAGGCCGCCGCGCCCGCGACCGCGCTGCCGCCGGTCACCCCGGAGGTGACCGCGTTCGTGACCGGCCCGCAGCCCACGTACGCCGGGATCACCCCGGAGACCTACCTCGGCGCCGGCCGTGGTGTGCCCGGCACGTACGCGCTGACCGGCGACTGGCGGGTCGAGGGCGAGTACGTCGAGACCGGCGATGCCGGCGCCGAGCTGGTCCTGCCGTTCACCGCCGGTGAGGTGAACCTGGTGGCCGACCCGGGACCGGAGGGACCGGCCGGGATTCGGGTGCTGCTGGACGGGAAACCGGCCGCTGACGCGCGCGGCGCCGACGTGGGCCCGGACGGTCGGGCACTCGTCGACCGGGCGGCCATGATCCGGCTGGTCGACGGTGCGACGCCGGGGGAGCACCGGCTCACCCTGCGCGCCGGGCGGCCCGGCTTCCGCGCGTACGTCTTCACGTTCGGTCCCTGACCCGACCCGAGGAGGACAATCCGTGGCCGTCAAGACCATGACGCCGACGCGTACCGGCGCCGGCATCCGTGAGTTCCGCATCGAGGTGCCGGAGGCGGACCTGGAGGACCTGCGGGCCCGGATCGCGGCCACCCGCTGGCCGGAGCGCCAGACCGTGGACGACCAGTCGCAGGGCGTGCCGCTGGAGACCAGTCAGGCGCTCGCCCGCTACTGGGCCACCGAGTACGACTGGCGCCGGGTCGAGGCGCGGCTCAACGACCTGCCGAACTTCGTCACCGAGATCGACGGCCTGGACATCCACTTCATCCACGTACGCTCGCCGCACGCCGACGCGCTGCCGCTGATCGTCACGCACGGCTGGCCCGGTTCGGTGATCGAGCAGTTGAAGATCATCGGCCCGCTGACCGACCCGACGGCGCACGGCGGCCGCGCCTCGGACGCGTTCCACCTGGTGATCCCGTCGATGCCCGGCTACGGCTTCTCCGGCCAGCCGGACCGGCCCGGCTGGGATCCGCAGCACATCGCCCGCGCCTGGACCGAGTTGATGCGGCGGCTGGGTTACACCCGGTTCGTGGCGCAGGGCGGCGACTGGGGCGCGCTGATCACCGACATGCTCGGCGTGCAGGCCCCGCCGGAACTGGCCGGCATCCACACGAACATGCCCTGCGTGGTGCCGCCGGAGATCGACGCGCTGCTGCAGAGCGGCATCACCGGTGTCAACAACCCGCTCGCGGAGCTGCCGTCCGGGCTCTCGGCCGAGGAGCGGGCCGCCTGCGAGCGGATCGACTTCTTCTGGAAGCACTCCGCGTACGCGCTGATCATGACGACCCGTCCGGAGACGCTCATGGCGCTCGCCGACTCGCCGGTCGGCCTGGCGACGTTCATGCTCGACCACGACGCGGCGAGCCTGGAGCTGATCTGCGCCGCCTTCGCCGGCCGGCCCGGCGGGCTGAGCCGCGACGACATCCTGGACAACGTCACGCTCTACTGGCTCACCAACACGGGTGTGTCCTCGGCCCGGCTGTACGCGCAGAACGCGCTGTCGTTCTTCGCCGCCAAGGGCGTCCGGGTGCCGGCCGCGGTGAGTCAGTTCCCGGACGAGATCCTGCTCGCGCCGCGCAGCTGGGCCGAGCGGGCGTACCCGAACCTGATCCACTACAACAAGGTGGACCGGGGCGGGCACTTCGCCGCCTGGGAGCAGCCGGAGCTGTTCGCCCAGGAGATGCGGGCGGCCTTCCGGTCGCTGCGCTGACGCCGGGGCGGATGCGGCCGGGTGGGGGTGCCACCCGGCCGCATCCCCGGGTTCAGACCTCGGTCAGCCGGACCGCGTCGGCGATGACCAGGCCGGCGGCGGAGCTCCACCGGCTGACCGCCACGCGGTTGGCGTCCCCGGCCGGCAGCGTGAACGTGCCGAGCGAGCGCCACTGCCCGCCGGTCGCCCGCTGGTCGACCACGACCGTCCGGTTGCCGGTGGTCGTGGCGACGATGTACGGCGTGGCAGCGTTGTAGCCCGCGTTCGCCGGCCACCACGCCTCGACCCGGTAGTTGCCGGTACGCGGGACGTTGAACTTGTACCAGGCCGCGTCGCTCGCGGCGACCGGGTCCGCGTAGCGGTAGTCGGCGCCGTAGCGCTGCCCGGAGTACGTCGAGGTGCCCCAGTTGGCGCTCGCGGTGAACCGGCCCGCGGTGGCGTTGTCCACGATCGACGTCCAGCCGGTGCCGCCGCCGGCCATCTTGGCGGCCACGTCGGCGCGCATGGTGTTCAGGTCGATGAAGGACGGGTCGATCTTGCCGGTGGTGCTGGTCTCCCGGTGCCCCCGGGCGTAGCTGGAGTCCCGGCCGAGCCGCTTGAGCACGGCGGCTGTGGCCGCGATGCTGGCGTTGTACTGGGCGGTGGTCATCCGCTGGTCGACGCCGTTGTAGTCGATCTCCCACCCGATCATCAGGGTGTTCCCGTCCCCGGCCGGGATCGGTCCGCTGCCGCCGCTGGTGCCGGCGTGGTTGCACCGTCCGGCGGAGATCACGTGGAACACACCGTTGTAGTCCACGAGCGCCTGGCAGAGCGGGCCGGGCAGGTCGGACCGGCCGTTGATGCAGATGTTCAGCGCCGGGTGCGGGTTGCCGGCGCTGGAGGTGGCCGCGGTGTGGTGCCAGAGCACCCCGATCGGGTCGAAGGAGCCGGGGCGCATCCGGTTGAGCCAGTCGCCCTCGACGACCACCTGCACGCCGGCGGCCCGCAGCACGTCCACGAGCCAGGGAATGGTGGCCATCACTGCTCCCCGAGCAGGTCGGCGAGGCACTCGGCCTTCGGCGCCGCGAGCGCCGTGCCGGGCCGGACGGCCACGGCGAGGGCGGCGGCCACCAGGGCGGGTACGCCGAGCAGACCTCGGCGTCGCAGACGGGGGAATCGTGACGTGGGCATGGCGCTCCTCGGGTGACGGCGCTTCACCGATCGACGGATGTGAGTGCGGGCACGCTATACCGACATCCGCCGTCTTGTCGATACCCTTCAATGATCGTTTCTGTCGTGAAAACTTTCGCCACCGCCACCTGTCGTCATCCGTCGATGCGTGGTAGAAATCCTGCCCAAGTCTCGCCGTCGGGCGAGGAATCCTGCACAGGAGGGGCGCCGATGAGAGCGATCACCACGGCCCTGACGCTGCTCGCCGTGGTCGCGTCCGCGGCCGTCCCGGCGACGGCGTCGGCCGTTCCGGCCCGGGCCGGGACACCGGCCGCCGCCGAGACACCGGCTGTCGCCGAGCCGCAGCCCGCTCTGGCCGCGGTCGGCCCGCAGCCCGGCACCTTCACCGGCAAGGGCTTCGACACCTGCACAGCGCCGTCGCAGGCCGCGATGGACGCCTGGCTGACCGCCTCGCCGTACCGCGCGGTCGGCGTCTACATCAGCGGCGGCAGCCGGACGTGCGCCCAGCCCAATCTCACCGCGACCTGGGTCGCCGACCAGACCCGCAAGGGCTGGCGGCTCATCCCCATCGAGCTGGGCTACCAGGCGCCGTGCGGCACCCGTACGCCGAAGATGTCCGCCGACCCGGCCACCGCCCGCGGGCAGGGGAGGACCGCGGCGGACAGCGCGGCCGGGGCGGCCCAGGCGCTCGGCATCGGTGCCGGCAGCACGCTCTACAACGACATCGAGCAGTACCCGACGACCACCGCCTGCCGGGCCGCGGTTCTCTCCTTCCTCTCCGGCTGGGTCGAGCGCCTGCACGCGCGCGGCTACCTCGCCGGCATGTACTCCAGCGGCTCGTCCGGCATCAAGGACGTCTGCGACGCCTACCACGACACCCGGTACCTGCGCCTGGACCAGATCTGGATCGCCTGGTGGAACGGCGTCGCGGACACCGACGGGGGCACGTACTGCGCCGACGACCGCTACGCCGACCAGCAGCGCCTGCACCAGTACGCCGGCGACGTCACCGAGACGTGGGGCGGCGTGACCATGAAGATCGACCGCAACTACCTCGACGTACGGGCCGGTACGCCGCCCGCGTCGTGGAGCGTCACAGTCGACAACGCCACGGCGGGCGGGTTCACCGCCGGCGCGGCCTGGGGCACCTCCGCGTACTCCGGGCAGCGCCACGGCGCCGACTACCGCTTCGCCGCGCCGGTGGCGGCCAGCGACGTGGCCTGGTTCCGGACCACCCTGCCCACGACCGGCGCCTACGAGGTCTCCGTGTGGTACCCGGCCGACCCCGGATACAACGACCGCACGCCGTACCTGGTGGCCACCACGACCGGCAACCGGACGGTGGCTGTCGACCAGCGCACCGGCGGCGGACGCTGGGTCTCGCTCGGCGTGTTCACGCTCGCCGCGGGCACCGGGGACAAGGTCGGGGTGAGCCGCTGGAGCGCCGGTGCGGGCTACGTGGTCGCCGACGCGGTCCGCATCACCCGGGTCTGATCCCCGCACCCGTACGGATGCACTGCCCGCCGTCGCCGCCCGGCCGGTCCGCCGGGCGGCTAGAACGGACGGTATGGCGGGGCGACGGGCGATCTACGGGGACACGGGCGACGGCGGCGTGCAGCTCGCCGCCAGCACCGACAGGTGGCACCTCTATCCGGATCACGTCCTGCTCGCCCCGGACGACCCGCCGGAGGATCTGCTCCGCTTCGACGCGGAGCTGATGCCGTTCGCCGACAACCCGCGACGGGGCGCGCTGGCGGTGGTGGACATGCAGAACGACTTCTGCGCCGAGGGCGGCTGGACCCACCGCTCAGGGCTGGACTACCAGGCATGCCGGGAGGCCATTCCGGGGGTGGTACGCGCGGTCGAGGCCGCCCGCCGTCACGACATGTTCGTCATCTGGGTGTACTGGCACAACCGTCCCGACCTGCGCAACCTGGGCGCACCGACGCTGCACTCGTTCAAGCACACGCCCGACCAGTGCGGCATCGGCCAGCCGTTGGACCGCGGGCGGGTGCTCACCGCCGGGGAGTGGGGCGCGGAGATGGTCGACGAGCTGAAGCCGCTGATCCGCGACGACGACGTCATGATCGAGAAGGTGCGGATGAGCGGGTTCTACGGCACGCATCTCGACCAGGTGCTACGCACCCAGGGCATCCACACGCTGTTCGTCTGCGGCGTCAACGCGGACCAGTGCGTCAGCACCACGATCGAGAGCGCCTACTTCCGCGACTACAACCCGGTCCTGGTCGCCGACGCCACCGCCACGTCCAGCCCGGCGTACTGCAAGGACGCGGTCGTGTTCAACACCAAGCAGTGCTGGGGGTTCGTCACGACCACCGACCGGTTCGCCGACCCGCGGCCCTATCGGCGGTGAGCCGGTCCCGCGGCGGCGGGACCGGCTCACCCCGGCCGGCTCAGTTCAGGTGCGCCAGCAGGGCGGTGGCCATGCCCTGCTCACCCCGGGCGTTGGGGTGGAACGGCGCGGCGGCGTTCTGCGGCACCAGCCCCTCCACCCAGCGGGTGCCGCTGCTCTTGCACGCGTCCCGGCCGATCGACGGCGTGTAGACGTCGGCGTAGCTCGCGCCGCCCGCCGCCGCGGTGTCGGCGAGCATCGTGTTGAGCGCCTTCTGGACGCCGCGCAGGTACGGCACGTCCTGGTAGGCGATCGGTACCACCGGCCAGCAGCCGTATCCGCTGTCGGGCAGGATCGCCGGGTACCCGAGCACCACCACGCGCGCGTTCGGCGCGGCCTGGCGGACCGCCCGCAGCACCGCCGTCACCTTCGGCGCGGTGGCGGCGATCCGGGCCCGCAACTGGTCGGTGCCGCCGGCGGTGAACCGGTCCTTGCAGGGTGAGCCGAGCGGGCTGCTCACGCTCGCCTCGGCGCAGTCGCTGATGATGCCGGAGAAGCCGATGTCGTTTCCGCCGATCTGGACGGTCACCAGCGCGGTGGCCGAGGTGACGGCGTTGACCTGCGGCGGCAGCGCGATGCCCAGCGCGCCGTCGCCGCCGTACAGGATGTCCTCGGTGGTGGCGCCGGAGCAGCTCACGTCGGCGAACGACGCCGACCCGGCGGACGCCGCGACCAGGGACGGGTAGTTGCGGTTGGAGCGCAGGCAGTTCAGGTCGACCTGGGTGGGGACGAGCGGGGCGGAGGTGTAGGAGTCGCCGAGCGCGACGTAGCGCCCGGCGGGCGCGGCGGCGACGGCGGGTGCGGCGGCGGCGAGCAGCACGCCGGCGGCGGCCGCGACGAGCGCGGTCATCCGGCCGGCGGTCCGCAGGAGCGGCAGGCGGGGACGGTTCATGGGGCCCTCCCGGAGGGGTCCTGGTGGTGGTGCTGGGATTCTGTCCGCGCCTGTGACATGCGTCAATATCGACGACCCTCACTAAACGACGGTCCAGGATGTGGTCCGCCGCCGTCCGCTCACACGGCCACGGGTGTCGCGTACGTCACACTTTTCGGCGTCGCCGATGTCGGGTACAGGCCGGTCGCCGAACGGTCGATCCGTTGCGCCACAACGGTCCCCGGCCCGTCACGCCTGCTGGGCGGCCGGATGCCGGATCGGGGCACGTACGCACCGGAGTGACCCCGGCACGGCTGGTGAAGAACGTATCGAGTGTCGGCGATCGTGAATTTGCAGGCGTCATTACGCTGCGGGGTGGTTGATCGCCGGAACCACGGACGACAGGTGGAAGAACCTCAGATGAGTGACAATCACCCTCCCTACGGAGGCTATCCGGACCCGAACGCCGGAGCGTGGGGCAACCAGCCCGACCCGAACGCCCCGTACGGCGCGCAGCCGGCCTCCGGTGCGCCCTACGGATCGCAGCCGGCTTCGGGCGCCCCCTACGGCGCCCAGCCCGGGTCGGGCGCGCCCTATGGCGCCCAGCCCGCGTCGGGTGCGCCCTACGGCGCTCAGCCCGGGTCGGGCGCGCCCTACGGTGCGCAGCCCGCGGCGCCGTTCCCCGGCCAGCCGGGCTACCCCGCGCAGCCGGCGCCGTACGCGCCCACCCCGCCCCCGAGCGGCGGCAAGAGCAAGGGCCTCATCGTCGGCCTCGCCGCGGGCGCGGTCACGCTGACGCTGCTGTGCTGCGGCGGTGGCCTCGCCTACGTCGCCTTCAACGGCGACGAGGAGGACCCGAAGCCGGTGGCGTCGGGCAGCGCCACCCCCGGGCCGGACAACAGTCCGTCCGCGACCCCCAGCGCGGGCGGGCCGGAGTCGAGCGGGCCGGACGGGCCCACCAACAACGACTCGATCACCGCGCGGTACGCCAGCGAGATGTCGGCGGTCTGCGACGGCGGCGCGATCCTCAACGCCGCGCCGTACACCGCGCCGGCGGGCTCGAAGGCGTACGTCTTCTCCAACTCCCCGGACCGGCCGTCGTTCTGGTCGCAGAAGACGATCAGCTCGGCCAAGCCGTACTACGCGAAGTCGGCCGACTTCGCCACGGTGTCCGTCATCGGCTGCCTCAAGATGGTCGAGGGCAGCGAGGGCACGCCGAAGAAGTGCCAGTACAAGAACAGCGAGGACAAGGTCGTCACGGTCGACTACATCTCCTCGCGGTACACCCTGACCTTCCACGCCGCCAAGACCGGCGAGAAGGTCGGCGACGGCGGCACGGTGACCGCGCCCGCCGCCCGGTGCCCGAGCTTCATCTCCTACAACAAGGTGACGATGAAGTCGTACGCGTCGCCGGACAGCGGCACCATCGAGGCCGCGCTGGATCGGTTCCTCAAGTAGCTCCACCCGGATCGCGGTGTGCGGGCCGGCCGGCCCGCACACCGCGATCCGCGCTCAGGTCGCGGGCAGCGGCCGACCGTGCGCGTCCACGCACTCGCGGGCGAAGATCCGCAGCAGTTCCGGCAGGTGGAAACGCTCGCCCGGGGCGCCGGAGTCGACCGGGACCAGCAGGTTGTGCTGGATCAGGTGCTCCACCATCCGGTTGGCCTGCTGCCGGGGCAGGCGCAGGATCTCCACCGCGCTCGACGGGGTGATGAACGAGTCTGCACGGGCCAGCGCCAGCAGTGCCCGGCGGGCGTCCACGTCCAGCGCCTGGTAGCTGACCGAGAGGCTGTCGCGTACGGAGATGTCCCCGACGGACAGCTCCGACAGCCGGTTCTCCTCGTCCTCCAGATGCGCGGCGAAGCCGGGCAGGGCGACGTCGGGCTGGGTGACGAGCCGGCTGCCGACGATCCGCAGGGCCAGCGGCAACTGGTCGCAGGCCGCCGCGATCCGGCCGAACACCTCCGGCTGCTCCCGTACCCGCCGCTCGCCCGCGATCGTGGCCAGCAGCTCCACCGCGTCGGCCCGGTCGAGCGCGCCGAGCGTCAACCGCCAGCCCACGTCCAGGTCCAGCAGGCGCTGCCGGCTGTTGATCAGCACCAGGCTGCGACCCGCCCCGGGCAGCAACGGGCGCACCTGCTGCGCGCAGTTGACGTCGTCGATGATGAGCAGCAGCCGCCGGCCGGCGAGCGCGCACCGCAGCACGGCGGAGCGTTCCCGGATGTCCTCGGACACGTCGGTCAGCGGCACGCCCAGCTCGACCAGCAGCTCCCGGATCAGCTCCCCGCTGCCGCGTGGCGGCTCGTCGCCGCTGTCGAAGCTGACGAAGAGCTGACCGTCGGGAAAGAGGTCGGCCAGGTCGTACCCGCTGGTCACGGAGAACGAGGACTTGCCGACGCCCGGCGCGCCGGAGACGAGCACGACCCCGGCGTGCTCGTCGGCGTCGGCCGGGTCGGCGATCCCCTCGGCGATGGCGCGCAGCTGGCCCGCAGTGGTGTCCCGGCCGACCAGGGACGGCGGCTTCATCGGCAGGGCCTGCGGGCTCGGCGGCGGGCCGGGCGGCGGCGCGGCCCCGGCGCCGGGAACCGCGGGCCGGCCGGACGGTGGACGGACCTCGGCGGAGTCCGCGTCCAACGCGGTCTGCAGGGCGCCCTGGAGCGTGGGGCCGGGGTCGACGCCCAGCTCGTCGACGATTCCGCGCCGGGCCTGCTGGTAGACGGCCAGCGCCTCGGCCACGCGTCCCTCCTGCGTCAGCGCCGTCACCAGCTGCGCCTGCCGGCGTTCGTCGAGCGGCTCCTCGGCCACCATCCGGCGCAGCGACGGGATGACCCGGGCCGGCTGGCCCAGCCGCAGGCGCAGGTCGATCAGCTCGGTCCTCATCTCCCGGTGCTGCTCCCGCAAGGCGGTGACCGTCGCGCCCAGCTCGGTGCCCGGGTCCGCCAGGTCCTCCAGCGGATGCCCGCCCCACAGCTCGACCGCCCGGTCGAACAGGTCGGCGGCGGCCTCCGGCCGGTCCCCCCGCGCCGCCCGGCGGGCCTCGTCGGCGAGACGCCGGAACCGCAGCAGGTCCAGTTCGTCCTCGTCGACCCGCAGGTGGTAGCCGGTGCCGTCGTGAACCAGCCGGTCGGCCGAGTCGCCGCCGCGGTCCAGCGCCTGCCGCAGCCGGTGCACGTACGTGCGCAGGTTGCGTACCGCCGACGCGGGCGGCGAGTCCGGCCACAGGCCGTCGACCAGCCGGGAGGTGGCGACAGTGCGTCCCGGGCTCAGCAGCAGCACGGCGAGCAGGAGGCGGGGCTTGGTGCCGGTGAGCGCGACCGGGCGGTCGTCCACGTGAATGGTCAACGGGCCGAGAACACTGAACCACATCGATGTATTCCCCCGCTCCGCAGTACCGTCCACAGTGTGGTGTACGGCTGGATTTCCCACCTGCGGCTGGGGAATACCTCGCTCCCAGATGGTGCAAGTAGTCACCGATCGGTGTGTACTTCGTGACCCCGGGTGAGTTGCGCCGTCGCCCGCCGCGCCGCGTCGAGCACCGCCACCGCGTCCGCCACCCCGGCGCCCGCCGACCGGCCCTCCCGGACCAGCCCGGCGAAGTCCTCCGCCTGACGGGCCAGGGCCGCGTACATGGTGGCGTCGCCGTCGGCCGGGTCGAGGAAGGTGAGCCGCTCGTGGTCCCGGGTGCCGAAGACCTCCACCGTCGCCATGTCGCCGCCCCGGTGGTGCCGGCCGAGCGAGACCAGCGCGGTGCCGCCGCCGGACAGGCCGAGCAACGCCTGGGCGCTGTCCACGTCCCGGCCGCGTACCGCCGGGTCGGTGACCGGCCCGGCCGGCTGCACCGCGACCCGGTCGACCTCCTGCCCGGTCAGCCACCGGATCTGGTCGAACTCGTGCACGCCCATGTCCACGAAGATCCCGCCGCTGCCGGTGCGGAACGCCGCCGCCGGCGGCTCGCCGTCCCACTGCGCCGCGGCCACGAACAGCACCTCACCCAGTTCGCCGCCGGCGATCCGCTCGCGCAGCCGGTGCAGCTGCGGGACGAACCGGCGCCAGTAGGCGACCTGGAACGGGATCCCGGCCGCGGCGGCCACCCGCCCCGCCTGGGCCGCCTCGGCCGGGCCGAGCCCGGCCGGCTTCTCGCACAGCACCGGCAGTCCGGCCTTGGCGGCGGCCGCGACCAGCGCGCCGTGCCGCCCGGTGGGCGCGGTCACCAAGAGACCGTCCGGCACGGCGTCCGCGAGCAGGTCCTCCACGCTCGGGTACGCCGGCAGCCCGGCCGCGGCGACCGCCTCCCGTGCCGCCGGAACCGGGTCCACCACGTACCGGATCCGGACCGCCGGGTGGCCGGCCAGGGCCCGCAGGTGGTGCCGGCCCATCCGGCCCGCTCCCACCAGCGCCAGCCGGAACTCATCGCTGCCCGTCATCGTCGCTTCCCCTCTCCTCGTCGGTGCCGTCCGTCCCGTCGATGCCGTCGCGGCCGTCCGTACCGTCGCCGCCCAGCCAGCCGGCCAGCGCGGCCACCACGGCCGGTGCGCCGGTGCCGAACACCTCGAACCCGTCGTGGCGCCACCGCCGGCTCACGCCGCCGGCGGCCTCGACCAGCGCGGCGCCGGCCGCGATGTCCCACGGCGCGGGGTCGAAGCTGACGAACGCGTCCAGTTCCCCGCGGGCCACCGCTGCCAGGTCGCAGACGGTGGAGCCGGTGTTGCGCAGGTCGGCGACGCGCGGCGCGACGCCGACGAGCGCCTGGTACGCCCGCCGTCGCGGCCCGGGCGCGTTCGGTACCGCGAACGCCACCAGCGCGTGCCCCGGCTCGGCCTCGCGGTTGACCGCGACCGGGGCGTCGCCGTCGAGCGCGCCGCCGTCGTCGAGCACCAGGCAGGCGCCGGTGGCCGGTTGCAGGACGGTGGCCGCGACCACCTGCCCGTCGCCCACGTCGCAGCCGGTCGCCACCGCGATGCTGACCGCGTAGCGGCTCGCGCCGTGGCTGAAGTTCAGCGTGCCGTCGAGCGGGTCGACGATCCAGCGCAGGCCGGAGCAGCCGGCGCTGGCCCCGGACTCCTCGGCCAGCACGGCGTCCTGCGGCCGGTCGCGGGCGAGCAGGCCGAGGATGGCCCGCTCGCTGGCGTGGTCGGCGCTGGTCACCGGATCCTGTGCCGCCCCACCCTTGTGTTCGGTCTGCAACCCCCGGCCCCGCGCCTCGCGGATCGCGTCCGCACCGGCCCGCGCCGCGCGCAGGCTCAGGTGGCGCAGGTCGCCGGGAGCGGCGCCGATGCTCATCGCGCCACCTGCGCTTCCCGCGGCGCGGCGACCCGCGCGTAGCCGCCGTCCACGAACAGCAGTGGCGGGGTCGGCCGGAGCAGGCCCGCGGAGCGGACCGCGCCCATCAGCACCGCGTGGTCGCCGGCCGGGTCGGCGGAGACCGCCTCGCAGCCGAAGTACGCCACCCCGTCGGTCAGGCGCGGGCAGCCGGTCGCCCGCTCGTGGTCGTAGGCCACACCCGCGAAGCCGTCGGCACCCATCGGCCGGCCCCGGCTGGCGAACCAAGCCGCCTCCTCGCGCTGGTCGTCGCCGAGCACCGTCACCGCGAACCGGCCGGTACGCCGCACCGCGCCGAGCAGCCGGCAGTCCCGCCGGAGGCAGACCAGCAGCATCCGTGGTGACAGCGACACGGTGGTGAAGGAGTTGACAGTCATCCCCACCGGGCCGTCGGGTCCGACGGCTGTCGCCACGGCCACTCCGGTGGCGAAGCGCCCGGCCACCGAACGGAACGCCCGTTCCTGGTCCTGTCCGTTCCCTGTGCTGGTCATCACCGTGCTCCTCTCGTCGCGCTGCCGACCAGGTCGGCGGTCCGGCGCCGGTCGGTCTTGCCGTTGGCGTTCGTGGGCAGGGCGGCCACGTGGTGGATGCGGGCCGGCACCATGTAGCCGGGCAGGCGTTCCGCGCACCGGCGGGTCAGCTCGCCGGTGATCCCGTCGGCGCCCGTGTAGACCGCCCGCAGGGAGACGTCGTCGCCCGCGCCGAACGCCAGCACCACCGCGTCCTGCACCCCCGGGTGGCCGCGCAGGACCATCTCGATCTCGCCCAGCTCGATCCGGTAACCGCGCACCTTCACCTGGTCGTCCAGGCGCCCGTGGTGCACGAGCGTGCCGTGCTCGCGGCGGACCCGGTCGCCGGTGCGGTAGTACCGGCGACCGGCGTCCGTGACGAACCGGCCCTCGTCGTCGGCCGGGTCGAGGTACCCGTCGAACCGCTGCGGCCCGTGCACGCACAGCTCGCCGTCGTCACCGCCGACCGTGCCGTCCTCCGCGCGCAGGATCGCGTCGAGCCCGGGGTGCGCGTCGCCGATCGGCACGGTGCCGTTCGAGGTCACCGGCCAGGCCGCCGGATCCGCGGGCAGCCGGTGACCGGTGCAGGTCACGGTCAGCTCGGTGGGACCGTAGAGGTTCTCCACCACGCTGCCCGGCGCCGCCGCCGCCCACGCCCGCGCCTGCTCCAGCGTCAGCGCCTCACCGGCGAAGAGGCTGTGCCGCAGACCGGGCATGGCGCCGGGGGAGAGCATCCGCATCCGGCGGGCCAGCGACACCACCGAGGGCACCGAGAACCAGTGCGTGATCCGCCGCTCGTTGACGAACCGCACCGGCGTCAGCACCTCGTCCGGCTGCGGCACCACGAGCGTGGCGCCGCCACCCCAGGCGACGAACATGTCGAACACGGACGGGTCGAAGGTCAGGTCGAAGGTCTGCGACAGGCGGTCACCCGGGCCGACCGGGTAGCGGTCCCGGCAGTACGCGAGGAACGCGTCCACGTTGCGGTGGCGGATCGGCACGCCCTTGGGCCGCCCGGTCGAGCCGGACGTGAACAGCAGGTACGCCACGTCGTCCGCCGTCACCGGGGCGGCCGGCGGCGGGACGTCCGGCGCGCCGTCGAGGCGTACCGTCACGGCGCCGCCCGCGACCTGCGCCGCCGTCGCGGCGCCCGTGTCGTCGACCACCAGCGCGTCCACGCCCGCGTCGCGGCACGCCCGGGCGGTGCGGGCCGGCGGGAAGGCCGGGTTGAGCGGCACCACCACCGCTCCGGCGCGCAGCGCGGCCAGATAACCGGCGTACGCGGGCAGGCTGCGGGCGGCCAGCAGGCCGACCGCGCGGGGACGCCGGCCCACCTCGGCGTGGATCCGCCCGGCGAGGCCGTCGGCGAGGTCGCGCAGCCGGCGGTAGGTCACCGGCTCCCCGCCGACCTCCAGCGCGACCGCTTCGGGCACGCGTGCCACGGTCCGCTCGAACCAGGAGTAGAGACTCACGGCGTTGCTCCCTTCACTGTGCTGTCGTCGATCGGTCTTCCGGCGCCACCGGCGCGGCACGCCGCGCTCAGGTCGCCGCGCCCGCCAGTTCGTCGGCGTGGTCGGCGATGCCGGCGAGCATCGCGCCGGTGGCGCCGCCGGCGATGCCGAACATGGCCGCCTCGGTGCGCAGCTGCGCCTCCCCGCCGTCGCGGAACGCGTCCGCGCCACGCAGGCGCACCGCCTCGGCGGCGACCCGGTCCACGGTCTCGGCGGCGCTGACCTTGAGCAGCATCCCGGTGACCGCGGACGGGACGGCGGCCGGTGCGTCCAGCAGCGGCGCGCACAGCGCGTCGAGCTGGTGCGTGGCGACCAGGCACCGGGCGTACCGCTCGCGGACCGCCGGGCGGTCCCAGAGGGTGCCCGCCCCGGCCGGCCGCCGCCGCAGCCAGTCGCGCAGGCCGGCCAGCATCCGGTGGCACATCGCCCGCGCCCACAGCGCCCCGGCGACCCGTTCGACGCCGACCTGCCGGGCGAACCCGGCCAGCGCCCGGCCGGGGCGGCCCAGCACGGCGTTCGGGCCGAGCGCCACGCCGGCGAAGCGCAGGTGGCCCACGCCGGACCCGGCGAACGCCCGGCCGGCGGACCCCACCGTCACGCCCGGCGCGCCGGCCGGCACCAGCAGCCAGCAGAAGCTGGTGAAGTGCCGCGCCTCGCGGTGCCGGGCCAGCACCAGCGCCGCGTCGCAGCTCGTCGCGTTGGTGATCCAGTCCTTGCCACCGTCCAGGACGGCGCCGTCGTCGCCCAGCTTCACCCGGGTCGCGGCGTCGAGCAGGTCAGAGCCCGACCCGGCGGCGTCGGTGACGGCCAGCGCCACCACCGTCTCGCCGCGCAGCATCCCGCGCCGCGCGCTCTCCGCCGGCCCGGTCGCGCCGGCCAGCAGCGGCAGTACGGTGGCGACCTGGACGCAGACCGACAGCGTCACGCCGAGCGGGCACCGGGCGTCCAGTTCGGTGAGCAGCACCGACAGCCGCCGGGGGTCCGGCTGCACGCCGTCCGGGTAGAGCGCCTCGACGATCCCGGCGGCGCCCAGCGCGCGCCACACGGCGCCGGGGTCGCTGAGGTCCACTCCGGACAGGGCAGCCCGTACGGACGCGGCCTGGTCCCCGGGCGGCGGCGTCGTCGGCGTCGTCGGCTCAGGCAAGACGCACCCCCGGGTCGCGCAGCGACAGCGCCCCGTTGGCCAGGCGCAGCCGGTCGTTGGCGTAGTTCAGCGAGGCCGAGCGCAGATCCCGGAACGTGCGCTCCAGCGTCAGCGGCGAGTCGGTCAGGTAGCCGTGGCGCAGGCCCGCCAGCTCGACCAGTTCGTGCGCGGCGGCGAAGGACTCCTCGGCCGCGCGGATCTTCAGCGTGTTGAGCAGCAGTTGCACCGGCGCCGCCGACATGTCCGGCGCGTCGGTCACCACCGAGACGGTGTGCCGCAGCAGCGCGTGCGCCGCGTCCAGCCGGGCCCGGACGCCGGCCAGCCGCAGCAGCACCAGCTCGGAGGAGGGGGCGAACTGCCGCCGTCCCGCCTCGCTGCGGGCGTGCCGCAGCACCCGGCCGTACGCGCCGGCCGCCGCCCCGATCCAGGCCGCCGCCCAGCCCACGTGCGCCAGCGGCGCGAAGACGGTGGTGGCGATCTCCCGGAACCCGCCGTGCTCGCCGACCACCTGCCACTGCGGCACCGCGCCGCGCAGCCGCATCGGCACGCTGTGCGTGGCCCGCATGCCCAGCGGCCGCCACCCGCCGGTCACCTCGATCTCCACCTGGTCCCGGTCGGCGTAGACCAGGTCCACCTGGGCGGCCGAGCCGGCCCCCGGTGCGCGGGTGGTGATCAGGAAGGCGTCGGCGTACGGGCCGCCGGTGACGATCGGCGCCTGCCGGTCGACGCGCAGCATCTCGCCGTCGTGCTCCAGCGCCGACTCGGCGGTCATCAGGTGCCCACCCTTGCCGGCCTCGGTGGTGACCGAGCCGAGATACCGCTCGCCCCGGGCCACCGCCGGCAGCACCTCGGCGCGCAGCTTCTCCCCGCCGTACGCGGTGATCGCGGCGACCTGCTGGCAGTGCATGGCGAAGACCATCGCCACCGACATGTCCACCCGGCCCAGCGCCAGCGTGACGTCGACCAGGTCCGGCAGCGTACCGCCGGCGCCGCCCTCGGCTTCGGGGACCAGCAGCCCCAGCAGCCCGGTACGGCGCATGGCGGCCAGCGCCTCGGTCGGGAAGACGGCGTTCTCGTCGGCCTCCCGGGCGTGCTCCGCCGCCACGTCGGCGACGGTCTCGACGGCCGGGGCGTACCCGGCGGGCGCGGTCATCGGGAACCACCGCCGACCGGAGTGCGCAGTTTCTCGACCACGCCCCACAGTCCACCGGCGGTGGCGAAGGTCGAGTCGACCAGCTTGTCGTCGGGCACGGCGACCCCGAACGTGTCCTCGATGGCGAACAGCAGCTCGATCTCGCGCATGGAGTCCAGGCCGAGGTCGCGCAGGCGGGACTCCTCGGTGATCTCCTCCGGGCCGGCGAACTTGAGGAACGGGCGGAGCAACTCGGTGAATTCGGCGTTCATGACGTCACCTTTCTTGTCGGGGTTCGGCAGGGGCACCCGGCGCGTCGACCGGATGCCGCGTCAGGGTCAGCCGGGACGTCTCGACGACGCGGTCGCCGTCGCAGACGACCTCGACCGGCGCCGGGTGGCCGAGGAAGGCCAGCAGGCTCGCCGAGAGCCCGTACGCCCCGACGTTCGGCACGGCCAGCACGTCGCCCGGCCGTACGTCGGGCAGGTTCGCGGCGCGGGCCCAGGTGTCCAGCGGCGTGCACAGCGGCCCGGCGACGATCGCGGCCTCCAGCGGCGCGCCGTCGCGGCCGTCGGCGGCGTGCAGGGCGGGTACGAGCGGCGGCAGCCGGCGCAGGCCGGACATCCCGCCGAGGTGGTTGATGCCGGACTCCAGCACCACCACCGGCGTGCCCTGCGACCGCTTGACGTCCAGCACGCGCGTCAGCAGCGTGCCGGCGGTGGCGGTGAGGAACCGCCCCGACTCGAAGGCGACCGTCGGCGCCCCGTCGCGCCAGCCGGGGAAGAGCTCGTCCAGGGCCGCGGCGGCCCGGTCGGCGAGGCCGGTCAGGTCCGCGTTGTGACCGGGCCGGGCGAACGGCGCGCCGAAGCCGCCGCCCAGGTCGAGCAGGGTCAGGTCGATGCCGAGCAGGTCCCGCAGCCGCCGGGCGGTACGCGCCGCGGCGGTGAACTGGGCCACCAGCGCGTCCACCGAGTCGACGTTGCTGCCGGTGTAGAGGTGGAATCCCCGTACCGGGGCCGACGGGCGGGAGCGGAACCGCTGCGGTTCCCGTTCGATCCAGTCGGCGTCGGCGCCGAACTGGGACGCGACGCCGGTCATGGTGAGCCCCTGGCCCGGGTTGGGCACCCGGTCGTTGACCCGCAGCAGGCAGCGCAGTTCCACGCCGTGCGCGGCGGCGATCCGGTCGGCCTGGTCCAGGCCCTCGGGCGAGTCGACGGAGAACCAGCGGACACCGGCGCGCACCGCCTCGGCCACCTCGGCGTCGCGCTTGCCGGGTCCGGTGTAGAGCATGCGGTCGGCGGGCACGCCGGCCCGCAGCGCCGCGGCCAGCTCACCCGGCGAGCAGATCTCCGCGTCGCAACCGGCGGTGTGCAGCGCCGCCACCAGTGCCGGGTGCGGGTTGGCCTTGAGCGAGTAGAACAGCCGGCTCGGCGCGGGCAGCGCCGCGACCAGGGTGGCGTGGCTGGCGCGTACCCGGGCCAGGTCGTAGCGGTACGCCGGGGTGTCGAAGGGCAGGTCAGCCATCGTGCTCACCCGCCAGCCGGGCCAGCGCCCGCCGGTCCACCTTGCCGTTGCCGGTCAATGGCAGGTCGGGCAGCACGACGCAGTGCGCCGGCACCTTCATCTCCTCCAGCTGTTCCCGCAGCCGGCGCAGCACGTCGGCGGGGGTCAGCTCGGCCACCACGAACAGCGTCGCGCCGTCGCGGCCGTCGGCCGGCGGCAGCACCCCGGCCGCGTCCACGCCGTCGACCCGGTACGCGGCGGCCTCCACCTCGGTGGCGCTGACCCGGGTGCCCTTCTCCTTGTAGACGTCGTCGCGGCGGCCGGCGAAGTGGACGTACCCGTCGGCGTCCACGTGACCGTGGTCGCCGGTGTGCAGCTGCGGGAACAGTCCGTGGGCGCGGCGGAACCGCTGGGCGGTCAGCTCGGGTCGCCGCCAGTAGCCGGCCATCACGTGCGGGCCGCGTACCACCAGCTCGCCGCGGACGCCCGGAGGCTGGCGGCGTCCCTCGGCGTCCACCGTGAAGATCTCGGTGCCGGGCAGCGCCCGCCCGCAGGCGCCGGGCCGGCGCAGGTCGGCGTCCGGCGGCATGATCGCCGCGCGTTTGCACTCGGTGAGGCCGAACATCAGCTGGACGGTCAGGCCCGGCAGCAGCCGGCGCAGGCCGGCCAGCACCTCCGGGGGCATGGCCGCGCCGGTGTTGGTGAGCAGGCGCAGCGGCGGGCGCGGCGCGCCCGCCCGGCCGAGCAGCCGCAGCAGGTTGATCGCGAGCGACGGCACGCAGGGCAGCACCGTGGCGCCGGACTCGACAAGGGTCGCCAGCAGGCGGCCACCGGTGTCCCCGGCGTCGCCCAGGCGCAGCCGGGCGCCGGCCACGGTGCTGAGGAAGATCTGGTAGAGGCCGTAGTCGAACGAGGGCGGCAGCAGGACGTGCACCACGTCGTCGGGCCGGTAGCGCAGCTCCGACTGGATCGCCCGCACCGCGAACGTGACCTGGGCGTGCGTGGAGACCACCGCCTTGGGCATGCCGGTGCTGCCGGAGGTGTAGATCAGGCAGACCGGGTCGACGGCGAGCGGGGCCGGGCCGGTGGGCGCGCCGCTGATCGCCGCGGCGGACGCGGCGCGGCGCGCCTCGTCCGCGCCGCGCACCGGGACGCCGCGGGCGCGGGACAGGCCGGCCAGGACCGGGTCGTCGGTGAGGACCAGGCCCGGCTCGGCGTCGTCGAGCACGTGGGCGAGGGCGACCTCGGGGGCCGGCGTCCGCAGGACGACGAAGACACCGCCGGTACGGGCGACCGCGTACAGCAGCGCCGGCAGGGTCGCGTCGGTGGGCAGCGCCACCAGCACCCGGTCGCCGCGCCGGACGCCCTGCCCGCGCAGCCACCCGGCGAGGCGCAGGCTGTCCGCCCGCACCTGACGGTACGTGCGCTCGACCGTCCCGTCCCCGGCGGCGGGCGCATCGGGGCGCGCGTCGGCGGTGCGGTCCAGCAGGTCGTGCAGGAGTTCGGTACTCATCGGGCACCTCCGGTGGCGGCGCCGAACATGGCGCACAGGGAGCCGACGTCGCGCAGGTCGGCCGCGGACAGCGCGGTGGCCGGAACCTCGACGCCGAGCCGGCGTTCGACCCGGTCGATGACGTCGACCAGCCGGAACGAGTCGAAGCCGGGCAGCTCCCGGAGCACGTCGCTGGTGCGCAGGGCCGAACCGTCCAGGTCCAGGGTGTCGCCGAGCGCGCCGAGCACCGCCGCGCGTACGCCGTCGTCGCCGGCCCGGTCCGGCGCGGCCGGTGCGGGGTCGTCGCCGGTTCCGGCGGCCGGTCCGGCGATCGACTCCAGCGTGGCCAGGTGGTCGGCGATCAGCGCGCCGAGCGCGTCCGCCAGGTCCGGCGCGGCAGGCCGGCCCGCCTGGGCCCGCCGCAGCGCCACGTAGCTGCGAGTGGCGAGTTGCTGCCAGCGCGCGGCCTGCCCGGCCAGCGCGGCGGCGGCCTCCGGCGCGACCGCGGCGAGCCAGCGTTCGTGCAGGTCGCGGGCGCGGGCCAGCAGCCAGACGTCGAGTACGAAGCGGTGCAGCCCGGCCACCGTGTCCAGGGCCGCGCCGGTGCGGGCCAGGTAGCTGTCGATCTCCGGGCGGGCCCGGCGGGCCCCGGCGGCGTTGCCGGCGAGCATGGCCGGCACGTCGATCTCCGGGGCCGGGTGCGCCGTCACCGCCAGCGTGTGCGCGCCCCCGGCCAGCGCCGTGTCGAACGCGGCGGCGGGCAGCCGCCACACGCCGGGCCGTGCGGGGCCCCAGGCGGTGTCGTTGTGGTACGCGTCGACCACTGTGACCTCGTCCGGCGCGGCGGCCGTGACGAGGAAGCTGTGCCGCATGTGTTCGTGCTCGTGGTAGGGACACCACGGCAGGTCGTACGCGTCGGCGGTGACGTAGAGCGGCTGGCCCGGCGCGCAGAGCCGGCGCACCTGCGGGCCGTCGAGCTGCATCCACCGGCCCTCGACCCGCAGGCCGAGCAGGTCGACCGCCTCGGTGGCCCGGTCGTCCGAGGTCGCCTCGACGGTGACCAGGCCGTCCTGGTCCCGGGTGCGGAACCCGTACCGGGCGCCGAGGGCGAGGTGGCTGCCGGACCCGTTCGCGTGGTCGGCCAGCAGGGCGAAGCTGGTCTGGAGACAGTCCAGCGCGGTCGCGTGCAGACCGGTCAGGATCGGTGTCCACACCGGATCCGTGGTCGGCCGGTCGGGCGCGTTCGGGACGTGGTGGGACATGGGGAACTCCTCGATGCGGATGCGTGGGGCGGGGCCGCCGGCGCGGAGGTGTGCCGCGCCGGCGGCCGGTGCGAAGGTCAGCTGTCGGCGCGGCCGTCCAGACCGTTGGCCCAGGTGGAGAGCGCCTGCGCCTGCTCGGCCAGCGCGTGCTCGTCGGTGCCGATCGGGTCCTTGAAGAAGAACCCCAGCTCCTCGATCGGGCCGACGTGCCCGGCGCGGTGCGCCGCAGCGGTCAGCCGGGCCAGGTCGAGCACCAGCGGCGCGGCCAGCGTCGAGTCCACCCCGCTCCAGGTCAGCTGCATGGACATCCGGACGCCGAGGAACCCCTCGAACGAGACGTGGTCCCACGCGGTCTTGTGGTCGCCCAGGTCCGGCACGTTGTCGATGTGCAGCGGGGCCGTGACGTCCTCACCGAGCAGCGCGGGCAGCACACCCGACTTCGAGCTGAGCTTGCTGCGGGCGTTGCGCGGATCCTCCAGCGTGGCGCCGTCGCCGCCGCCGAGCAGGTTGACCCCGGCCCAGGAGAGCACGTGCAGGGCGCGGGAGGTGAACATCGGCGCCAAGGCGGTACGCAGCAGCGTCTCCCCGGTCTTGCCGTCGGAGCCGGCGAACGGCACGCGCTCCCGCTGCGCCATCATCTCCAGCGCGGGCAGCCGGGCGCCGGTGGACGGGGTGAAGTCGACGAAGCCGCAACCGGCCTGGAACGCCGCGTACGCGACCACCGAGCTGGCCGGCAGCGCCTTGTCGTCCGGGTCGGCCATGGCGCGGGTCAGCGCGTCCAGGTCGTCGTGCTCGGGCCGGTGGTCGGCCGGCGGCTCGGTCGAGGACACGTTGATGACGACGACCCGGGACAGCCCGTTGCGGCTGCGGAACTCCTCGATGTCGCCGGCCAGCCGGTCGACCACCTCGGCCAGCGGTGCGGTCTCGGTACGCGCGTCGTATCCGGTGCACAGGTTCTGCTCGACCTCGGGCAGGCTGCCGCGCACGGCGGCCAGCACGGGTGCCGGGATGACGCCGGAGTCGACGAGCGACTCGGCCTTCTTCTCCAGCGGCGTGTCGACGATGTCGTGCCCGCCGACGACCAGGTCGTTCCAGCTCGCCAGCGGCGCGTCGCGCAGCATGCCGGTGTCGGTGACGCAGCCGGTCGAGTCGGCCATGCCGGCGCGCAGCGCCAGCAGACCGGTGATCGCGGTGGTGGCGACCGAACCGCGGGCGCCGTTGAGCCACACGCCGACGGGCGCGTCCGTGTCGGGGGACGAGGTCGGGGCGTGCGTGGTCTCGCGATGGGTGACGGTCACGGGAAGACTCCTTCTGTGGGTGCGCCGGTGGCGCGGATCAGCGGGCGAACACCTTGGCGACGGCGGCGGCGATGTCCTCCATGTCCTGGTCGGTGCCGAGGAAGGTGCTGTGGTGCGTCTGGACGGTGTGGGCGGCGAGCCATTCGGTGTTGGGGTACGTGCGCTCCCGGTGGATCGCCGCGAAGCGCTCGGCCAGCGGCGCGAGCAGCGGCTTCGTCCAGGGCTGGAGCAGCCGGCTGCGGTGCAGCGGCTCGTCGGTGCAGTAGAAGCGCCGGCCCAGCTCGGCGGTGAGCGCGGCGGCCACGGCGGCGTTGTCCGTGCCGGCCGGCAACTCGTCGAAGACGATCGTGCCCTCGTAGATCGAGATGCGGGTCTGTCCCGCCGCCGGTCGCAGCAGCCGGACGCCGTCGACGCCGGTGAGCATCTCGCCGAGCAGCCGGTAGTTGTGGTTGCGGACGCCGTGCTGCTCGTCCAGGGTGGTCAGTTGCGCACAGGCCACGGCCGCGGAGAACTCGTTCAGGCAGAAGTTGGCGCCCTGCACGCCGGCGCTCTCCTCCAGGTCCAGTTCGCCCGCCGGCGTCCGGTCGCCGCGGTAGCGGCGCGAGTCGGCCCGCAGTTCCTGGAGCACCGGTGCGAGCGTGTCGTCGTCGGTGACCACGGCCCCGCCCTCACCACAGGTGAGCACCTTGCCGTGCTGGAAGCTGAAGCAGCCGAGCCGGCCGAGCGAGCCGGCCTGACGGCCCTGCCAGGTGGCGCCGTGGGCCTGCGCGCAGTCCTCCACGACGGAGATGCCGCGCGGCCTCGTGACCGCGTCGAGCGCCGGCACGTCGGCCATGTTGGAGGCCCAGTGCACGGCGACCACGGCACGCGGGTCCACCGACAGGTCGAGGTCGTCCGGGCCGACGCAGCCGGTCTCCCGGTCGACGTCGACGAGCACCGGGACCAGGCCGGCGCGCAGCGCGGCGGTCGCGGAGGCGGTCCAGGTCAGCGCCGGTACGAGCACCGTCTCGCCGTAGCCGAGGCCGAGTGACTCCAGGGCCACGACCAGGGCGCTCGACCCGTGGTCGACCGGCACGCAGTGGCGGGTGCCGACGTAGCGGGCGAAGTCGGCGGCGAAGCGGCGCTCGAACAGGGCGGTGTCGCCGACGGACGGGCTGCTGATCGCCCACCGGCCGCCGGTCAGCACCTCGGTGAGGTTGCCGGCGGCGTCCGGCGCGGGGATCGGCCAGCGTGGCCACGGGCGGTCCGGTGGGCGGACCGGCCGGCCACCGTCCACGGCGAGCCGCCGGTCGAGGGGGATGGAGGTCGTCATGCCTTCGACCTTGATGCCCATCGATACATCGGCGGTACACACGCGATAGCCGGCACGGCCGGCGCCGTGTATCGGCGTTGTATCCCGGTGGTCGAACCTCGGTGCATGAGCCGATCCGCATCGCCTGTGAGCGAACCGACCGAACCTCGCGCCGTCGCGCGTGGCGTCTCCGTCGTCATCCCGGTCAAGGACCGGGTGGCGGAGATGCGCCGCCAGCTCCGCAGCCTGCGCGACGCCGCCCCGAACTGCCCGGAGCCGGTGGAGGTGGTGGTCGTCGACGACTCGGCGCCCGCCGCGGCCGCCGCGCACCGCGCCGCCTGCGCCGAGTACGGCGCCCGCTACGTGCGCGGACCCCGGCACGTCGGGGCCAAACGCAACCTGGGCGTCCGGCACGCCCGCTACGACCTGCTGCTGTTCACCGACTCCGACTGCCGCGTGCCGGCCGACCTGATCACCCGGTACGCGGCCCGGCTGCGTGCCTCCGGCGACGAGGTCGCCGGCGTCACCGGCCCGGTGATCGTCGAGCCCGGCGACAGCGCGTTCTTCCGCGTGATGCGCCGCTCCTACCTGCTGCTCGGCGACCTGACCCGGCCGCTGCACTACGAGCGCGTCTCCTGGGGCGCCGGGGCGAACATGGCCCTGAAACGCTCCGTCTTCGAGGCGGTCGGCGGATTCCCGGAGGACTCCCCGATGCCGCTGGGCGGGGAGGACCTGCACCTCGGGCTGCTCCTCACCGACGCCGGCTACGCGCTGCTCACCGACCCGGACGGGGTGATCACCCACGACACCGGCGTCGCCGACACCTTCCGCGCGGTCGCCTACCGGTTCACCACGTACGGGCGCTCCGAGCAGTGGCTCTGCCTCGCCCACCCGCACCGGCGCCGGTTCATGCTCAACACCGCCAGCACCCTCGCCGTGACCGCCCTGGCCGGGCTGCTGACGGCCCGGCGCAGCGGGGGACGCAGCCTGCTCGCGGTGCCGGCCGTCGCGGCCGCCGTGATCGCCGCGAAGACACCCGGCCGGCTCGGTGGCGACCGGGGACCGCGCGCGGTGGCCGAGTCGATGGCCTGCGCGGCCGTCGAGTCGCTCTTCGACGGCGCCGCGTTCGTCACCTCGCTCCGGCTCGGCCGCCCCGACCTGCTCTTCACCGGCTTCCGCGCGCCGGACGAGGCGGACTACCAGCCGGACGAGGTGGACCGCCGGCCGGACGGGGCCGAACACCGACCGGTCCCGCCGGTGGCCGCGCCGCCGGTGGCGGCCTGAGCGGGGGAGGAGCAGTGCCGACGACGTTTCCGCTGGCCCCCGGCCAGCAGATGATGTGGGAGTTCATGACCGCGCTCGACCCGGCTCACCCCGGCGCCGCGCGGCTCGTGGTGGTGGAGTTCCGCCGGTTGCGGGGCACCCTGCGGGTCGACGTGCTGCGGCAGGCGATGCAGGACGTGGTGGACCGGCACGACGCGTTGCGGATGCGGTTCGACCGCATCGGCGTGGAGCCCGAGGTGCGGATCCTGCCGCACGTCGAGTCGCCGCTGGAGTTCGTCGACCTGTCCGGACTGCCGCCGGCCGAGCAGCAGGCCCGCGTCGAGCGGATCGCGTACGCGCACCGCAACGACGCGTTCGACCCCGGCCGGGCGCCGCTGTGGCGGGCCGCCCTGGTCCGGCTCTCCGAGACCGAGCACGTGCTCGCGCTCTGCTTCTTCCACATGGTGTCCGACGGCTGGTCGTGCCGCGTCGTGGTGGAGGACCTGTGCCACGCGTACACGGCCCGGCTCGGCGCGGCCGACCCGCAACCGCCGCTGGGCGTGGACCCCACCGCGCTCGCCGCGCTCCAGGAGGCCGAGCAGGCCGGCAACGGCGTCGACGCCGCCGCCCGGGCCGCGTACTGGCGGGACCGGCTGCGGCCGGTGGAGCCGTACCAGCTCTTCCCGGCGTCGCCGCCGGCGCCGGACGTCGCGCTCAGCGCCGAGGTGGCCACCCGCTTCGCGTTCCCGCCCGAGATCACCGCGCGGCTGCGCCCGGCCGCCCGGCGGGCCCGCACCAGCCCGTACGTGCTGCTGCTCGCCGCGTACCTGGTGCTGCTGTCGCGCCGCGCCGGCCGGTCCCGGGTGGTGCTGGGCACCACCACGCTGGGCCGGGAGAGCCCGCTGTCCCGGCAGCTCGTCGGGCAGTTCACGAACAACGTCTACCTGCCGGTCGACGTCGCGCCGGACGCGCCGATGAGCGCGGTGGTCGACGCCGCGCACGCCTCGCTGGCCGGGGCCGTCGCGCACGCCACCGCGTTCCACCGGCTGGCCCGGGCGGTCCGTCCCGACTTCGCGGCGATCCGCCCCTGGCCGGACAACCACCTGTTCGACGCCTGGTTCCAGTCCGCCGCGTCGGCGTCGCCGGTGCTGCACTGCCCTGGGCTGCGGGTGGAGCCGGTCGACATCACCGCCCGGGCCGCGCCCGGCACGCCGCCGCCGGTGGTCGCCGCCGACGTGCCGCCCGAGTGCCTGCCCGTCTGGGTCAAGCGGGGCTCACCGATCGTCGTGGTGGACGACGACCGGGCCGGCGGCGTGGTGATCCGCAACCGGGGCGTCTTCGGCGACGACCTGGTCCGCGGGCTGATCGACGACTACGTCGCGGTGGTCTCGGCGCTCGTCACCGACCCGGGCACCACCCCGGAGCGGGTACGCCTTCCTGACGGTGCGTGCTTCCTCGACCACGCGATCGGGTAGGAGATCCGACGGACCGATCGGAGAGAGGTACGACGACCATGACGGACACCTCGACGAACCAGCACACGACGGAGCAGCCCGCGCCGCCGGTGCCACGCTCGGCCGTACGGGCCCGCTGGTCGGTGGCGCTGCTCTTCGTCATCATGGGCCTGGCCATCGGCGGGTGGTCGGCCCGCGTGCCGGAGGTGCGGGACGCGGTGGGCGTCGGCAACACCGGCTGGGGCCTGGCCAACATCGCCACGAACGCCGGGGAACTGGTCTCCCTGGTCGTGGTGGCGGTGCTGATCAGCCGGATCAACACCCGCCGGCTGGCACTGGCCGGGGCCGCGCTGATCCTGGTCAACGCGCCGCTGCTGGCCGCGTCCACCACTGTGGTGGCGCTGGTCGGCGGGCTCGCGGTCTGGGGCTTCGCGGCGAACCTGCTGGCCACGCCGATGAACGCCCAGTCGGTCGAGGTCCAGAAGCGGTACGGGCGGCCCATCCTGTCCACCTTCCACGCCGGCTTCAGCATCGGCATGTTGGCCGGCGGCCTCTGCGGCACCGGCGCCGCGGCGATCGGGATGTCCCCGTCGGCGCAGATGGCGGTCACCAGCGTCCTGCTGGGCGCGCTGCTGGTCGGCACGCACCGCTGGCTGCCGGACACGCCCCGGCAGGAGACGAAGGACGGCGAGGAACGGCGACGGCTGCGCGACCGGTTCACCCCGCAGCTGCTGCTGCTCGCGGTGATCGCCTTCCTCGCCTCGTTCATCGAGATGGCCGGCGCACAGTGGAGCGCGCTGTACGCGACCGAGGTGGCCGGTGCCGCCGCGGTGCTCGCCGCGGCCACGTACACCTGCCTGTCGCTGGCCGCGACCGTCGCCCGGCTGTTCGGCGACCGGCTGGCCGGCCGGTTCGGACGGATCCGCTTCGTCCGGCTGTCCGCGCTCGTCGCCACCGCCGGCGTGGCGCTGCCGGTGGCGTACCCCCATCCGGCCGCGGTGATGGCCGGCTTCGGACTGCTCGGCTTCGGCCTGGCGTGCGTGACCCCGACGGTGCTCGGCTTCGCCGGCGAGCAGCCCGGCCTCACCTCGGGTGAGGGCGTCTCGGTGGTGGCGATGGGCCAGTGGCCGGGCGCGTTGCTCGCGGCGCCGGTGATCGGCCTGCTCGCCGGCGCGCTGGACCTGCGCAGCGCGTTCGTGGTGGTGGCCGTGATGGCGGTCGCCGTGGTGGCGCTGATCGGGCGGGTCCGGGCGACGGCGCTGCCCGGCGAGAGCCCGGTCCCGCCCCGGCCGTGACGGCCGGGGCGGGGACGGCGGCGGTCAGAAGTCGTCGTCGAAGGTGACCGAGCCGGTCACCCCGACCTGGTACGCCGACACCCGGCGCTCGAAGAAGTTGGACAGCTCCTGCACGTCCTGCAACTCCATGAACGCGAACGGGTTGCCGCTGCCGTACATCGGGGCGATGCCGAGCACGGCGAGGCGCCGGTCGGCCACGTGCTGGAGGTACTCGCGCATGTCGGCCAGGGACATCCCGGGTACGCCCTGCCCGAGCAGGTCCTCGGCGAAGCTCACCTCGCACTCCACCGCCTCGGCCAGCATCTCCCGGACCTGCTGCTCCATCTCGTCGTCGAACAGGTCCGGCTCCTCGGCGCGTACGGTCTCCACCACGTCGAAGGCGAACGCCATGTGCATCGACTCGTCCCGGAACACCCAGTTGGTGCCGGAGGCCAGCCCGTTGAGCAGGCCCCGGGACCGCAGGAAGTAGACGTAGGCGAACGCGCCGTAGAAGAACAGCCCTTCGATGCACGCGGCGAAGCAGATCAGGTTGAGCAGGAACGCCCGCCGGTCCGCGCGGGTCCGCAGTTCCCGCAGCTCGAAGATCGAGTCGATCCACCGGAAGCAGAACTCGGCCTTGCGGGCGATCGACGGGATGTTCTCCACCGCGGCGAACGCGGCGAAGCGTTCCTTCTCGTCCGGCACGTACGTGTCCAGCAGGTTCAGGTAGAACTGGACGTGCACCGCCTCCTCGAACAGCTGCCGGGACAGGTAGAGCCGGCCCTCGGGGGAGTTGACGTGCTGGTAGAGGTTGAGCACCAGGTTGTTGGCGACGATGGTGTCGCCGGTGGCGAAGAACGCCACCAGCCGCGACACCAGGTGCCGTTCGGCCGGGGACAGCTTCGCCAGGTCGGCGAGGTCTCCGTGCAGGTCGACCTCCTCGACCGTCCAGGTGTTCTTGATGGCGTCCTTGAACCGGTCGAAGAAGCGCGGGTAGCGCATCGGCCGCAGGGTCAGGTCCATGCCGGGGTCGAGCAGCATGTGCCGGGTCGGTGCGGTGGTGGTCACTGGCATGCCTCGCAGCTCTCGGGGTTCTCCAGGGAACAGGCCAGCGCCTCGTCGTCGCTCACGGCGGAGACCACGCCGGAGACCGGGGCGAGCACCGGCGCGACGGTGGCCTGCTGGATGCGGGTGGCGGGACGGGAACGCAGGTAGTAGGTGGTCTTCAGCCCGGCCTTCCAGGCGTACAGGTACATCGAGGAGAGCTTGCCGATGGTCGGCGCGCTCAGGAACAGGTTCAGCGACTGGGACTGGTCGACGAAGGGCGCCCGCGCGGCGGCCAGGTCGATCAGCGCCCGCTGCGGCAGCTCCCAGGCGGTGCGGAACAGCTCCCGCACCGGCGCGGGCAGCTCGGTGATGTCCTGCACCGAGCCCTCGGCCCGCTTGATCCGGTCGCGGACCTGCGGCGTCCACAGCCCGCGCGCCTTCAGCTCCCGCACCAGGTACGTGTTGACCTGGAGGAACTCCCCGGACATGGTTTCGCGCTTGAACAGGTTGGACACCTGCGGCTCGACGCACTCGTAGCAGCCGGCGATGGACGCGATGGTGGCGGTCGGCGCGATCGCCACCAGCAGCGAGTTGCGCAGCCCGTGCGCGGCGATCCGCTCGCGCAGCGCCGCCCACCGCTGCGTCTGTGCCGGCTCCGCGCCCCACAGGTCCGGGTGCAGGTCACCCTTGGCGGCCCGGGTCTGCGGGTACGCCGGATGCGGGCCGAACTGCTCGGCCAGCCCGGCGGAGGTCTCCAGCGCGGTCAGCAGGATCTCCTCCTGCACGCGGGTGGACAGCTCCCGGGCCTGGGCCGAGTCGAACGGCAGGCGCAGCGTGAAGAACGCGTCCTGCAGGCCCATCAGCCCGAGCCCGACCGGCCGCCAGCGCGGGTTCGACGCCGCCGCCTGCTCGGCCGGGTAGTAGTTGATGTCGATCACCCGGTCGAGGAAGACCACCGCCGTACGCACGGTGGCGCGCAGCCGCTCCCAGTCCACCCCGTCGGCGGTGACGTGGGCGCCGAGGTTCACCGAGCCGAGGTTGCACACGGCGGTCTCGGTGTCGTCGTTCACCTCCAGGATCTCCGTGCACAGGTTGGACAGGTGGATCACGTTGCCCGGCTCACCGGTCTGGTTGGACAGCCGGTTCGCGGCGTCCTTGAACGTCATCCAGCCGTTTCCGGTCTGCGCGAGCGTGCGCATCATCCGCCCGTACAGGTCCCGGGCCTTCACCGTGCGGACCGCGTTCTTCTCGGCCGCCCGGTAGGCGGCGTCGAACGCCTCGCCGTACAGGTCGGGCAGCTCCGGGGCGTCCGACGGGTCGACCAGCGACCACTCGCCGTCGGCCTCGACCCGGCGCATGAACTCGTCCGGGATCCAGTTGGCCAGGTTGAGGTTGTGCGTACGCCGCGACTCCTCGCCGGTGTTGTCCCGCAGCTCCAGGAACTCCTCCACGTCCGGGTGCCACGGCTCCAGGTAGACGCAGGCCGCGCCCTTGCGCCGGCCGCCCTGGTTGACCGCGGCCACCCCGGCGTCGAGCGTCTTGAGGAACGGCACGATGCCGTTGGACCGGCCGTTGGTGCCCCGGATCAGCGCGCCCCGGCCGCGCACCCGCGACCAGGCGATGCCGATGCCGCCGGAGAACTTAGACAGCTTCGCCACCTGGTGGTACCGCTCGTAGATCGAGTCCAGCTCGTCGCGCGGCGAGTCGACCAGGAAGCACGACGACATCTGGGTGTGCCGGGTGCCGGAGTTGAACAGCGTGGGGGAGCTGGGCAGGTAGGCCAGACTGGACATCAGCCGGTAGAACCCGACCGCCTCGCCGGGGGTGCGGGACAGCCCGCACGCCACCCGCAGCAGCCAGTACTGCGGCGTCTCCACCACCAGCCGCGACTGCGGGTGCCGCAGCAGGTAGCGGTCGGCCACCGTGCGCAGTCCGAAGTACTCGAACCGCAGGTCGCCGTCCGGGTCCACGGCGTCGTCGAGCTTGCGGGCGTGCCGGGCCACGAACGCGGCCGTCTCGTCGCCGATCAGGCCCAGCCCGTGCGCGTACGCGATCGACTGGCTGAAGCTCGCCACGCCCTGGCCGCGGACCTCCTTGTCCACGTACGCGGCGAGCAGCCGCGCCGCCAGCTTCGAGTACTGCGGCTCCTCGCCGATCAGCTCCGCCGCGGTCTGGATCGACAACCGGTCCAGCTCGGCGGTGGTCGCCCCGTCGTAGAGCCCGCTTATCGTCTTGGTGGCCACCCGCAGCGGGTCCACCTCGTCCAGGTCGGCGACCCAGCGCTCGACCGCCCGGACGATCTTGTTGACGTCCACCGGCTCGGTGTCGCCGTCCCGCTTGCGTACCCGCATCGCCGGGCGGCGGGCCTCGGACCCGGCGGTCCCGGACGGGGGACTCTCCTGTACGACAGTCATGACCTCTCCTCGCTGTCACCGTCTGGAGACGGCGGGAGACGCCAACGGACGCGGCACGGCCGGCCCGGCTGCTGGCGTCGGTCGTCCCGCGCGACCTCCGACCGCCGTACGCCGGAGGCGCACGGCGCGCTGGCAGGTCTTCGGACTCGCGGGCCCGACCGGGGTCGCCGGTCGCCTACCGGCCGTCGCTTCCCAGGCCGGTGGCCCAGTGCTGTTGACGGCTGTCGTTCCCACTCACCGCTGCGGGGCAGTCCCGGACTTCCACCGGGTTCCCTCTTGCCTCGGACGGACCAGTGAAGGCCCGGCCGAACCAGCTGCGAGGAACACCATATATGGCGGTGAGGTCTTCATGGCAACACCAGATGTCGTGTCGGCGTGTCGGAATGATCTCACCGTCCACAGTGCCCACCCCCGATTCGGGCGCGGCCCGGCGGGCGCGATACTCGGCGGTATGGGGAATACCGGGCGCCGCTGGGCGTGGGTGGCGGTCCTGCTCGTCGGCGTCGGGCTCCACCTGCTGGTGCTGGAGACACTCGCCGGCACCGGGACCGTCACGTTCGTACCGGCGCTGATCGTGCTCGGCGCGTCCGTCGCACCCGCCACGTTCCTGGCCTTCGCCCAGGGGCGGCCGGCCCGCCGCCCGGTCCCCGGCTCCGTCGTCGGCGTCGCCGCGCTCCTCGGCGGTGTGATCGGCGTGGTCGCCGCCGGCTGGCTGGAGTACGGCACCCTGCACCGCCTCGGCGTCCTGCCGATGGCGCTCGTCGGCCTGGCCGAGGAGACCGCCAAGCTGATCGTGCCGGCCGGCATCCTGCTGCTGTGGCGGCGGCACCCGTCCCCGGCGCAGGGGCTGGTGATCGGCGTGGCCTCCGGCGCCGGGTTCGCCGCGTTGGAGACCATGGGCTACGCGTTCGCCGCGTTCGTCGGGTCGGAGGGCAACCTCGGCGCGGTCGAGCGGACGCTGCTGGTTCGCGGTCTCACTGCGCCCGCCGCGCACCTGGCGTGGACCGGGCTGACCGCCGCCGCGCTGTTCACGTTCGCCGCCGCGCCCGGCGGCCGCAGACTCGCGGCGTTCCTGCTCACCTTCGCCGCCGCCGTCACGCTGCACACCTGCTGGGACACGTTCGGCACCCAGCCCGCGTACGTGTTCATCGGCGGCGTCTCACTGGGCTGGGTGCTGCTGCGCCTGCACCTGGACCGCGAGCGGCCGGCCGCGTCCGGGACGCCGGCCGCGCCGGCGCCCCGGGAGACGGCGGCGCACCCCGGCTGACCCGCACCCCCGGCTACGGCGGCGGACCGTGCCGCCCGCCGCCGGAACCGGTGCGGCCCGCGCCGTGCCGCCGGTCAGCCGCTCGTCAACCGGCGGCCAGCCGGACACCGAGCGCGACGAAGGCGACCGCGCAGACCCGGTCGACGCGCCGCGACCAGCGGCTGTCGCCCCACCGGCCGGCGAACCGCCCGGCGCCCACGCCGAGCGCCAGGTCCACGGTGAGCTGCACCGCGACGAACAGCGCGCCGAGCAGCACCAGCTGCGCCGCCACCGGACCCGCCTCGGGCCGGACGAACTGCGGCAGGAACGCCACGCTGAACAGGATCATCTTCGGGTTGAGCAGGTTCGTCAGCAGCCCGCGCCGGAACGCCCGCCCGGCGCCGCCGTCCGGCCGGTCCGCCCGCGCGCCGGGCCGGCCCGTGCCGCGCAGCGCCCGCAGTCCCAGCACGATCAGGTACGCCGCACCGGCCCACCGGATCGCGGTGAACAGCACCGGCGACGCGGCGATGACGGTGGCGAGCCCGGCCACCACGGCGGCGACGTGCACCGCCTCCCCGGCGGCGACCCCGAGCGCGGCCACCGCGCCCGCCCGTGGGCCGTACCGGGTGGCGTTCGCGAGCACGAACATCATGTCCGGCCCCGGGGTGAGCATGAGCACCACGATCGCGGCCAGGTAACCGGCGAGCGTGGCCGCCGACAGTCCGAGCACCGCTCAGCCCTCCCCGGCGCCGTCGAGCAGCGCCCGGCGCAGCGCCAGCCGGTGCTCGCGCCGGATCTGCGCCTCCCGGTAGCGCCGCCGGTCGCCCTCGGTCTCGGTGTGCAGCGGCGGCACCGGCCGGGGCTGCCCCTCGTCGTCGACCGCCACCATCACCAGATGCGCGGTGGCCACGTCCACCGGCGGCACCGCGCGGTCCCACCGGTCCGCGCTGACCTTCACCGCCACCTCCATCGAGCTGCGGCCGGCCCAGGTGATCCGGGCGTCCACGTGGACCACGTCCCCGACGCGTACCGCGCGCAGGAACGCGGTCTCGTCGATCGCGGCGGTGACGGCCGGTCCGTCGGAGTGGCGGGCGGCGACGACCCCGGCGACCGAGTCGATCAGGTTGAGGATCCGCCCGCCGTGGACCGTGCCCATCAGGTTGGTGTGGTGCTGGTCCATGATCTGCGACAGGGTCAGGTGCGAGGCCGACGGTGGTCGGCCGGTGAGCGTGATGGTGTCGGGCACTGTGCGGTTCCGTCCTCGCAGAAGCGGACCGCCGACCGGCCGGGGGTGCACGTCGAGGGCACGCCGGCGGCGCACCGCACGGCGTGTCACCCGCCCGACCCACCCGCGAGGTCGACGGCGGCGCGCACCGGTGGTACGCGCGACGCGGGCAGGTCTTCGGACTCGCGGGCACGACACGAGGTCGCCTACTGGCCGTCGCTTCCCAGGCCGTGGCCCAGTGCTGTTGACGGCGGTCGTTCCCACTCACCGCTGCGGGGCAGTCCCGGACTCTCACCGGGTTCCCTCTTACGACACCCGGCCGTCGCCGACCGGGTGAACCAGCGCTTCCCGCAGCGTAGCCCAGCGCCCGGACCCGGCGGCACGGGCGTCAGGCCGGTGCCGATCCCGTCCCGGCCGCGGCCAGCGGGGCGGCGCCGAACGACACCGCGAACCGCTTGCACCAGATCGACACGCTGCGCAGACCGTCCAGGTCCACCGAGGCCGGGATGTCGTACGCCTGGTCGCCGATGTTGCCCTTGAGCCGGCCCAGCTCGACCCAGCGGCGGTCGTCGAACACCTGCCAGCCGGCACGGCCAGGCAGCACCTTCCGGTCGGTGAGCCACACCCGCAGGTCGGGCCCGTCCGAGGTGTCCAGTCCGCGCAGGAGCAGCTGCCGGCGGCCGTCGGCGAGGCGGACCAGCTGCGCCCGGCCGGACGTGTCGTGCTCGTGGGTGACGAAGTCACCGGCGGCGAGGACCACGTCGGCGGGCGCGGCGCCGGTCGCCGGCGGTCCAGTCGTGCCGGCCGGCTGCGGCAGCGGCTCCGCCACAGTGGGCAGCGCCTCGCGTACCTCGCGGTCGGTCACCAGCCGCCACGGCTGGAACAGGTACAGGCTCACCCCGAGACCGGTGACGGCCACGACGGCGACCACCGACAACACCACACGTCTTCTGCCCATGCTCCGACGGTAGGCGCGGAGCCGGCGGAAAGATCTTTCCGTCCGCTTACGGCTCGACCTCGGGCCGCCGCGCCGGGACGTCGATGGGTAGCGTCTGGCCCATGGGGCGCTACGTGCTCGTCGTCGACGACGACCGGACGGTGAGCGACGTCGTCCGGCGTTACCTGGAACAGGACGGCTGCCGGGTCCGGCTGTCCTTCGACGGGCCGGACGCGCTCGCCGCGGCCGAGGAGGAGCCGCCCGACCTGGTGGTCCTCGACCTGATGATGCCGGGTCTCGACGGCATCGAGGTGTGCCGGCGGCTGCGCCGCCGCCTGCCCGGTCTGCCGGTGGTCATGCTCACCGCGCTCGGGGACGAGGCCGACCGGGTCGCCGGGCTGGAGGTCGGCGCGGACGACTACGTGACCAAGCCGTTCTCGCCGCGCGAACTCGTGCTGCGCATCCGGTCGGTGCTCCGGCGCGCCGCCCCGCAGGACCGGGGACCGACCGGGGTGCTGCGCGACGGCGACCTCACCGCGGACACCGGCAGGCGCGTCGCCGAGCGCGGCGGGCAACCGCTGTCGCTGACCGTACGGGAGTTCGACCTGCTCGTGTTCCTGCTGACGAACCCCGGGCACGCCTGGTCACGGGCCGAGCTGCTGGACCGGGTGTGGGGCTGGCGGTTCGGCGACCAGTCCACTGTCACTGTCCACGTCCGGCGGCTGCGGGAGAAGATCGAGGACCACCCGGCGCAGCCCCGCCGCATCGTCACCGTGTGGGGCGTCGGTTACCGGTACGAGCCACAGGACGCGTCCCGGTGAACGAACTGATGGTCATCGGGCTCTACGCCCTCCTCGCCGGCGCAGCCGTCGGCGCGCTCGGCGTCGGCGCGCTGCGGCTGGTGCGCCACCGGTCGATCCTCGCGCACATCGCGGTGCTGCTCGCGGTCACGATCGCCTCGGTGACAGCGGGTGTCACGGCCGTCGCCCAGGCCATGTTCCTGTCCGCGCACGACCTCCAGGTCGTCCTCGTCACGGTCGCGGCGTCCGCGGCGCTCAGCCTGGCCGTCGGGGTGGCGTTCGCCCGCCGGCTGGCGCAGGCGGCGGTCTGGGCGGACCAGGCCCGGCAGCGGGAACGGCAACTGGAGGCCGGCCGCCGCGAACTCGTCGCGTGGGTCTCGCACGACCTGCGTACGCCGCTGGCCGGGCTGCGGGCGATGGCGGAGGCGCTGGAGGACCGGGTGGTCGCCGAGCCGGCGGCGGTCGCCGAGTACCACCGCCGGATCCGGGTCGAGACGGACCGGATGACGCGCCTGGTCGACGACCTGTTCGAGCTGTCCCGGATCACCGCCGGAGCGCTGCGGCCCGCGCTGTCCCCGGTCCCGCTCGGCGACGTGGTCTCCGACGCGATCGCCGCCACCGCGCCGCTGGCCGCCGACCGGCGGGTCCGGGTGCTCGCCCCGGAGACCGGCTGGCCGACCGTCCGTGCCGCCGAGGCCGAACTCGCCCGCGTCGTGACGAACCTGCTGGTCAACTCGGTGCGGTACACGCCACCGGACGGCACGGTGCGCATCGACGCCGGCCGGGACGACGACGACGCGTGGCTCGCCGTCTCCGACACCTGCGGCGGCATTCCCGACGCGGACCTGCCCCGGGTGTTCGACGTGGCGTTCCGGGGCACCCGGGCCCGTACCCCCGCACCGGCCGGCGGCGACGAGGCGGCGCCGGCCGGCGGCGGTCTGGGCCTGGCGATCGTGCGCGGTCTGGTCGAGGCGCACGGCGGGCGGGTGCACGCGCACAACGTGACCGGCGGGTGCCGATTCGTCGTCCGCCTGCCGGCGGTCTGACCGGCCCGCCCGGCTCACCGGGCGGGCCGGTCGCCGCCGCCGGCTGGTGCGGCGGGCCGGTCAGCCTGCTTCCGGGGGAGCGGTCTCCACCAGGCGTCCCTCGGCCAGGCGGAGCCAGCGGCCGACGTTGATCGCGGCGAGGAACCGCTCGTCGTGGCTGACCACCAGCAACGCGCCCCGGTAGGCGTTGAGCGCGCTCTCCAACTGGCCGACGCTGACCAGGTCGAGGTTGTTCGTCGGCTCGTCGAGCAGCAGGAGCTGCGGTGCCGGTTCGGCGCCCAGGACGCAGGCGAGCGTGGCGCGCAGCCGCTCACCGCCGGAGAGCACACCCACCGGCAGGTGCGCTCGCGGGCCGCGGAACAGGAACCGGGCGAGCAGGTTCATCCGCTGCGCGTCAGGGGCCTGCGGCGCGAACACGGCCAGGTTCTCCGCCACGGTACGGTCCAGGTCCAGCAGGTCCAGCCGCTGCGACAGGTACGCGATCCGGCCCTCGGCGCGGGTGATCCGGCCGCTCTCGGGCTCCAGGTCGCCGTCGATCAGGCGCAGCAGTGTGGACTTGCCCACGCCGTTGGCGCCGAGCAGGGCGATCCGCTCCGGGCCCCGGATCGTCAGGTCGACGCCGTCGGCGGCGAACAGGGACCGCTCGCCGTGCCGGACCCGGACCCGTTCGGCGGTCAGCAGCGTACGCCCGGCCGGCACGTTCGTGGCGGGCAGTTCCACCGTGATCCGCTGCTCGTCGCGCAGCGCCCGCTCGGCCTCGTCCAGCCGCGCCCGGGCGTCGTCGACGCGCCCCGAGTGCATCTCGTTCGCCCGGCCGGCGGACTCCTGGGCGTTGCGCTTCATGGTCCCGGCGAAGATCTTCGGCAGGCCGGCGCTCTTCAGGTTGCGGGAGGCGTTGCCGGCCCGCCGGGCGGCCCGCTCGCGGGCCTCCTGCAACTCCCGCTTCTCCCGCTTGAGCTCCTGTTCGGCGCTGCGGACGTTCTTCTCCGCCACCTCCTGCGCGGCCCGCACCGTCGCCTCGTACGAGGTGAAGTTGCCACCGTGGAAGCGCATCTCACCGCGGTCGAGCTCGGCGATGCGCTCCATCCGGTCCAGCAGCGCCCGGTCGTGACTGACCAGCAGCAGGCAGCCGTTCCACTGCTCCAGCACGTCGTAGAGCCGGTGCCGGGCGTCGAGGTCGAGGTTGTTCGTCGGCTCGTCCAGCAGCAGCACGTCGGGTTGCTTGAGCAGTTGCGCCGCCAGGCCGAGGGAGACCACCTGCCCGCCGCTGAGCGTGTCCAGGCGGCGATCGAAGGCGAGGTCGCCGAGTCCGAGCCGGTCGAGCTGGGCGCGGGTGCGTTCCTCGATGTCCCAGGAGTTGCCGATGGTGGTGAAGTGCTTCTCGTCGGCGTCGCCGGCCTCGATGGCGTGCAGAGCCGCGATCAGCGGGGCGATCTCCAGCACCTCGGCCACTGTCAGGTCGGCGGCCAGCGGCAGGCTCTGCGGGAGGTAGCCCAGCACGCCGTCGACGGTGATCGACCCGGCGGTGGGCCGGTGCTCACCGGCGATCAGCTTGAGCAGCGTGCTCTTGCCGGCGCCGTTCGGCGCGACCAGTCCGGTCCGGCCGCCGCCGAGGGTGAAGGAGAGGTCCTGGAAGACCGGGGTGTCGTCCGGCCAGGAGAAGGTCAGGTTCGAGCAGACGATGAAGGAGCGAGACATCGGGAAGACGACCTCGAAGATGAGGGCGGGCGGACCTCAGCCGCCCGGCGGGGGACACGGTCTCGGGGTACGACGGAACGACCACGGCGCCTGCCTGCGGTCGGTCACATGTCCGGTCTCACCCGGAGATGTCGTCGTCACCCGCCATGTCTGGTCTCCCTTGTGCGATCCTCGCGCCCGGGCCACGTCCGGCCCGGGGTCCACCGTAGCACCGGCCGGTGCCCGGCGCGGACGTGCCGGACCGGCGTCCGCGCGGAGGTCCGGCGCGCCGTGCGCCCGATGCTCCTGGCCGCCGCCCGGCCGCTGTGCGGCTGCGACGCGGTCCGGGCCTGCCGGGGACCTCAGGCCGGGAGAACCTTGCGACTGCGGTGCCCCTGGCCGAGGGCCGACCGAACCTGCATCATAGACATCCATGAGTGCGCAGCAGTCCGCGGCCGCGTGGCGCACGACGGCGTCCGGCCCGCCGCGCGACCGGTGGGCCACAGTGCTCAGCCACGTGACGGCCGCGATTCCGGCCGGCACCGCCTACGTCCTCGTCGACGGCCACGCGCACGAAGCGGCCCTGCTGGCCGACCGCCTGGCCGCCACCCTGCTCGACGCGGGCCGTCCTCGCATCCGGCTCACCGGAGCGATCTGCGCCGTCCCCGCCGACCTCCGTGGCGGCCTCACCCCGGGCACGGTCGTCATCGCCGCCGGCCACGCCTGGCGGGCCCATCTGCCCACCGGCCACTGGCACCTGACGATCCGGGTGCGGGGCGCCTCCCCGGTGCGCGGGCACCACCACCGGCGCGGTTCCGCCGACATCGTGGTCGACCTGCACGACCCCGCGTGGCCGGTCATCCGTCACATCGGCGCCTGGTTCGCCCACACCGACGCCTGGTACGGCACGGAGACGCAGGCGTTCTTCGCCGCCCGCGCCGCCACCTGGGACACCGGGTCCGGCGGGGACCTGGCCGCGTACGCGGCCGCCGTCACCGAGGCCGCCATTCCCACCGGAGCCAGCGCCATCGACGTCGGCTGCGGCACCGGCCGCGCACTACCGGCCCTGCGCGCGGCCGTCGGACCCGCCGGCACCGTCCTCGGCGTCGACCTGACCCCCGCCATGATCGACGTCGCGCGGTCCCGGGCCCGCGCCGCCGACGCCGCGCTCGCCCTGGCCGACGTCCGCCGCCTGCCCCTGCCCGGCCGCGCCGTCGACGCCGTCTTCGCCGCCGGCCTGCTCGCGCACCTGCCCGACGTCGACGCCGGACTGCGCGAGCTCGCCCGCGTCACCCGCCCCGGCGGCCGCCTCGTCCTCTTCCACCCCTCCGGCCGCGACGACCTCGCCGGTTTCGACGGCACCGGCGACCCCCTCGCCGAGACGCCCTTACGGCTCGCCGCCCACCGCACCGGATGGCACCTCACCGGCTACGACGACCCGCCGCACCGATTCCTCGCCGTCGCCACCCGGCGGTGACCCCCGGCCCGGATGAGCAATCTGGGAGAAGAGGGCTCACCGCATGACGTCTAGCGTCGATCCGTGTACCTACCGTGATCGCCGGCAGGGGGATACCGCATGTCGAACCGGTTCATCGGCGCGCTCAACGGTCGTCATCACCGCACGGCACTGTCGGCCTTCATGGTCGTCGTGCTCGCGCACTGGGCGGAACATCTGGTCCAGGCGTACCAGATCTGGGTGCTCGGCCGGCCCCGTCCGCAGGCGCGGGGCGTCCTCGGCGAGTTCTATCCGTGGCTGGTGACGTCCGAGGTCATGCACTACGGGTACGCGCTGCTCATGCTCGTCGGTCTCTTCCTCCTGCGCCCGGGGTTCGCCGGGCGGTCGCGCACCTGGTGGACGGTCGCCCTGGCCCTCCAGTTCTGGCATCACATCGAGCACCTGCTGCTGCTGATCCAGGCGCAGACCGGACACTTCCTGTTCGGCAACGCGGTGCCCACGAGCCTGCTCCAGGTGGTCTACCCGCGCGTCGAGCTGCACCTGTTCTACAACTCCGTCGTCTTCATCCCGATGGTCGTCGCCATGTACCGGCATCTGCGGCCCTCCGCCGCCGAGGAGCAGGCCATGGTGTGCACCTGCGCCGGCCGCCGGGTGGCGCCGGCGCTGGCTGTGACGCGGGGTGGTGTGTGACCCGCGCCCGGTGGGCGTCCGCCGTCGTCGTGGGCCTCGCGGTGCTGTTCGGATGGACCGGAGCCGCGTGGGCCGGCTCCGGCGCGGCGGGCAGCGTCCCCGCCGACGGCGCCGTCCTGACGTCGGCGCCGTCGGCGGTCGAACTGGTCTTCACCGGGCGGCCGGTGGCTGCCGCCTCGCACGTGGCGGTGCGGGACGCCGCCGGACGGTCGCTGGCCGTCGGCGAGCCGCGGCCGAGCGGGGACCGGTCCCTGGTGCAGACGGTACGCGGCGCCGAACGCGGCGATGTCGTCGTCGCCTACCACGTGGTGCTCGCCGACGGTGGTGAGAAGACCGGCACGCTGTGGTTCAGCGTCGGCACCGGGATGCCCCCGGCACATTCGTCGGATCAGGGCGGCGAGGCGGTCGCACCGCTGCACGAGCACGGGATCGACCCGCTGAGTGCCGTGCTGCTCCTGATCAACGCCGTCGTGGTGTTCGTGGCCGTCGCCATGCTCGTCCTGCGGCCACGTCGGAGCGTCGAGCCGCCGCCCGCCGCGGCTCAGCACCCGGAGATGAGCAGCCGCTGAGCCCGGCCGGGCGTGGCAGGCAGACGCCACAACGCGTCCACGGCGGCCATTCCCGGTCCGAGCGGCACCGGCGGAAGGTTGAGCCGCCGGGCCGCCGCCACCGCGCCGGGCGTTCCGTGCGCCATGCCGGCGCCGCTCCAGATCGACCACTCCGCCACCAGCGTCACCGCCGCCGGCAGGTCGGCCGCGAGGCGTACGGCGCAGCGCCGCAGCAGCTCGTTTGCGAGCGCGTACGCGCCGAGGCTGCGGTGGGGCCGCTCGGCCGTGACGGAGCCGAAGACGAGCACCCGGCGTAGGGCATGGCGGTCCACCGCGTCCAGCGCGTGCCGCAGGCCGTCCACCTTCGCCGCCTGGACGGCGGTCAGCCCGGCCGCCGTGCCGGCCGTGACCGGGCCGCCACGCAGCAGCCCGGCGCAGTGCACGACGCCGGCCAGCGGCCCGCGTCGGATGCCCGCGAGTGCCCGGCGCAGTGCGGCGCCGTCGGTGACGTCGGCCCGGAGCACCGTCACCCCCGTGGTCCCCGCCATACGGTCGAGATGCCGGCGGCCCGCGGTGCCGAGCCGCTCGGGTGTGGCCGTGTCGGCCAGGATCGGGTGCAGGCCGTGACGGCAGGCCAGGACGGCGGCGACCCGCAGGCCGAGCCCGCCCAGCCCGCCGGTGACCAGCACGGCTCCGCCGGAACCGGTCGTGCCGGCCGCCTGGGGCAGGTGAACCGGCCGCCAGTCGGTGGTGCGGAGCCGTCCGTCCCGGTCCACCCGCACCTCGCCGGCGACCGGGGCGGCGGCAGCGACCAGGCCGGTGGCGGCGCGCACCGCGGCCGGGGTGGGGCCCTCGGTCAGCTCCGCCACCACGCAGGACAGGCCGGGATGTTCGACGGCCGCGGCGCGAGCCAGGCTGCCGCCGCCCGCGCCCAGGTGCACGACCGCGAGCCGGCTGCCCCGTGCCACGGCCGTCCTGATCGCCCGCAGCAGTCGACGGTTGTCGACCCGGTGGAAGGCGCGGCCGAGCAGCACGGCGACCGCCTCCGGCGCGTCGTCGCGGCTCGCCGCCCGCAGCGCCGGGGCGAGCGGGTGCCGCTGCGGGCCGAGGATCGTCCACCGGTACGCCCGCGGTTCGCCGGGCGGCGCGGCCTCGCGTTCCCGGTCTGTGCGGATGTCGAGCGTGGTCCTCATCGCAGGACCGCGAGCAGGGTGGGGATGGCCTCGGCCTGGAAGTCCACATCCACGTCGAAGTCGTTGATCATCCCCTCCAGGACGAGCAGCGACATCAGCGGGAAGACGAACTCCGGCGCCGCCGTGATGCCGTACCGCCGCTGCAGGTTGAACAGCTCCGCGGCGAACGGCGCGAGCCGGAACTGCCCGGCGGTGCGGCGGTGGTTGCGCACCACGAGATCCCGGACGCCGGCCTGGAACGCCTGCACGTCGCACCCCGGCGGTACGTGTTCGGCGCTGCGCAGGATGACCTCGGCGGCCTGCTGCCCGCGACCCATGGACATGGACAGGAAGAACTCGGCGAACAGTCGCCGTACGTGCGGCTCGAGCCGGACCACGAACCCCGCGTCGAGCAGCACCACCTCCTCCACCCGCAGGTAGAGGTTGCCGGGGTGCATGTCGCAGTGCACCAGCCCGTCGACGAACAGCATCCGGTACACGCCGTGCAGCACACGCCGGACGATCTGGCGGCGCTGCTCGCGGTTGAGGTCACCGGGCTTGAACTGCCGGAGGTCCGGGATCCATTCCATGACCAGGACGCCGTCGCGGCAGAGCGCCGGCAGTGGCGCCGGGATCCGGAACGCCGCGACGTCGGCGAGGTTCTGCCGCAGTTGCAGCAGCGCCGTGGCCTCCTGCGCGAAGTCGAGCTGCCGCAGCACGGCGGTGGAGACGTGGCCCAGCATGCGGCGCATCGGCACCTTGCGCAGGCCGGGCAGGCGTTCGAGCAGCCCGGCGCCGGCACTGAGCAGGTCGAGGTCGCGGCGCATCTGCGGGCCGATGCCGCCGCGCCGCACCTTGACGGCCACCGGCGTGCCGTCGTGCAGCCAGGCCCGGTAGACCGAGGCGATGCTGCCGCTGGCCACCGGCTCGGTGCCGATGCGCGCGAACGGCGTTCCGTCCGGATAGGCCTCGGCCAGCACCGCACGGGCCTCCCGGGCGGACATCGCGGGAACCCGGTCGTTGAGCCGGGCGAGCTGGTCGCACCACCGCCCGGGTAGCAGATCGCGGCGTGTGCCCAGGATCTGGCCGCCCTTGACGAAGGTCGGGCCCAGCCGGGTGAGCAGTGTCGTCACCACGGCGGACGTGGGCGAGGCCCGCCGGGCGAGCCGCCGGCCGGCCGCGACGGTGAGGTGCCGGACCGTGATCGCCGCCCAGGCGGCGGCGCGGCCGGACATCTGCGGTAGGGACGAGCGCGGTACGGACGTGGGCGTGTAAGCCACCATCGAAGCCCCCGATCGCTACATGTACTGACAGCTTAGGGAGGGATGGAAAGGCGTGAGAAGTGTCCAGGTTCATTTTTCTATAGCGTCGTCGATGTTGAGCCTGACGGAACCGACCGAAGGGAATGCGAGATGGCGATCGACCTATGCAACAAGTCTCCAGTGTCCGCCGACGGTGAGGTCCGGACGTGGCCGCAGGAAACCGCACTGCTCGAGGACCTCGGCACCGAACAGCGCGACGCGCTCAACTTCGCGTACCGCACGACGCTGAGCAACGTGGATCCCCGGCTGGTGGCCGGCGACCCGGCGGCGTGGGCGAGCGACTTCGGGTACGCCCTCAACCGGGTGGCGATCCGGCTCGACAACCGCACCAACGACGAGCTGCGTCACGACGCCCTGCACCACGCCGACCCGGCCATGCGCGAGCAGGCGATGTACGAGTACGCCGACCGCGACCAGGCCGACGCCTTCGAGCTCCTGGAGGAGGTCGTCCGGCACGACGCCAACCGGGAGGTGCGGTGGGACGCGCTGTGGGCGATCGAGAAGCTGGGCGGCGCCCAGGCGATCTCGACCCTGCAGAAGTTCCTCGGTGACGCCGACCCGGAGATCGCCGAATGGTCCAAGCTGTTCATCAGCGAGCTGCAGAGCGGTGACCCGTCTTTCGACGGCCGGGACGCCCTCTACACGCCGGGCCGCACCTTCGACGAGACCATCTACCTGCTGATCCACTGCGACCTGTACGTGCGTCTCGACGAGTCGAACACGCACTGGGGCAAGATCTCGCTGGCCCCGCAGGGCCTGGCGCGGATCTACGGCCAGGCCCACGCCTGCCCGAACGTGCAGACCCGCGAGCGCCAGCTGGTGATCGCCAAGACGATCTCCGGCCTGCACGCCGACGGATCGCCGCACTGCGACAACTACCTGTTCCGTGGCTTCACCGACCGGACGCGCCGCGACCGGGGCAACTTCTTCTTCGAGTCCCTGGTGCCGCGGACCTTCTTCAAGTCCGGGCGTGCCGACGACCCGAGCGAGGGCGTGCGCAAGGCGAACATCGGCTTCGCCCGGTACGGCACCTGGCACCTGGAGCCGAAGTTCCAGATCCGCGAGGAGGCCGCGATCCGCTACGTCCGCGGCCGCTTCCAGGGCTGGGGCTACGTGAACCTGGCCCGTATCGCGGGCCGCTCGATCGAGCAGGTCCTCACCCCGGGCAACGGCGTGCTGTCCACGCTGCACGACCCCGAGGTCGGGCCGATGACCAACGCCTTCATCCTCGGCACGTTCAAGGGCAAGCTGAACGACTGGGACGGCGACGGCCGCATCGACATGAACTCGCGTGACGTGTACTCCACCGTCGACGGTGAGATCGACTCCGACCAGGACGGTGTCGCGGACGAGCCCGGCCTGACCTGCTGCGACCACACCACGCTGATGCCCTGACGGGCGAGGCACCCCGCATCCGTTCCCACGATCCATGCGATGCGTCCGGGCGGCCGAGGCCGCGCCGAACTCTCAGGAGGAGAAGACCATGACAGCCCCCGCCAGCAAGCCCTCCGTGATCTACGGCCGGCCGGTTCCCACCGACGGCGTTCCCAACCGGTACGTCGGCACGGAGGTCAAGCCGTGGACGCCGCCGGTCCCCGGCATCGACAACCTCGGCATCACCTCGGTCGACACGTTCGCCGTGCCCGGCGTCGGCGAGTACACCGTGCCGTTCGAGGGCTACGTCCGCGTCGTGCGCTCGGAGCCGACCTCCGAGGACTGGGCGACCGCCGAGGTCTACACGAACCTGATCGAGATGAAGATGACCGGCAGCTGCGAGGAACTCGGCGAGATCACCGTCACGCTGAACCCCGACTGCCTGTCGACCGGCCAGATCCGCACCCCCTTCGACCCGTACGCCGGTGAGGGGCCGTCGGCGAAGGCCTGCCGCATGGCGGTCGGTGCCATCTTCGACATGCCGAAGCTCGGCCTGAAGCTGATGAACAAGGAACCGATCATCCTGACCATCGACGACGTCCGGCAGATCCCGCCGGCGGGATCGCCCGGCAAGGGCCAGATCTACCGGATGCTGCCGCTGCACGACACCCGGTACCCGGAGAAGGATCCGGTGGCGTACGTGACCAGCCTGCGGTTCACCATGGGCGGTTACCTCGCCAAGGACGCGATGTAGCAGTGAGATGGACGCGGGCCGGACGCGCAGCGGTCCGGCCCGCGTTCGCCGGCCGGGAGGAGAGACGATGGACGACCACGGTGGTGACCGGAGTCGACGGCTTCCCGGAGCGCCTCCGGTCCGGACGGCGATCACCGTTCCGGTCGGCGTGGACGAGCTCTGGGCGGCCCTGACCGATCCGGTCCGCCTCGCCGCCTGGTTCGGCACCACGCGCGGCGACTGGCACGTCCGGACGCCGTGGCGGATCGACTTCGGCGACGGTGACTTCTTCGTGGTCACGCCGGTGCGCGTCACCGACGACCGGCTCATCGAGTTCACCTGGTCGTTCCTCGGCGTCGGACCCGAGCAGCACATCACCTGGCGGGCCGCGCCCACCGCCGGCGGCGCGCGGCTCACCGTCGAGGACGCCGACCCGGTGCGGCCGCCGGCCGAGATCGAGCAGATGCGAGCGGGCTGGACCGACTTCCTGCGACGACTCGACGGGTACCTGCGCACCGGCCGCTCGACGCGCTACGACTGGCGGTCCGACATCGACGGCTCGGTCGACCTGCCGCTGGGCTGGGACGCGTTCGAGCCGTCGCTGCTCTACCGGTGGCTCCCGGTGGCCAGCGACGGCTTCCGGCCCGCCTGGTTCTTCGTGGTCGACGCCGACGGGCCACGCCGCTTCCCGCTCGACGACTGGTCGGTGCGGGAGGGGACCGTGACGTTCACGGTGCAGGTCACCGAGCGCGGCGCCGGCACCACCGCCGAGCTGGCCGTGCACCGGCTGGCCGACCGCCAGCGGCTGGAGTTCAGCCACCAGGGCTGGCGCCACCTCGGGCTGCCGGACAACCGCGCGCACGCGCTGCGCCGCCGCTTCGCCGCCGCCTGGACGGCCGCGGCCGACTGCGCGCGCGAGCTCGCCCGCCTGTCGGTCCCGCCCGGGTAGGCGGTCACTCGCCGCCACCACATTGTCATGCAATACTCAAGTAGCATGACAGCCGGAGGGTGGACGAAGTGAACGGGGCCCGCGGGAAACGCTCCTACGACCAGCAGTGTGCCCTCGCTTACGCCTTGGATGTGGTGGGCGAGCGGTGGACCTTGCTCGTCATTCGCGAACTACTGCACGGCCCGCGCCGCTACAATCAGTTACTGGAAGCGCTACCCGGCATCGGCACGAACCTGCTTGCCGCCCGGCTCGCCGCGCTGGTCGACGCCGGCCTGCTGACACCGACCGAGCCCCGCAAACGCACCGGTGGCTACCAGCTGACCGACCTGGGCCGCTCGCTGCACGAGCCGATCCTCGGGCTGTCCCGCTTCGGGCTGGCCTACGCCGCCGGGCACGAGCTTCCCTCCGGGGCCACGGTACGCGCGTCCTGGGCCGTCCTCGCCATCGAGGCCATGGTGGACGACGTACGCACCGGCGAGATCGACGAGAGCTACGAGTTCCGGGTCGACGACGAGATCTTCCACGTCGACGTGCGGGCCGGCCACGCCGAGGTCGTGGCCGGGCCGGCCGACGCGCCGTCGCTGACCGTCCGGACCGACGCGCGCAGCTTCTTCAGCCTCGGCATGCGCCAGCTCGACCCGATCGAGGCGCTGGTCAGCGGGCAGGTCGCGGCGGTCGGTGTGCCGGCGGCGGTCACCCGCTGCCTGCGGCTGCTCGGCATCACCCCCGACGTGGCGGTCTCCACGGACCGGCTGGCCGACGTGGGGCCCGCCCCGGTGTGACGCCGTTGGTCCGCGGACGAGATGTGAGGGAGCGCAGATGAGCGAGACGTTCGGCGGCACGCTGGTGTGCGAGCAGGTCGGGGCGTGGACCTATGTCACCGTCCCGCCCGAGATCGCCGGCCGGCTGGGCACCGCGGCGCGGATCCCGGTGACCGGCCGGATCAACGACACGCCGTACGCCGGCTCGGTGATGACCGGGCCGAACGGCAACCGGTACATCGTGGTCAACAAGACCGTACGCTCCGCCGCCGGCGTGGAGGCGGGGGACGACGTGCGCGTCGTCCTGGAACCGGACACCGAGGCGCGCACCGTGGAGGTGCCCGACGACCTGACCGCCGCGCTCGGCGATCATCCCGACGCCCAGGCGTTCTTCGCCACGCTGTCCTACTCGCGGACCAAGGAGTACGTCACCTGGATCACCGGCGCCAAGCGGCCGGAGACCCGGGCCCGGCGGATCAGCCAGGCCGTCGAGCTGCTCGGCGCCGGCCGGGTGCTCAAGGGCTGACCCCGGCGCCGGGTCGGGGCGGCGCTGCGCAAGTTGCGAGAAGCGGCGAGACCCCCGGCCTTCCTACGATCGGCGTACGCGTTCCGGCCCCGGACGGCGGCATGCGACGCACCTGATCCTGACTCCCGCGCACCGATCGACGCCGTGCCGGCGGCGACCGGTGATCCGTGGTGCCCGTCAGCGGCCGGGTGGCCGTCCGCCGTCCTCGTGCCGGCCCAGGTCGCACCCCAGGGAGGCAGACCGTGTCCGTCGAATCGGCAGAGCTGAACGGAGCACACACCACGGAGACGTCCTGGCCGGACTTCGCCGAACTCGAACCGTCGCGGGCACTGGACGCCTTTCCACCGCTCAACGCGATCCAGGCCCGCTCCATCGTGCAGGACCGCTGGGAACGCCTCGTCGCGGTCGTCGAGATCCCGAACCCGATCGAGCGGGTCTGGCAGGCGCTCACCACGCCGGAGGAGATCCGTTCCTGGCTGGCGCGGTGCCGGGGCTCACTGACCGCCGTCGGCAGCGACGTCCTGCTCGACTTCGAGGACGGCGAGTTCTTCCACTGCCGGCCGCTCGTGGCTGAGCCGCCGCGTGACGGTCACGCCGAGCTGAAGTATTTCTGGCGCTGGGTCGGCGTCGGACCGGCCACCCGGGTCGTCTGGGAACTGGACGGCACCGCCGACGGCGGCACCCGGATCACCGCGACCGAGGAGGCCCTGAACTCACCGTCGGACTGGCGCGGCTGGAACGGCAACGGCTGGCCGGGGATCCTCGACCAGCTCGCCGGCTATCTGCGCACCGGCACGACGTGGCGCTGGCCGTGGCGGCGGATGGGTCCGTACGTGCAGATCGAGCTGGAGTCCACGCCGTACGACGCCTGGGAGCTGCTGACCAGGCCGGAGTCGCTGCGCTACTGGCTGCAGCGCCGCTTCGGCACGTTCACCGACGGCGACAAGCTCACCCTGATCATGGGAGACGCCAGCGGCGTGGTGGAGATGTCGGTGCACCGTCACGTCGAACCCAACCAGCAGTTCCCCTCCTACCTGCCGTGGCTGGAGTTCGGCCTGCGCCGGGCCTCCTGGCCGGTCGAGCTCAACGGCAAGCTCTACATCGAGCCGGCCGGCGTGGGCCGCAGCCTCTTCCAGATCTTCGTGGACAACTGGGAGAACCTCCCGGCCGAGCTGCAGCGCGAGGAGCGCGAGATCATCTGTGGCTTCTTCCGCGACTCGATGGTCCGGGCCCAGAACCTGACCTCGCCGCGGCCCTCGCCGTCGCACCAGCACGGCTGGACCTGATCCGCGTCGTCACCCTCCGAGGAAGGCAGCTGCGATGACCCTGTCCGACCAGGTCGAGACCGGGGCGCCGGACGCCCTGATCCAGCTCATGTCGCCGGCCGCCGCGGCCGACCCGTACCCGATCTACTCCTGGCTGCGCGAGACCGCGCCCGTCTACCGCAGCCGGTTCGGCGCGTACCTGGTGAGCCGGTACGCCGACGTGCAGTACGTGCTCAAGCACGCCGAGGTCTTCCCCGGCGCGCACCCGGACGCGATGGCGCAGATGTTCCCGCAGGCCGTCGAGCACGAGGCGTACGACGTACTGGTCAGCTCGCTGGTGGGCAGCAACCCGCCCAAGCACACCCGGCTGCGCAAGCTGATCGGGCACGGGTTCACCAGCCGCCGGGTGGCCGACATGCAGGCATCCATGGAACGGTGGTCGGACCGGCTCGTCTCGGGTGTGCTGGAGCGGCTGGTCGACGGGGCCACAGTCGATCTGCACACCGACGTCTCGGTGCCGATGCCGATGCACATGATGTCCGACCTGATCGGCATCCCCGAGCCGGACCGCGAGTCGCTCGCCCGCAACGTGCCCGAGATGATGAACGTCGTCGACCCGGCCGCGACACCCGACGCGGTCCGGCGGGCCGACGAGGCGTTCCGCGAGCTGGGCACCTACTTCGACGCCATGATCGCGCAGCGCCGCCGGGACCCGCGCGACGACCTCGTCTCGGCGCTGGTGCAGGTGCGCGACGCCGAGGACGGCAGCCTCGACGACGCCGAGCTGCGTACCCTGCTGTTCACCCTCTGGTCGGCCGGCTTCGAGACGACGGCGACCGCCATCGACAACGCGATGTTGCTCCTGCTGGAGGACCCCGGGCGCGGACGCTGGCTGGACACCGAGGACGGCACCCGCAGGTTCGTCGAGGAGACGCTGCGCTTCGAGTCGTCCGTGCAGGTCGCACCCGGCCTGCGCTTCACCGGCGCGGACGTGGAACTGGGTGGGGTCGTCATTCCACAGGGGTCGCAGGTGCGGCTGCTGATCGGGTCCGCGAACCGGGATCCGGAGGCGTTCCCGGACGCGGACGTGTTCGACCCGGGCCGCGCCGGCCCCATGCCGCTGAGCTTCGGCGCGGGAATCCACTACTGCCTCGGCGCGGGTCTGGCCAGGTTGGAGATCGCCGTGTTGCTCCGCCGGCTGCGCGCCGCCGCTCCCGGCCTGGTGCCGGCCGCCCCGCCGGTGCGGCGGCGCACGATACCGCTCCGCGACTTCGCGTCGCTGCCGGTACGGCTCCGTCAGGTCGACTGACACTACGCGAAACACAAGTTCGGTAACTGCGCGAAGATATAGTGGATGATAGGGTGTCGGCATGGCGGACGCGATCAGAGCGCGAGACATCAACAAGCAGCTAGGCAAAAATAAGGTTGTCAGCGCCTTGTCGCTGGACGCCGCGCCCGGCACGGTGGTGGGTCTGCTCGGCCCCAACGGCGCCGGCAAGACGACGACCGTGCGGATCCTGTCCACTCTGCTCCGGGCCGACTCCGGCACCGTCGAGATCTACGGCGTCGACGCGGCGAAGCAGCCGGGGCGGGTCCGTTCGATGATCGGACTCACCGGCCAGTTCGCCGCCGTCGACCCGGTCCTCACCGGCCGGGAGAACGTCGAACTGGTGGCCCGGCTCTACCGCATCGGCCGGGCCGAGGCCCGGCGGCGCACCGGTGAGGTGCTCACCCGCTTCGGTCTGGACGAGGTCGCCGACAAGCAGGTCAAGACCTACTCGGGCGGCACCCGCCGACGACTCGACCTCGCCACGAGCATCCTCATCCGCCCGCGCGTGCTCTTCCTCGACGAGCCCACCACCGGCCTCGACCTGGAGTCACGGCTCGGGTTGTGGACCGAGATCGAGATGCTGGTCCGTGAGGGCACCACCGTCCTGCTGACGACGCAATATCTGGACGAGGCGGACCGGCTGGCGAAGACGATCACCGTGCTCGACAAGGGGCGGGCGGTGGCCCAGGGCACCCCGTCGGAGCTGAAGTCGCGCGTCGGCGGCGACCGGGTGGAGTTCGTCCTGGAGGATCCCGCCCGGCTCGACGACGCGGTCGCCCTGCTTCGTGCGCCGGGCGCAGAGGAGCCCGTCGTCGACCGGCCGCTGGCGCAGATCACCGCGCGGATGGGCGACGATCTCATCCGGGTGGCCGACGCGCTGAACCGGCTGGCCGACCACGACATCCGGGTGGCGACCCATGTGGTCCGGCGCCCCACCCTCGACGACGTCTTCCTGGCCCTGACCGGCAGTCGCGCCGCCGCGGCCGGCGCCGGGACGTCGTCCGCTCGGAAGGGAGAGGGCAAGTGACCGTCGACGAATCGACGACCCGGCAGCGGGACACCCCCACGCAGGCGTGGGAGGCGCCGCCCGAGCGGCGGGGGCCCGGCTGGTTCGTGGGCGACGTGCTGCTGCTGGCCGGGCGCAACATCCGGCACATGCAGCGCCGCCCCGACCAGCTGATGGCCGCGATCCTGCAGCCGATGATGTTCTTCATCCTCTTCACCTACGTGTTCGGCGGCGCCATCTCGGTTCCGGGCGGCGACTACAAGCAGTTCGTGCTGCCCGGGGTCTTCGGCCAGATCGTCGTCTTCGGTGGCATCGCCGGCATGTGTGTGGGCATCGCGGAGGATCTCCGCAACGGCATGATGGACCGGTTCCGCTCGCTGCCGATGAGCGACAGCGCGGTGCTGATCGGCCGCACCCTGGCCGAGACCTTCCGCAACCTGATCGCGCTCGTGGTCACCGGTGCGGTCGGGTACGCCTTCGGGTTCCGGCTGCACGGCACGTTCATGCAGGTGCTGGCGGGGATCGGCGTGCTGCTGCTGTTCGGGTTCGCGCTCTGCTGGGTGCTCTCGGTCGTGGGTGTCACCGCGTCCAGCGCCGAGGGTGCGCAGAGCACCGCGATGCCGTGGATGTTCCTGCTCGGCTTCGTCAGCTCGGCGTTCGTGCCGTCCGAGTCGATGCCCGGGTGGCTGCGGCCGTTCAGCGACAACAGCCCCGTCACGCTGACCATCAACGCGGCGCGCGACTACTTCAACGGCGTCTCACCGGGCAGCGACGCCGTGGCGTCGGTCCTGTGGTCGCTCGGCCTGCTGGTGGTCTTCGTGCCACTGGCCACGGCACTGTTCCGCAAGGCCACGGCGCGCACCTGACGGGTGGGGTCGACCCGGCGATCGGCAGGAGGAACCCACGACATGGAGGTCATCGGCGTCGGCTTCGGCCGTACCGGCACCGCCTCGCTGCGGGAAGCTCTCAACATTCTCGGAATGGGCCCCACCTACCACACGAAGGAGATCCTCAAGGATCCCGCCCGGCTTGCCGACTGGCAGGCGGCTGTGGCCGGGGCCGACGTGGACTGGGACCAGGTGTTCGCCGGCTACCGGTCCACCGTCGACTGGCCCGCCGCGGCGTTCTGGCGCGAGCTCGTGGAGCGGTACCCGGAGGCGAAGGTCATCCTGACCGTGCGCGACCCGGTGCAGTGGCACCGCTCGTGCATGCGCACCATTTTCATGGCCTACCGGCAGGATCTGTTCAGCCGGCTCCTCGTCCCCGCCATGCAATTGCCGCTGCGGGCGCTCGATCGGCGTTTCGGCGCGTTCAACGAGATCTTCGACGGCGTTTTCCGCCGCCATTTCGGGGACGGGCCGATTCAGGACGAGCAATATGCCGTCGAGATCTTCGAAAAGCACGTCCGCGACGTCCAGGAACGCGTTCCGGCTGAGCGCCTCCTGGTTTATCGAGTATCGGAAGGATGGCCCACCTTGTGCAAGTTCCTCGGTGTGGGAGTGCCCATCGTCGCCTTCCCGCACGACAATGACCAGGATGCCTTCCAGCGGGACAGCCGGCTGTTCGTCACCCGCGGCCTGGCCCGCATGGTGACCGGTCCGGTGCGCCGCGCGGTCAGCCGGTTCCGGGGTGCGCAGGACGCCCCGGAGGCGGCCGGCCAGAACCGCTGAGGCCGCCGCCTCGGTCGTCCCCCGCCGGCCGCTCCGGCAGTCCGGCCGTGTCCGGCGCTGCCGCGGCCGGCCTTCAGCCTGCGTTCGTCCGGCCGACCCGTTTGCACGATCCCTGCGACCGGACCGGGAGTGTCGATGGACAAGGAACTCGAGGACTACGCGGACCGCGCCTGGCGTGGTGACGAGCCGCTGTTCGCCTACTACAAGGGTGAGCTTCGCAAGGACGGGCTCCGCCGGATCGACGACGGTGTGTGGATGTGGGCGGCGACCGGCAACGTCTACGTCTTCGAGACGGCCGACGGTCTGGTGCTCTTCGACACCGGCGACCGCAACACCGCGACCGCGCTGCACGCGGCGGTGCGGGCACGCAGCACCGCGCCGGTCGTCACCGCCGTCTACTCCCACGGCCACATCGACCACGTCCTCGGGCTGTCGCCGTTCGAGGCGGAAGCGGCCGAGCGCCACGACCCCGCGATCTCGGTCGTGGCGCACGCCGCCGTGCCGGAGCGCTTCGCCCGGTACCGGCTGACCGCCGGGTACAACGCGACCGTCAACCGCCGGCAGTTCCGCGCTCCGGGCATCACGTGGCCGACGGACTATCGCGAACCCGACCGTACCTACCTCGACACGCTCACTCTGCGGCACGGCGATCTGACGATGGAGCTGCGGCACGGCCGCGGCGAGACCGACGACGCGACGATGGCCTGGCTGCCCGACCGGCGCATCCTGTGCTGCGGCGACTTCTACGCCTGGGTGGCGCCCAACGCCGGCAACCCGCAGAAGGTGCGCCGCCACGTGGCCGAGTGGGTGCGGGCGCTGCGCTGGATGGCCGGCCTCGGCGCCGAGATACTGCTGCCCGGCCACGGTGTGCCGGTGGTCGGCGCCGATCGCGTCCGCGAGACGCTGCTCGGGTCGGCGACGTTGCTGTCGACACTGCACGACGGTGTGGTGGCGATGATGAACGAGGGCTGCACGCTCGACGAGATCCTGCACGCCCCGCTGGTCACGCCGGAGGTGTCAGCCCTGCTGGCCCAGCCGTGGCTGCGTCCTACCTACGACGATCCGCAGTTCATCGTCCGCACCGTCTGGCGTACCTACGGCGGCTGGTACGACGGCGACCCGTCCACCGTGGGACCGGCGCCGCGCGCCGACCTGGCCGCCGAGGTGGCGCAGCTCGCGGGCGGGGCGTGCCGCCTGGCCGAGCGCGCCCTCGACGCGGCGGACCGCGGCCGGCTCGACCTCGCCGGTCACCTCGCCGAGTGGGCGGCGCTGAGCGCTCCCGAGGACCGTGACGTGCAGCGGATCCGCGCCGACGTGTTCGGGCGGCTCGCCGCCGGCACGCCGGCGTTGATGGCGCAGGGCATCTACACCTGGGCCCAGGCCGAGGCCCAGGCCAAGGCCGACGACGTCGACCCGTGGTCGACCATGCGCGGAGGCCGCTGGGCACCCTGACACCGGCAAGCGCGGCCGGACACGACAGCGGGGGCGGTACCCGGAACCGGGTGCCGCCCCCGATCGTCTGCCGTCAGTCGCCGGACTCCTCGACGATCATCACACCGTTGCCGTCCGGGTCCTCCACGGAGAAGAACGCGCCGAACGGGGCGTCGAAGACCGGCGACGCCTCCACGCCCGCCGACGCCAGCTCGTTGTGCAGGCCCTTGACGTCCTTGCACGCCACGGAGATGTGCTGCGCTCCGGGGCGGAGGCCGCCCACGCCCCAGGTGGCGAGCACCACTGTGGTCTCGCCTCCCGGAGTGCCCAGCTGCAGCCAGCGCAGGCCCGGCTCCGGCGGCATCTCGTCCGGGGTCATCTCGTGGTCATTGATCACCTCGAATCCGAGGCGGGCGTAGAAGTCCTTAGCCTTGTCCTGGTCGGTGACCGGGATGGTGATCAATGTGATGTGGCTGATTCCCATGGAATTTCCCATCTCACGGCATATGGGCGAACAGTGCGATCATCCTACCGAACCGGCCCTCGTTGTCCATGCCTGAGACGCGCATGTCCGGCGCGGATTGTCATGGTCGCGCCGGACGAGTGCGATGGCGAGATCAGTTCGATTTCACCATTTCCCGGCGCAGGGTGTCGGCCGCGTTTCCGGTGCGCATTTCACACACCCGGACGAGCGTGTCGTAGGCGACGAGCGCCCCGCGTACCGTCTCGTTGTAGAGATCCTGCGCGGCCACGCCGAGATCGCGCATGGGCTGCATGAACAGCAGGAAGAACGCGTTGAAGTCGTACCCGTTCAGGATCTCCTCGCCGATCGGCTCCATGCGCTGGAGCAGCTGCACCCGCACCCGCAGCTTGCGCAGGTAGGCGATGCGCGCCTGGGCCATGCCGGCGAAGCCGCCCTCACCGGCCTGACGCAGCCGGTTCTCGAAACACTCGTCCCGGCCCTTCGCCAGCGCGAGCGCGCTGTACCGCTGCAGCTCCCCGTACTCGCGGACGGCGGTGTCGATCTGGTCCACGGTCCCGTCCAGGGCACGGAAGGTCTGCGAGTAGGTCTTCAGGACGCCCGCCATCTGCTCGGCCACGTTGGCGGCGTCGAACGAGCCGTCCGGTGACACGGCTCCGGCGGAGGCTTCGACGACGTACCGCACCGTGTCGTCGAGGCAGGCCAGCGAATCGAGGCAGTCGCGAACGGCGCGCAGCGTCGCGCCGGTCGCCACCGCGTCGGACACCAGGCCGGTGACGATCTCGCCGGCGTCCCCGGCGGCGTAGTTGGTCGGGGGGCACTCATTGTGTAGACCCAGTACACCCACAGCTTCCTCCCTCACTGGTGATCGAGCTCTCCCTCGACCCTAGGGGCGCTGCGGGGGCCGGGACTTCTCCTGTGTTGCCCGCCGACACGACCGGCCGGGATAGGCAAGCGGCGAGAAGCCGGGCCGCGGGCGGGCGCGAAGAATGATCGCGGAGAGCGCGGCGAACCTGCGGAAGGGTGGTGCCCGATGCCCGGCGACGCGACGACCGATGCGGTGTCGACCCCGGAACTGGCGGAGGTGTTCGACCGGGCGGCGCCACGGTACGACCGCACCGGCGTCCGCTTCTTCGGCCCGATCGGTGCCCGCCTGGTGGCGGGGCTCGATCTGCGCCCGGGTGAGGACGTGCTCGACGTCGGCTGCGGGCAGGGCGCCTGCACCGTTCCGGCCGCCCGCGCCGTGGGGCCGGGCGGCTCGGTGATCGGCATCGACGTGGCTCCGGCCATGGTGGAGGGTGCCCGGGCGGAGATCGCCGACGAGGGGCTGACGAACGTGGAGGTGCGGGCCGGTGACGCGGCCGCACCCGGTTTCGCCCCGGCCGGCTTCGACGCGATCGTCGCGGGCCTGGTGATGTTCATGCTGCCCGATCCGGCGGACGCCGCGGCCCGCTACCGCCGGCTGCTGCGGCCGGGCGGCCGCTTCGCGATGACCACCTTCGGCGCCGACGACCCCGCGTTCTTCCACGTCACCGACGCCGTCGTGCCGTACGTGGACGGTGGTATGCCCCCGGTGCCCGGCCGCACCGACAACCCGTTGCGCTCGAAGGAGGGGATACACCGCCTGCTGCGCGACGCCGGCTTCACCGACACGCGGATCGACGACGAGACGCTCGACCTGGAGTTCACCGACCCGGGGCAGTGGTGGGCCTGGCTGTGGCAGACGGCCGGCCGGATGGTGCTCGAGCGGGTGCCCGAGGAACGGCTGGGTGAGGCGCGAGCGGCCGCCGAGGCTCGGATGGGGCAGGTCGCCGCCGACCGCGGACGCCTGGTCGTGCACTGGAACGTCTGGTACTCGTACGCCACCGCCGGCTGACTTCGAGCCCGGCCCGAAGGGGGATCCGTCATGGCCGCAACCAGCCCGCCGACGTTGCAGGGCCTCCCGCTGTTCGGCAACGCCTTCGCCTTCATGCGTGACCCGGTCGCGCTGGCCCGCGCCGGCTACGCCGAGCACGGTCCCGTGTTCGCGCTGCGGATGGGGCCGCGGCGCTCGGTCGTCGTGGCCGGCGTCGCGGAGAGCCGGCACGCCATCGCGCTGCCCGAGACGATCCTCGCCGTCCAGCCGGTCTACCAGTGGCTGAAGCCCATGTTCGGCGCGGTCATGCAGGCCGCCGACCATCCGGACTACCTGCGTCAGCGGGCCGCGCTGCTGCCTGCCTTCCACAGCCGCAACCACGCGGACTACCTGGCCGCCATCATCGGCGAGACGAGCGACTGGATGGGCCGGCTCGGCCCGCGCGGCGAGTTCGACGCGCGCGCCGACCTGGAACGGCTGAGCATGGACATCGCCGTACGCCTGTTCCTGGGCTCCGGCTTCCGCGCCCGGCACGGCGACCGGTTCCGGTCGCTCTTCCTCGACATCGCGGCCGGGATGGAGTTCTTCCTGCCGGCCAACCTGCCGACGCCGCGCCTGCGCCGGCGCGACCGGGCGCGCCGGGAGATGTTCGAGCTGATGGGGCCGCACCTGCGGGCCGTCCGGGAGGATCCGGACACCGGCCGGTACGGCTTCCTGCCGCACCTGATCTCCGGCGGCGCGGCCTTCGGCGACGAGACCGTCATCGGGCTCACCCTGATCCTGGTGTACGCGGCGTACGAGACGACCGCGGCCCAGCTGGCCTGGTCGCTCATCCTGCTGCTGCAGCATCCGAAGGAGCTGGCGGCCATGGAGGAGGAGATCGCCGACCTGCCGCGGCACGCCGGCGACTGGACCGTCACGGACCTGCACCGGCAGCGACGGCTGTTCGAGGCGCTGCTGGAGTCCCAGCGGCTCCGGCCGGTCACGACGCTGCTGACCCGGCAGACCGTCACCGCGTACGAGGTCGGCGGTTTCACCGTGCGGGCGGGCTGGCAGACCCTGTTCTGCCCGCCCGTGACGCACCGCGTGCCGGAGGTGTTCCCGGATCCGGACCGGTTCGACCCCGACCGGTTCAGCAAGGACCGCGACACGGACGGCCGGGCGGCGGCCGGCCTGCTCAACCTCGGCGGCGGCCTGCACGCCTGCCTGGGCGCCCGCTTCGCCGACCTGGAGATGAAGGCGGTGCTGGCGATGCTGACCCGCTCGTACGACATGGAACTGGGGATCGCCGAGCCGCGGCAGGCGCCGGGGCTGGGTGTGGCCCGGCCCGCGTCGTGCCCGGTGCGGTACACGGCCCGGTTCTGACCTCGAGGCCGTCGGCGGACCGGGGTCCACCGACGGCCACGGGCACCGGCGTGTCCCGGGTACTCAGCGGACCTGCGCCCGGCGCGGCCCGGCCTGGGACTCGATCATCAGCAGGGGGAACGCGAGCAGCAACGGCGGGTCCAGCAGGGCCGGCCGGCGCAGCGGGATGCCGGCCGCGACGGTGGCCTGCGCCGCGACCGGCTCGTCGGGGATCTCGGCGGAGCCGACGCAGATGCCGGCCGAGGGCTCCTCGGTGAGGACCTCGCCGATGGTCACGTCGGTGCGGGCGCTGACCGCGAGCACGCCCGCCTTTCCCGCTACGTCGAGCGGCAGCGGGAACACCCCCGGCGAGAGGATCGCGGCGCAGGACGAGGGCCGTTGCTGCGGTATTCCGGACCGGAAGGTGGCGACCACGGTGAGGCCCGGGTGGCCGTCCGGGCGGGCCCCGACGTGGAGGAGCGCGAACGGCTGGCGCGCGGGCCGGGCCGGTCGGGTGGAGACCAGCTCGCGCAGGGGCACGTCCGCGACTGCCCGGCCGTAGGTGCGGAAGCGGCCGGGTGACACGCCGACGAGGCGGGTGAACTGGGTGGTGAAGGTGCCGAAGCTGGAATAGCCGACCGCCATGCTGATGTCGGTCGCGCTGGCGTCACTGCGCAGGAGCCGGCGTTTCGCCTCGGCCATCCGCACGGCGGTGAGGAACCGGCCCGGCGTGACGGCGGTCAGCATCCGGAACACGCGGTGGAAGTGGAACGGGCTCATCAGCGAGGCCCGGGCGATGTCGTGCAGCCGGTGAGGCTCGTCGAGGTGGCGCCGCATCGACGTCACCGCCTGGGTGATCGCTCCGATGTGCACGGAGGCCGCGGGTGCGGTGGTGGTCCCGGTGTCGTGGACGGCAGGCATGGGGCGTCGGACCTCCTGAGGGGATTGCGGAGATCGATCAACGACGGCAGCAGCAGGGCCGGGATGGACGTCGGCGGAGCACTGCCCGAGTAGATGCTATAAATTCATATAGCAATCGGCAAGCCCTTGAGAGCTATGCGTAGACAGTCCGCGACGGTACGTGCTGCACCGGTTGGCGGGCAGCTGCGTGATATCCGACACCCGCAATCGATTTCATCGGATTGTTTCCTGGCAGAGCGCATTCGCCACCGAAGGCGCCGCGCCGAATCGGTCGAGCAGTTGCAGGCCGATCCGGCGGATTGTCCGCAACATTCGATAGGACGTGCCGTGCTCGTCGTGCCGGGCCATCAGGAGCGACTTGTCGACCAGGCGGTTGAGCAGCGGACGCAGATCGATCCGGACGTCGCGGTCGCAATAAGATCGGGCGGTCGTCTCGACCATGTCCGGGCTCACCGGTTCCTCCATCCCGCTGATCAGCGCGAGGCACTGCTGCTCGGCCAGCGTGAGCCGGTCCACCGTGCGTACCACGGCCGCGTGCAGCGAGCGGTGGTGCGCGGGCGTGCCCCGGCGGCTGGCGTCCAGCAGCCGGAGCGGATCCCGGCACTGCTCGGCGAGTTCCGGCAGGCCGGTGGTGCGCAGCACGCGGGCGGCCAGTTCCAGCGCGAGCGGCAGGCCGTCGAGCCGGCGGCAGATGGTGGCGACCAGGGCGCAGTTGTCCTCGTCCACCGAGAAGGCCGGGCACGCCTGGGTGGCGCGCCGCGCGAACAGCGCCACGGCGGGCACCCTCAGCATGGCCGCCGGGTCGGCCGGCGTCTCCGGCCCGGGCGGCCGGAGCGGGCCGATCGTCAGGATCGTCTCGTACGGCAGGCCGAGAAGCTCCCGTGAGGTGACCAGGACGCGTGCCTGTGGACAGGACCGCAACAGGTCGTCGACGAGCCCGGCGCAGGGCTCCAGGACGTTCTCGGCGTTGTCGAGGAGGAGCAGGATCTGCCGGCCGGCCAGATCCTCGAACGGCCGGGCCGGAGCGGCGTGACGGTGCGGGAGCAACGGGTGCAGGGTTCGCCGTACGGCGTCGGCCGCGTCCGCCGTGCCGCACGCCGTGGCCAGGTCCACCACCGCGACGCCGTCGCGGAAGTCCGGCCGGGCGGCGGCCGCCGCCGCGCGCGCGACGGCGCTCTTGCCCACCCCGGCCGGCCCGCTCAGCGTGATCAGCCGCTGCTGGGCGAGCAGGTCACGTAGCTGTCGCAGCTCGTCCTCGCGGTCGATCAGCGGGTCGACCGCCGGTCCCGGCCCGAGCCAGCCGCCGGATGAGGGGGCCGGGACCCGGTTCCCGCCGGCCGCGACCAGTTGCCGGTGCACCCGGCGCAGCTCGTGGCCGGGTTCGACGCCGAGTTCGGCCTGCAGCCTGGTGCGGATCCGGTCGTAGTGGGACAGGGCCGAGGCGCCGTGACCGGCGCGTCGCTGGGTCTCCAGGTAGAGCGCCTGCGCGGCCTCGTTGAGGGGGTCCACCTGGGCGAGGCGTTCGGCGGTGGGCAGAACCGCGACGGCGCCCTTGCTGGTCAGGCCGGCCCGGACGTACGCCATCGCCACCGTGGTCCACTTTCCCCGGAGCAGGGTGACGTCCTCGCACCCGGGCAGCAGGGACTCGAGGTCGGTGGTCAGCGAGGCAGGCCACTCGCCGAGCGCCCGGCGCAGCAATCCGTACGCCTCGCCGGCGGCGCCGGAGGCCAGCAGTTGCAGGCCGTGGTCGGCGTGGCTGTGGAAACGACTGACATCCACCGCGTCGGGTGGCAGCCGCAGCTGGTAACCCGCCCCGCTGTGCCCGATCACGTTGGTGCGGTGCCGCGCCGGGGTGTCCGGTTCCATCAGCTGGCGCAGCCGGGCGATGTACGTGTGCACCAGCGACTGCGGCGCTCCGGGCGGCTGGTTCTCCCAGAGCGCCTCGATGATCTCGTCGATCGGCACCGGGGTGCCGTGGCGCAGGGCCAGCAGGGCGATGAGTGCCCGTTGTTTGCGGGATCCGAGGTCGACCTTGCGGGAATCGATTACTGCGTGGATGGCACCGAGGACTTCAATCTCCACAATTGCCGCACGCAACACGTTGCCCCCAGGTCGCCCGTATCGACGTCAACCAACGTCAGAGTAGTAATTACTTCGGGAAAGCTGAAGTGCACAAATATTGCGCCGTAAATTGGTTCGCTATATGTAGCCTGGGCCATGTGCCGAGGACCGGACGGCCGAAGGCCGAGTTGGTGCTGACCGACGAGGAGCGCGCGACGCTGCTGCGTTGGTCCCGGCGAGCGAAGTCCTCCCAGGCTCTGGCGCTGCGGTGCCGGATCGTCCTGGCCTGTGCGGAACCCGGAGCGACGAACGCCGCCGTGGCGGCCGAACTGGGGGTGTCGCGACCGACGGTGGGGAAGTGGCGCAGCCGTTTTCTGCAACAGCGTCTGGATGGTCTGGCCGACCGGGACCGGCCGGGCCGGCCGCCGTCGGTCGGTGCCGACCGGGTGGAGGAGGTGCTGGTGTCCACGCTGGAGGAGACACCCCCCGGTGCCACCCACTGGTCCCGCAGGTCCATGGCCGAGAGAACCGGGCTCTCGCGCTCGACCGTCGGGCGGATCTGGCGCAGATTCAACCTCAAGCCGCACCGGGACGCACCGTTCAACCTCTCGGCCGACCCGGTGTTCACGTCGAAGGTGGTCGACGTGGCCGGGCTGTATCTGAACCCGCCCTCCGGCGCAATCGCGCTCGTGGTGCACGAGACTGCACGGATCCAGCCGGGGCCGTCGGCGGAGCCCGGACGGCATGCCCGGGACCGCCTGCGTGCCGGCGCCGCCGGTCTGTTCGCCGCGCGCACCGCCGCCGACGGCGCCGCCGCGAGCCGCCGGCACGGGGCGGCGGATCTCAAGAGGTTCCTCGCCCGTGTCGACGCCTCGGTGCCCGCCGAGCTGGACGTCCACCTCATCTGTGACCACCACGGCGCTCCCGACATCCCCGCCGTCACGTCCTGGCTGGACCGGCACCCTCGCTTCCGCGCGCACCTCACCCCGACGGGTTCGGCCTGGGTCGCCCAGCTCGACCGCTGGTTCGGCTTCCTCGCCGACCAGATGGCCCTCCGCGGTGCCCCGCAGTCCGTACAGGCCCTGGAAGCCGGCATCGGCTCGTGGATCGTGGAGCGGGACGAGGACCCCGTCCCCTTCAGCTGGACGAAGACGACCGACGAGATCATCGAGTCCTTCGGCCGATTTATACAACGGACTTCTGGCGCGGGCCGGTAGAGATATCAGCCACCGAAACGCGATTTCGTTACTATATGTAATTCAAGTTTTCTTCAAGAGCGGATGTGCAGACTGGCGCCGCACGGACACTGTGGATCGATCCCGCGGGAGCGTCATGAGAACCGACAACGCAACGCTCGACGAAACCCGCCCTCGTAGCTGGCGCCGCCTGCTGCATCAGCCGGACCGCCTCGCCGACTTCACGGTCCGGGGCTTCGCGTCCGACCCTCCCGAACTTCGCGCCAGGCTGGAGACCGCCGCGGGAACCTTCCTCGCCGGCTTCAACGAGGGACTCGCCGCCCCCGCCGGCACGCCCCCGCGATTCGACGACCGGCCGGACTCCCTGCGCGGCTTCGCCGTCGAAGGGCTCGCCATGCAGGCCGCCCTGCTCGACCTTCTCGTCCCGGGCAGCCGCCGGCTGCCGGCCGTGCTGCACCTGCACGGCCCGGCCCACGTCCACCTGATCCACGTCGGCGTGGGCTGGGCGATGGCCAAGCTGCGCTGGCCGTTCTGGGCCCGGCTGTCCGGACTGGACCCGCTGCTGCGCTGGCTCGCGCTCGACGGCTGGGGCTTCTCCGCCGGGTTCTTCGCCGACGCCGGGCGGCTGCGCCGCATCACCGCCCACCCGCGCCGGTGCTCCGAGCGCTGCGCCATCCGCTACCAGGGTGTCGGCCGCAGCCTGTGGTTCCGCGGCACCGCGGAGCCCACCCGGGTGGCGGACCTCGTCGCCACGCTGCCGCAGTGGCACCACGGCGACGCCTGGAGCGGCGTGGGCCTCGCCGCCGCGTACGCCGGCGGGGTCTCGCCGGAGGGTCTCGCCACGCTGCGCGACCGTGCCGGAGCGCACGCCGGTGACCTCGGTCAGGGTGTGGCCTTCGCCGCCGCCGCCTGGCAGCGCGGCGGCTGGACTCCACCCGAACTCGCCACCACCGTTCACGCGCTCACCGGCGCCGACCCGAGCACCGCCGCGGACTGGACCCGCGAGGCCGAGGCCGGACTCCGCACGCCCGCCACCGGCCCGGTCGAGTACCAGACGTGGCGGCAGCGCATCCGGGCCCGCGTGCTGCTCGCGTCGCTCTGATCCGCCCGCGACCACATCCGAGGGGGAACCTGTGCCGTCCGCTGTTCGTAGAACGCTCGTACCCGCCCTGGCCGTGCTGCTGTGTGTCGTGGCCGGTCTGTTCACCCGGCTGCCGTCGGTCTCCGCGTCCGAGGCCGACGCCCTGAGCGTCCGCTTCGCCTTCACGTCGGCCCCGCTGAACGCCGCCGGGGACACTCGGCGGCTCCGCGAGGTCCAGCCCGCACTGAACCACCTCGCCGCGTGGATCTCCGCCGTCGGCGCGAGCGTCGGACTCGGCGACTTCGACGGCGACGGTCTGCCGAACGACCGCTGCCTGGTCGACCCCCGCGACGACTCGGTCACCGTGGCGCCGGTGCCCGGTACCGGCGAGCGGTACACCGCCGTCACCCTCCAGCCGACCGGCGTCGAGTACGACGCCCGCACCACCGCGCCCATGGGATGCCTCCCCGCCGACTTCAACGACGACGGCGCACTCGACGTCCTCGTGTACTTCTGGGGCCGCGTACCGCTGCTCTATCTGCGCCAGCCCGGCGACGGCGCGCCCGGCGCCGGCGGCTTCCGGGCGAGCGACGTGGTCGCTCCCGGCGAGATCTGGAACTCGACCACGGCGAACGTCCTCGACGTCGACGGCGACGGCGGCCTGGACATCCTGATCGGCAACTACTTCCCGGACGGCGCCCGGGTGCTCGACCGCACCGCCGCCGACGATCCGGTGATGCGGATGCAGGACTCCATGTCCCTGGGCCGCAACGGCGGCCGCAACCGCCTTCTGATGTTCGACGGGAACACCCTCGCGGCCGGCGGTGCGCCCGTCCCCGCGTACGCCGACCGGTCCGACGCCTTCACCACCGACCAGGCGCGGGCCTGGACCCTCGCCACCGGAGCGCAGGACCTGACCGGCGACGGCCTGCCGGAACTCTATGTCGCCAACGACTTCGGGCCCGACAACCTGCTCGTGAACGAGTCCCGTCCCGGCCGGCCCGCGTTCCGCGAGGTGAGCGGCACGCGCGACCCGCTGGCCCCCAAGTCCAAGGTGATCGGGCACGACTCGTTCAAGGGCATGGGCGTCGCCTTCGACGACCTGAACGCCGACGGCCGGCCGGACCTGCTGGTCAGCAACATCACCTCGCCGTTCGCACTGCAGGAGAGCAACTTCGCCTTCGTCAGCACGGGCGGCCGGTTCACCGCCGGGCGCGCGCCGTACCGAGACCGCAGCGAGGAACTCGGGCTGTCCCGCAGCGGCTGGGCCTGGGACATCAAGGCCGCCGACTTCGACGCCGACGGCCGCCGCGAGATCACCCAGGCGGTCGGCTTCCTGCACGGCGGGACCGACCGCTGGGCGGAACTCCAGGAACTCGCGATGGCCAACGACACCTTCCTGAAATACCCGTGGGCCTGGCCGAACTTCCGGCCCGGCGACAGCCTGTCCGGGCACGAGCGCAACCCCTTCTTCGTACGCGGCCCGGACGGCCGGTTCGTCGACGTGTCGAAGCGGCTGGGGATGACCGGCACCCAGGCATCCCGGGCCGTCGCCGTCGGGGACGTCGACCACGACGGGCGGCTCGACATGGCGGTCGCCAACCAGTGGGCCGCCTCGGAGTTGTTCCGCAACACCGGTCCGGCGACGACCCATCTCGGGTTGCGGCTGGTGGTGCCCACCGCCAACGGCGCGACCCGGGCGGCGATCGGCGCTCGCGTCGATGTGCGCCGCGCCGACGGTACGACGCAGACCGATCAGCTGTACCCCGCCAACGGGCACACCGGCGTGAACGCCGACGAACTGTACTTCGGCCTCGGCGGCAGCCCGTCCGCCCAGGTCCGGATCACCTGGCGCGACGCCGCCGGACAGCACGAGACGAGCACCACGCTCGCCTCGGGCTGGCACACGGTCACGCTGCGACCCGAGTCCTGATCAAGGAGAGAACCATGGCCAACAAGGACCCCCGGATCGTCGCGCTGCGCCGGTTCGCCCTGTCCATCACCGTGTTCACCCTGCTGGGGCACACCGTCCTCGGATTCGAGCAGTCGTGGCTCACCCCGATCGCCGCGCTGCTCACCGCGTACGCCCTCGAGCTTCTCCTGGAGACGCTCGAGGCCCGCGCCGAGCGCCGCCCGGTCCGCTACCGCGGCTCCGCCGTCGATCTCGCCAACTTCCTGCTGCCCGCGCACATCGGGGGACTGGCCTGCGCGATGCTGCTCTACGGCAACGAGCGGCTGTGGCCCACCCTGTTCGCCGTCACCGTCGCGATCGCGAGCAAGTACGTGGTGCGGGTGCGCCTCACCGCCGGGGGACCGGCGAAGCACGTCCTCAACCCGAGCAACTTCGGCATCGTCGTGACGCTGCTGTGCTTCACCTGGGTGGGGATCGCACCGCCGTACCAGTTCACCGCGAACATCAACGGGATCTGGGACTGGGTGGTGCCCGGCGCCATCCTGGCCGCCGGCACGATGCTCAACGCGAAGCTGACCCGGCGCGGGCCGCTGGTCGCCGCCTGGGTCGCGGGCTTCGCCGCGCAGGCGGTGCTGCGGTCGGTGATCTTCGACCACGCTCTGGTGGCGGCGCTCCTGCCGATGACCGGCGTGGCGTTCGTCCTGTTCACCAACTACATGATCACCGACCCCGGAACCACCCCGCACGCGCCGCGCCGGCAGGTCGTGTTCGGTCTGGCCACCGCGGCGGTGTACGGCACGCTCGTGCTCCTGCACATCGAGTTCGGACTGTTCTTCGCGCTCACCACGGTGTGCGTCGGCCGCTGGGTGGCGATCGTGACGGCCCGCCGGATCCGCGAGCGGCGGCAGCCGGTCACCGGAACCGGTGCGCCGGAACCCGCCTCCCAGCCCGCCGTTCCGGTCGGAGCCCGGGCATGACCGGCACGGGAGCCCCCGTCGTCGTGGTGGGCATGGCCTGCCGTTACCCGGACGCCGCGGACCCGGGGCAGCTCTGGCAGACGGTGCTCGGACGCCGGCGTGCCTTCCGGCCCATGCCACCGGAACGGCTGCCGGTCGCCGACTACCACCGGCCCGGGCCCGACGAGGTCGACCACACCTACGTCGACCGCGCCGCCGTCCTCAGCGACTGGGTGTTCGACCGGTCCCGCTTCCACGTGCCCGGTGAGGTCTTCCGGGCGGTCGACCTGACCCACTGGCTGGCCCTGGAGGTGGCCGCGGACGCGCTCGCCGACGCCGGCTGCCCGGCGGGTGCGGGCCTGCCCAACGACCGGGTCGGCGTGATGCTCGGCAACTCGATGACCGGCGAGTTCAGCCGCGCCAACGGGCTCCGCCTGCGCTGGCCGTACGTGCACCGGCTGCTCGCCGAGACGCTGGCCGGGCTGGACCTGTCGGACGCCGAGCGGGAGAAACTGCTCGCCGCAGCGGAGGACCGGTACAAGGAGCCGTTCCCGCCGCCGGGTGAGGAGACGCTCGCCGGGGCGTTGTCCAACACCATCGCCGGCCGGATCTGCAACCACTTCGACTTCCACGGCACCGGCTACACGGTCGACGCAGCCTGCGCCTCGTCGCTGATGGCGGTCGCGACGGCCGCCCGGATGCTCGCCGACGGCGATCTCGACGTCGCGCTGGCGGGCGGCGTGGACCTGAGCCTGGATCCGCTGGAACTGGTCGGCTTCGCCCGCGTGGGCGCGTTGGCCGCCGGCGACATGCGGATCTACGACTCGCGGCCGACCGGGTTCCTGCCGGGGGAGGGCTGCGGGATCCTGGTCCTGTGCCGTGAGGACTTCGCCGCGGAGCACGGCCTGCGGCCGTACGCGCGGCTGCACGGCTGGGGTACGTCGTCGGACGGCAACGGCGGGCTGACCCGGCCCGAGGCCGCCGGTCAGCTGCTCGCGCTGCGGCGCGCGTACGACCGGTCGGGTCTCACTCCCGAGCAGGTGTCGTTCGTGGAGGGGCACGGCACCGGCACCGCGGTCGGTGACGAGACCGAGTTGTCCGCGCTGCGCGACCTGCACGCCGGCCGCCGCCTCCCGGCGGTGCTGGGCAGCGTGAAGGCGAACATCGGACATACCAAGGCGGCGGCCGGGGTCGCCGGGATGATCAAGGCCGTACTCGCGATCCACCACCAGGTGATTCCGCCGACCACCGGCTGCGAGTCACCCCATCCCGCACTGGCCGCCCCCGGGTCGCCCCTGGTGGTGACCGACGAGCCGGCGCCGTGGCCCGGCCCGGACCGGTACGCGTCGGTCAGCGCCATGGGCTTCGGCGGCATCAACGCCCATGTGGTGCTGGGCGGGATCTCGCCCACCACCCGACGGGCCGTCACCGACGCGGAGCGCCGGGCCGCCCGGCCCCTGCCGTCGCACGAGGTCGTGGTGTGCGCGGCGGCCGACCGTGCGGCCCTGACCACGCGGTTGACCGATCTGGCCGACCTGGCCGGCCGGTTGTCCCGCGCGGAACTGGGTGATCTCGCGGCCACGCTGGCCGCGGAACCGCTCGCCGCGGGCGCCGTCCGGTTCGCCGCCGTCGTGCGCGACCCGGACGGCCTGGTCCGCGCCGCCCGGCGCGCCGTGACCGCGCTGGCCGAGGCGGGCACCGAGCTGTTCGACCCGGAGGCCGGTGTCTTCCTCGGCGCGGGTGCGGCGCCCCGGATCGGATATCTGTTCTCCGGGCAGGGGGCCCCGGTCCATCCGGGCGCGGGTGCGCTGGGGGAGCTGCTCGACGGGCCGCTCGCCGGGTACGACTCGGAGGTCGAGGTCGTGGCGGGCGCCGTCCCGGACACCGCCGTCGCCCAGCCCGCCATCCTGCGGGCCTCGCTCGCCGGCCTGACATGGCTGCGCCGGCTGGGCGTGGAGGCCGACGCGGCCGTCGGGCACAGCCTCGGCGAGATCGGGGCGCTGTGCTGGGCGGGGGCACTGGACGACAAGGAGGCTCTCGACCTCGTACGCGTTCGCGGCCGGCTGATGAGCGACGCCCCGGGTCGCGGCGCGATGGCCGCCGTCGCCGGGCCCACCGACCGGGTTCGCGAGCTGCTCCGCCCGGGCGGCCCGGTCGTGGTCGCCGGGGAGAACTCCGCGGGGCAGTGCACCGTGTCCGGCCCGGCCGCCGAGGTGGCCGAGTTCGTCGCCCGCGCCTCGTCGGCCGGCCTGCGGGCCACCGCACTGCCGGTCTCGCACGCCTTCCACTCGCCGATGATGGCCCCCGCGAGCCTCGCCCTGCGCGATCACCTCGTCGGACTCGCCGGGCGGGCCCCGCGACGGCCGGTCTGCTCCACGGTGACCGGCGACTGGCTCGGCACCGGCACCGACCTCGCCGACCTGCTCACCCGTCAGCTCGTCGAGCCGGTCCGCTTCCGCGACGCGCTGGCGCGCCTGGCCGAGCGAACCGACCTGCTGATCGAGGTGGGCCCGGGCACCGTGCTGGCCGGGCTGGCCGCGCATCTGCCGGATGCCCGCGTGGTGGCTCTCGACTCGGGCGCGTCCGGCCCGCAGGGCGTCGCCACGGTGACCGCCGCGCTGTTCGCGACGGGAGCCGGGCCGGACGTGGGCGCGTACTACGCGCGCCGGGCGTGCCGCCGGCTCACACCGGACTGGCGGCCGGTCTTCCTGCGCAACCCCTGCGAGACCACCAGCGGGCCGGCGCGGGCGCCGCAGCCTCGTCCCCGTCCGGCGCCCGCGCCCGCGTCCGCCCCGCCGGCGGTCACTGTGGACGACACCGACCTGCTGAGCTCCGTCACCCGGCGGGTGGCGGCCATGGTCGAACTCGACGCGGCCACGCTGAGCCCGGACACCCGGCTCGTCGCCGACCTGCACCTCAGCTCGCTGCGAGTCAGCCAGCTGGCGGTGGACGCCGCCGCGGCGGTCGGCCGGTCGGCGCCCGCGGTCCCGGCGGCCCTGGCCGACGCCACCATCGACCAGCTCGCCGCGATGCTCGCCACGCTGCCCGCGGCCGGGGAGGTCGACGCCCCGCCGGCCGGCATCGCCGGCTGGGTGCGCGCCTTCACCGACCATCTCGTCGAGTCGGCCGCCCCGGCGGCCCGGCCGGGAGCCCGGCGCGGCTGGACCGTGCTCGGCACCGAGGACCATCCGCTGAGCAGGGGGGTGGCCGAGCACTTCCCGCTCGCCGACACCCCCGACGCGCGGTTGCTGCTGCTGCCGCCGGGCCTCACGGTGCCGGCGGAGCTGGTCGTGACCGCGCTGCGCGCCACCGCGGCCGACGGGCTGCCGCTGGTGGTGCTGCACCACGGCGGCGTGGGCGCCGCGGTCGGCCGCAGTATCGCCATGGAGCGGCCGGGCGCCGCGGTGATGGTCGCCGAGACCCCGGTGGACGACCGTTGCCTCAAGCTCGTCGCCGAGGCGTCCGTCGACTGGACCGGCTACGTCGAGGCCGTCTACGACGAGGACGGTGTCCGCACCACCCGGGTCGCTGCTCCGCTCGCGCTGTCCCGCCGGGACGAGCGCATTCCGCTGGCCCCCGGTGACGTGCTGCTGGTGACCGGCGGGGCGAAGGGCATCGGGCTGGAGTGCGCCGCCGCGCTGTGCCAGGCCACCGGCGCCACGGTGATGCTCTTCGGCCGCAGCCCTGTCACGGACCCGGAGGTCCGGGCCGGCCTGGACCGGCTCGCCGCGCTCGGGATCACCGCCGCTTACCACGCGGTCGACGTCACCGACCGGGCCGCCGTGACGGCCGCCGTCGCCGCTGTCCAGGACCGGCACGGACCGGTACGCGGGCTGCTGCACGCCGCCGGCCACAACACGCCGCGGCGGATCGAGGACGTGACCGTCGAGGGTCTCCGTGCGACGCTGGCGCCCAAGGCCGACGGGTTCGACCACCTGGTCGCGGCCCTCGGCGACGATCTGCGCTTCGCCGTCGCCTTCGGATCCGTCATCGGCCGCACCGGCCTGACGGGCCAGGCGGAGTACGCCGTCGCCAACGAGTGGCTCGCCCGGCGCTGCGCGGAACTGACGCGGGAGCGGCCCGGCACCCGTTGGCTGACGGTGCAGTGGTCGGCCTGGTCGGGTGTCGGCATGGGGGTCCGCCTCGGGGTTCTCGACGCGCTGGTGCGCGACGGGCTCGAGCCGATCAGCGTCCCCGCCGGCACCGACCTGCTGCTGCGCCTGCTGGCGGCGCCGGACACCGGGCCGTGCGTGCTGGCCGCCGGCCGGCTGCCCGCCGGGCCGACCCTGCGCTACCTCGACGACGACCGCACCGGCGGGCGTTTCGCCGAGCGGGTGCTGGCGTCGACCCCGGGGGTGGAGAGCGTCCTGGGCGCCAGCCTGACCGCCGGCACCGACCCCTATCTGTCCGACCACGTCGTCGACGGCGTCCCGTTGCTGCCCGCCGTGCTGGGCCTGGAGGCGATGACGCAGGCCGCCACCGCGCTCACGGGGGCGCCGGGTACGCCGGTGCGCCTCACCGGCGTACGGCTCGAACGGCCGGTCACGGTGACCGACCGGCGTGACATCCGGGTCGCGGCTCTGGTCCACGACGACGGCCGGGTGGAGACCGCGCTGCGCAGCGACGACACCGGCTTCGCGGTGGACCACTTCGCGGCGGTGGTGACCACGGGCGCCGTGCCGGCACCCGATCCGGCGCCGGCCGTCGGGCTCGGGGAGCCGGGCCTGCCGGCGGCGGGCCTCTACGGCGGCCTCTACTTCCACGGGCCGGCGTTCCGGCGGGTGCGCGGGTATCACGCGCTGAGCGCGTACCGGTGCGTGTTCTCGGTCCGCGCCGAACCCGGCACCGCGTGGTTCGGCATGTACCTCGACGCGTCGCTGCGGCTCGGCGACCCGGGCGCCCGTGACGCCGTGCTGCACGGGCTGCAGGGCTGCGTCCCGGACCACCGCGTGCTCCCGGTCTCCGTCGAGCGGATCACCGTGTGGCACCGGCCCTCCGACGTGCTCACCGTCACCGCCCGGCAGCGCGCGGAGGACGGAGCCGAGTTCGTCTACGACGTGCTGGTGACCGACGAGTCGGGGCGCGCCGTCGAGGAGTGGACAGGGCTGGTCCTGCGCTCGGTGGCCGAGATCGGCTGGTCCGAGATGCCGGCGTTCCTCGCCGGTCCGGCAGTGGCCAGGCGGCTGCGGCACCGGCATCCGGGCATCGACGCCGCCGTGCTCCCCGCGACGCGCGGCGACGGTGGACCCACCATCCGGTTGACCGACTGGCTCACCGGCGCCGCGCTGGGCGAGCCCGGAGGCGCACGGCACGCCGGCGACGGGCGGGTCACCGTGCCGGGCGGCGGTGGTGTCTCGGCCAGTCACCTCGACGACCTCGTTCTCGTGGCAGTGGCCCCGGGCCCGGTCGGCGTCGACTGGGAACGTGTGGACGACCGCCCGCCGCCGCTGGAGGAACGGCACCGGGCCCTCGCCGTGCGGCTCGCGGCCGAGTCCGGGGAGGACGAGGCCACCGCGGCCGTCCGCGTGTGGACGGCGATCGAGGTGACCCGCAAGCTCGGGCTCGGGCCGTCGGCGCCGCTGGTGTTCACCGGCCGGGAGCCGTCCGGCACGCTCGGCCTGCGCAGCGGCGACCACGTGCTGAGCAGCGTGCTGCTGCGGACGACCGGGGACGCGCGGCAGGTCGCGGTGTGCGTGGGGACGCCGGCATGAGCGCCCCGGTCTACCGCTACCGGCACCGGGTGACGTTCGACGAGACGAACCTGGTGGGAAACGTCTATTTCGCCCACTACGCCCACTGGCAGGGGCACTGCCGGGAGCACTTCCTCGCCGACCAGGCGCCCTCGGTGCTCGCCGCCCTGTCGGACGGGCTGGCTCTGGTCACCGTGTCGATGTCGGTCGAGTTCTATGCCGAGAGCCACGCCTTCGACACGGTCGAGATCGAGATGTCGCTCGTCGAGCTCAACGGCAATCGCATCACGATGGGCTTCGACTATCGCCGGGTCCGCACGGACGGCGCTCCCGGCGAGCTGATCGCGCGGGGCCGGCAGACAGTGGCCGTGATGGAGCGGGTCGACGGCCGGTTGCAGCCCGCACCGGTGCCGGCCGACCTGGCGGCCGCGCTCGCCGTCTACCGCCGTCCCGCGGCGGGGGTGTGGGTCCGATGACGGTCGGTGTCATCGGCTGCGGGCGGATGGGCGTCGCCGTCACCCGCGCGGTCGCCGCCGCACGCTGCAGCGTGCTGCTCGCCGGACGGACGCCCGGCGCCGCGGCCGTCGCCACCGCAGGCGTACCGGGCGCCTTCGCCGCCGACATCCGCGTCGTCCTCGAACGGGCCTCGCTCGTCGTGCTCGCCGTTCCGCTCGGTCCGGCCTGCCGCGTGCTGACCGAGACCCCGGTGCCGGGCCGGGGCCGTCCGCTCCTGGACGTCACCAATCCGGCCCTCGGCGGTGAGGAGGTGCCGCCGCCCGGCTCGTCGGGTGCCCACCTGATCGCGGCGGCGGCGCCCGGCTGGCACGTGGTCAAGGCGCTGAACACCGTGCCCGCGGCGATGGTCGGCGAGCCGCTCTGCGGAGGGCTGCCGGTCTCCCTGCCGATGGCCGGCGACGACGCCGGGGCCAAGGGGCTCGCCGGTGCGCTGCTGTCCCGGCTCGGCTTCGCGCCGCTCGACGTCGGCGGGCTCGAACACGCCCGGGAACTGGAGTCCCTGGCCATGCTCCTGCAGGCCGTCAACCAGCGCCACGGCGTACACGGGCGGATCGGGCTGCACATCTGCGGCCCGGACGGCCCGGTGCGATCGCTCCACGCACCCGCGGCGCCGGGTGTGCGTCTCCCGTAACCGATCACACATCGAGGAGGAACCATGTCCGTAGCTGACCGGGAAGCAGTCCCGGTAGTCACCGTCGACGCGACACCGCGTGCCCGCACCTCCGCGGCCCTCGGATTCGCCGTGGCGGGCGCGGTGGCCGGGGTGCTGCTCGCCGTCGCCTGGTCGTTCACCTTCGTCGACTCGGTGATCGGCGACAACATCGCCAACTCGCTCCTGGGCCACGACGCGAAGGCGACGGCGATCGGCGGCTCCGCCGCCGGGCTCGCCTTCGCCTTCGTGTCCGGCCTCGCCGGTACGTTCACCGCCTGCAACGTCGCCGCGTTCGGGATGGTCCCGCAGGTCACCAGGGAGACGACGGCGTCCGGACTGCGCGGACTGCTCGCCCCGCTGGGCTGGCTCACGGCCGGCAGCATGGCGGTCGCGCTGACCTACGGCGCCGTGGGCGTGCTGCTCGGGGACCGACTGCCGCAGCTCTCCACCGCGACCACGGCCGGGGGCGTGCCGGTGCGGCTCGTGCAGGCGTCGGTCGTCTTCGGGCTGGCCGGCCTGGCCCTGCTCTACCTCGGTCTGGCGGCGTTGAAGCTGGTTCCCGACCCGTTCGCCGGCCGGCCGCGAGCCCGTCTGGTCGCGCTGGGCGTCATCATCGGCGCCTTCCTGATCGGCCGCCCGTTCCCGCTCTTCCACAAGCTCTTCCTCTACGCGGTGGCCGACCACAACCCGGCGTACGGCGCGGCCGTCTTCGGCCTGCAGACGCTCGGCAACATGCTGGTGATGGTCCTCGTCGTGGTGCTCGCATCGAGGTTGACCGGCGGGCGCCTGCTCAACGCTCCGAGCCGGCGTGGCACCGTGCTGTCGGGCGTCGCGCTGGTGCTCGTCGGCGTGTTCCTCGTCGTCTACTGGGACGTGCGAGTGCCGGCACTCTTCGGCGTCGGCTGGTTCCCGACCGCTCCCTGGAACTGAGCCGCCCACCGCTGCCGGTGCCGGCTCAGCCGGCACCGGCAGCGGTCGCCGGCTGGTGTCCGGCGGCGCAACCGCACCGGTGGTGTGCGCGTGACCTGCGTTACCTCTCGCCGAGACGGGAATGTGATCACCGAAGGCGTATTTGACTCAGGGTGTGAGTGCCGCACCCTCTCGCGCCCGGCCGCACGCCGACCGGACCGAGACGCCCCAGAAGACCGATGCCGCCCCGACGCCCACCCCGGGCGACCTGATGAGCCGGAGTCAGCGGCTCAAGCTCGTGCTGGTCCTCGGCTCGCTGATCGCGGTGGGTCCGCTGACCATCGACATGTACCTGCCCGCGCTGCCCGCGATCGTCACGGACTTCGCGACCACGTCGGCGGCGGTCCAGCTGACGCTCACCGGCACGCTGGCCGGGCTCGCCGTCGGGCAGTTGCTGATCGGGCCGCTGTCGGACGCGGTCGGGCGACGCCGCCCGCTGATCGCCGGTCTCCTGCTGCACATCCTGGCGTCGGCGCTGTGCGTGGTCGCCCCGAACGTCGCCGTCCTCGGCGTCCTGCGCGTCGTGCAGGGCCTCGGTGTCGCCGCGACCGCCGTGGTCGCGATGGCGGTGGTGCGTGACCTGTTCACCGGGTCGGCGTTCGCCACGATGCTGTCCCGGCTGCTGCTGGTGATGGGCGCGGCACCGGTCCTCGCCCCGACGCTGGGTGGCGGCGTGCTGCGGTGGACCGACTGGCGCGGCGTCTTCGTGGTCCTGGCCGCCTTCGGGGTGCTGCTCGTCGCGCTGGCCACGCTCGCGCTGCCCGAGACGCTCCCACCCGCGCGCCGCCAGCGCGGCGGAGTCGTCGCGACCGTGCTGACGTACGGCGGGCTGCTGCGGGACCGGGTCTTCGTCGGCCTGGTCCTGGTCGCCGGGCTGGCCATGGCCGCGCTTTTCGCGTACGTCGCGGGGTCGTCGTTCGTCCTTCAGGACACCTACGGGCTCGACGAGCAGGAGTTCGGCCTGGCGTTCGGCGCGGGCGCGGTGGGCCTGATCGGTGCCACCCAGTACAACGTGCGGCTGCTGCGCCGCTACCCGTCGCAGTGGATCCTGGTGACCTCGCTGGCGGCGGGCACGGTCGCCGGGCTGGCCCTGGTGGTGTTCGCCGCGACCGGCTTCGGTGGACTGCCCGCCCTGCTCGTGTCGCTGTGGCTGGTGCTGGCGGCGGCGGGCCTGGCCATGCCGAACGCCCCGGCGCTGGCGCTGTCCCGCCACGGCGAGGCGGCCGGCACCGCGTCCGCACTGCTCGGCGCGGTGCAGTTCGGCGTGGGCGCGGTGGCCGCGCCGCTGGTGGGCGTGCTCGGCACCGGCGCGGTGGCGATGGCCCTGGTGGTGGCCGGCGGGATGGTGGCGGCACTGCTGGTGCTGCTGGTCGTCGTCCGGCCGTCCCAGCTCGCCGGCCTGGAGGCGGCACCGGCGGTCGCTGTCGCGCACTGACCCGGCCGCCCGGGTCGCGCCGGGTGCGCGCGGTGCCTACGCTGCTGCCATGACCGCCCCGGCCCGCATCCTGGTCGAGGGCATCCACGGCTCCGGCAAGTCGACCCTCGCCGCGCATCTGGCGCAGCGGTTCGGCCTGCCCTGGCAACCGGTCGACGACCTGCTGTGGGAGCCCGGCTGGGTCGAGGTGCCGGTGGCCGAGCAGCGACGCCGGATCGAGGCGATCTGCCGGCGCGACAGGTGGATCGTCGACGGCGCGTACCACGGCTGGCGGGACGTGGTCCTGGGCCGCGCCGACCTGGTGATCGGCCTGGACTACCCGCCCGGGGTCTCGTTCCGGCGGCTGCTGCGGCGCACGCTGCGGCGCCTGGCCGACGGCGAGCTGATCTGCAACGGCAACCGGGAGACGCTGCGCAGCGTGCTGTCCCGCGACTCGATCCTGGTGTGGCACCTGACCGGGTTCGGCCGGGCGCGGCGGCGGATGCGGGCCTGGGCGGCCGACAGGGCCGGGCCACCGGTGCTGCTGTTCGACCACCCGTCCGCTCTCGACGGCTGGCTGGCGCGCGGAGCGCCGGTGCCACCGCACGCCGGGCCGGACCGGGGCGGCCTGCGGCCGCTGACGTGACTACATCGGGAAGCGGCCCTGGCGCCACTGCCAGTGCCGGCCCGCCCGCATGTGGTCGATCACCGCGCGCTGGAGCGCGGTGCGGCGCGGCAGCCGGTCCAGCGGCGTGTCCAGGGTGCGGAACACGAACCGCAGCACCTCCGTGTCGCCGTCCAGGCCGGGCTGCTCCTGGTAGGGCTCCAGCATGAACCGCCGCTGGAACCGGATGATGTTGGAGTCCTCCGGAAGGTATTCGCGCAACTGCGGATCGAGCAGCCAGGAGCCGCAGGAGAACGCGGTGTAGTGCTCGCCGGGAAAGTGGCGCGGGAAGAACGCGCGGGCACGTTCCAGCGACGAGTCGACCGCCTCCGGGGTCAACGGTCCCGAGTCCGGGATGTGCAGGCCGATCGCGCCGCCGTCGCCGCGCTGGTGCTGGAGCCGGCCCAGCTCGTAGAGGCCACCGCGCACGTGCAGCGTCAGCCAGCTCTGCATGACCGGCCAGCCCTCGCCGTTCATCCGCCGGTCGACGGCGAGGTTGTTGCCCAGGTCGGCGAGCGTCGCCCAGGACACGTCGTCGGGGACGCCGTGGTCGCGGTGGTAGGCGCGCACGGCGTCGACCAGTGCGAGGTACGCGTAGACGTAGAGGTGCCGCCAGGCCGGACCCCGGCCGCGCGGCAGCGCCGGGCCCGGGGTCAGCCAGGCGTAACCGCCGAGGTCGGCGCGGACCAGGGCGGTCGAGCGGTCGAGCAGCCAGCGCAGCTCGGGAGTCCACAGTGGTGAGCCGGGCTCCGGCCAGGCCGCCAGGATCTCGGCGGCGTCGTCGGGGCGTACCCCGAGCCGGTCGAGCAGGGCGGGCGCGTCCGCCCGGGCGGGCAGCGGCGCGGAGGGCCGGTCACCGGCGAGCCGGTGCACCCGGTCGACCTCCTCGGCGGGCACGCCGAGCCGGCCGGCGACGTCATCGACATCCATGGCGGTGACGCTACCGGCCGGCGCCCGCCCCGACAGCCCCGTGCGGTGCTCAGCGCCGTTGCTGGCACGGCACGCAGAAGCGGGCCGAGGGCAGGATCTCCAGGCGCGCGGTCGGGATGTCCTGCCCGCAGCGCTCGCAGACCCCGTACGTGCCCTCGGACATCCGCTTCAGCGCCTGGGCGGTGTCCGCGACGCCCTGCCGGGCGGTCTCGATCAGCCCGCGCAACGTGTCCGGGTCGTGCCCGCCGTGGTCGGGCTGCCGAGTGTGCAGCGTCAGCTCGGTGAGCTGGTCGGTGTACTCGCCGAACTGCCGGTCCAGCAGTTCGCGCAGCGTGTCGGTGCGGTTGAGGGCGTGCGTCATGATCAGGCGCTCCTTTCCGGGCGGCGCTCGGTGTCGTGCGGGTGTCGCAGGGCCGAGATGGCGGCCATGCCGGCGCCGGTCAGCGCGGCGGTACGGGGTGACGCGGCGCGGTGCACCGTCGCGCCGAGCGTGGCGACCAGGCGGGCCGTCACGTCGGGCCGGGTGGCGCCGTCACCGATGACGATCGGGCCACGGGCCAGCGCGGCGCGGACCCGGGGCCGCAGCGCCGCGTCCTGACGCAGCTCGCGTACCAGCCGGGAGGTGGTGTCGGCGAGCATGGCGGCGGTCGTCGCGTGGTTGAGGTCCCGGGTGCCGACGTCGGCCCGACGGGCGGTGACCACCCGGCCGTCCTCCAGCAGCGCCACCTCGGTGAGCTGGGCGCCGATGTCGGCGACCAGCAGGGTGCCGGCGGCGGCGCCCGCGCCGATGGCGCCCGCCCGGACGCTGTCGAGGAACAGCAGCCGGGACGGCGCGAGCACGGCGGAGAGCACGCGGCGCGTCGCCTCCTGCTCGGCGGGCGCGGCCAGCACCGGACGGCAGGCCACGACCAGCGCACCGACCGGGACCGGGGTGCGGTGGTCGCGCAGGATCCGCCGCAGCTCGGAGACGCAGGCCGGACCGTCGACGATCCGGCCGCGCCGGACGACGGGGCTGCGCAGACCGTGGCCGAGCGGGACGCTCAGCGTCCGGCCCGGTCCCAGCCAGATCCGCAGCAGGCTGCTGCCGAGGTCCACGGCGATCGGCGCCGCGTCGGCGGTGACCGGCGGGCGGCTGCTGTGGGAGCGGCCGATCAGCATGCCGGTCCGGGCCGGAGGACGAACGGCGGTGACAGGGTGCGGCATACCGACCTCTTTCGGATCAGGGTGCCCAGCCGGGCGGTGGACGGTGCGGGGGAGGGGCGTGGCCGGGGCCGCGGGCGTCGGATTCACTCGACGACGCCGGCGGCCGGGGGCTCAGACGCGCTTCTGGTCGCCGCTCGCAGATCGGGACGCGACGAGTCCGGCGAACACCGGTGGTGGAGCCGTCGACGTGCGGGTCATGCTCACCACCTCCTCGCTGCTCGGGTACCGCCTCGGACCTCCAGCGTCGCCGGGAACACCGCGCGCGGCAGTGCACGCCACCGGCCAACAAAGGGCGCAATGATTGCCGGTGGCCGGAACCCGGATCCGCCCGTACCCCGTGGCTATGGTTGACACATGGAGAACGCGAGCTCAGCTCGAACGTCCATCGCGTCGCCCTGACGCCGGCCGGCACCGGCGGGCCCTCGGCGACCGCGTCCGAAGGAGGTCCCCGTGATCATCGAACGTACGACCCTCCCCGGCATCGGGGTCCGGCACACGCTGACCACGGAGGAGGGCCGCCGGATCGGCGTGATCGACTACCAGGTGGGCGGCCGGCGCGACGTCGTCCACGACGACCCGGACGACCCGGACCGCATGGTCACGCTCACCCTCACCCGGGACGAGGCGTCGGCCCTGGCCAACCTGCTCGGCTTCCCGGAGCTGGTGGCCGTACCGGCCTGAGCCGCCGGTCCCACCGGCCCCGGCACCTACGCCGGCAGCGGCCGGCGCGGCCAGTCCAGCGCCCGCGCGCCGAGCACGGCGGCGTGCAGCGTGAACCGGTCCCGCGCGTCGGCGGGGTCGTAGCCGCTCAACGCCCGGATCCGGGCCAGCCGGTAGGTGACGGTGCGCACCGACACGTGCAGCCGGCGGGCCGCCTCGGTGGCGACCTCGCCGCAGGCGAAGTACTCGTTCAGCGTGTCCAGCAGCGGCTCGGCGCCGCCGCGAGCCTGGGCCAGCGGGGTCAGCACCGCCCGTACCAGGTCGACCATGGCGGGCTGGTCGCGCAGCAGTACCCGGTAGATCAGCAGGTCGTGCGCGTCGATCACCGATGACTCGCTGTGCAGGCGCCGCGCCGTGGTCAGCGCCTCCCGGGCCTCCTCGTACGAGCGGGCGATGCCGTAGACGCCCGGGTGCGGCCGGCCCACCGCCACCTGCCACGGCCGGCCCCGCACCAGCCGGTCCAGCTCGCCGTGCATCAGCGTGCCCAGGTTGCCGGCCGGGCCGGCGCCGCGGCCCCGGTCGGCGGCCACGGGGTCCGCCGGCGCGATCACCACGAGCAGCCCTTCCTTCGTGGCCACCAGCACGTCCCGGTCTCCGAGCCGGTCGAAGATGACCCGCTCCAGCGCGCTGATCGCCGCCTCCGTGTCCGGCAGCCGGCGGCCCGGCGCGGCGAGCGCGACCTGGTGCACCCGGGCCAGGTCCAGGCCGAAGGGCTCCGCCCGCTCCACCAGCCCGCCCAGGTCGGAGTCGCCGCGCAGCAGGTCGTCGACGAGTTCCCGGCGCAGCGACTCCTCGCGCCGGACCAGTTCCCGGCGGGCGACCGCGTACCCCTCGGCGAGTGTGGCCACGGCGGTGTCGACGACGTGCAGGACGGCGTCGGCGGCGGCGCGGACCGCCTCGCTGTCGTCGGACCGGTCCAGGTGGGGAAGCTGCCGCCAGACGCGCCGCGCCGCGGACAGGTAGAGGCGTACGGCGCGGCCGGCGGAGATCCCCTGTTCGGCCGCGCGCCGGCCCAGCGCGCCGACCGCGTCGAGTTCGGCGCGGCGCGGCCGGCGGCCGGTCACCGCCGCGTCGGTCAGCAGCCGCAGGTAGTCGCCGAGCAGCTCCACCGGCACGTCCCCGGCGTCGGCGCCCGCCTCGCGGGCCACCTCGGCCAGCCACTGCTCGTCCTCGCCGCCCGCGACCGGTGCCGGCCGGCGGACGCTGTCGGTCATCGCGGTCTCCCCGGACGGGACCGGCACCGGACGCCGGCCCACCGCATCAGCCTAGGCGGGCCGTCCGGCGACCGGCCCTCGCGCGCCGCCTGTGTCATGCCCGCGGCGACGGGTCGACCACCAGCGCCGGGCCGGTGCGCCGTCCGCCCCCGGGCCCGCGGGTCAGCAGCTCCGCGGTCCGCGCCGGGTCGTCGCCGACGGCCACCTGATCGAGTACGCGTAGCCGGCGCTGCCCGTGCGCGTCGGTGAAGCCGGTGCCCACGACGGCGATCCGGCGGCCGGTGACCCGGCCGGGCGCGGCGCGTCCGCCCGGCCCCGTCGACCCGATCGCCGGTCCCTCCGGCACCCCGGCGGGTGCGGCGCGGCCCTCGGCGGCGACGACGAGATCCGGCGAACCGCAGCGCACCGCCCGTACCGACCCGGCCCGGTCCACGTCGACGATCGTGGCGCTCAGGTGGCCCGCGGGGGCGAGATCGCGTACCGCCTTCTCGAGCACGTCGACCAGGTGCGGCACCGTGCGGTGCGGTCCGGCGGCGGCCCGGTGGAACGCCTGCTCGATCGCCCGGCGTCCGGCGGGTGTGTCCAGCGCGGCGCCGGTGACCGTGCCGAGCAGCACGCGCAGCCCGCCGCCGCGGACCGGTACGGCGGCGCCGATCTCCCCGGCCGTGCCGCAGATCGCCAGCGCGGCGCTCCCGGGACCGGCCGGCACGGTGAACACCGCGACGTCCGGCGGCGCGGCGGCGCGCGCCACGGCGGCGGTCCGCGTCCGGCGGCGGGCCCAGGCCAGGACCGGCACCGCGGCCAGGCCGGCCGCCGAGGCGAGCAGCGCCTGTGGGTCGCTGCGGTGGCCGGGGATCACCGGTACGACGACGGACAGCGCGACCAGCACGCCCGCCCAGGCCGACACCAGCGCCGCCACCCGGGGCCGGGCCGAGACGCCGAGCAGCCCGGGCAGCACCACCCAGCCGAGCGGCGTGCTGACCTCGGCGATGCCCATCAGCATCGCGTTCCCGGTGGTGCCCGCCAGGGCGGCTCGCATCGGCAGCACGCCGTCCACCCTATCGGGGCGCCCGCCGGACCCCACCGCACGTACCGGGCGGAGTGAACCTCACTCCTTACCCGAAACAGAGCGGAGCCGACACGACACGTTCGCGTGATTCTCTCGACATACCGTCTCGCCACCTCGCCGGTTAGGGTTGACGTACCGCAGGTCGATCTTGAGGAGTGTGTGTGCTGGTTCTGGTGGCGGTCCATGCGTTCGCAGCCTTGACCGCCCCCGTGCTGGTACGCCTCCTCGGCAGGCGGGCTCTCTACCTCCTGGCGGCCGTCCCGGCGGCGGCGCTGATCTGGGCGGTGACCCGTACCGAGCCGGTCCGCGCGGGCCGGCCCGTCGTCGAGACCGTCACCTGGGTGCCGCAGCTGGGTCTGGAACTCGCGCTGCGCATGGGCACGCTGTCCTGGCTGCTGGTGCTGCTCGTCGGCGGGGTCGGCGCCCTCGTGCTGGCCTACAGCGCGCGCTACTTCCGCTCCGACGATCCCGGCCTCGGCCGGTTCGCCGCGGTGTTCGTCGCGTTCGCCGGCGCGATGCTCGGCCTGGTCGTCTCCGACGACCTGCTGCTGCTGTACGTGTTCTGGGAACTCACCACCGTCTTCTCCTACCTGCTGATCGGCAGCGACCCGACCAAGCGGGCCAGCCGCCGCGCGGCGATGCAGGCCCTGCTGGTGACCACACTGGGCGGCCTGGCGATGCTCGCCGGGTTCGTCATGCTCGGCCAGCACGCCGGCTCCTACCGGTGGTCGGAGATCGCCGGGAATCTGCCCGAGGGCGGCTACCTCACCGTCGCGCTGGTCCTCGTCCTGCTCGGCGTGACCAGCAAGTCCGCGATCTTCCCGTTCAGCTTCTGGCTCCCGCGCGCGATGGCCGCGCCCACGCCGGTCAGCGCGTACCTGCACGCCGCGGCCATGGTGAAAGCGGGCGTGTTCCTGGCCGCGCTGATGGGCCCCGCGGTGGGCCAGGCCACCGTGTGGCGCGGCGTCCTGCTGGCCGGCGGCCTGATCACCCTGTTCCTCGGCGGCTGGACGGCGCTGCGGCAGGTCGACCTGAAGCTGCTGCTGGCGTACGGCACGGTGAGCCAGCTCGGCCTGCTCATGGTGATCCTCGGCGCGGGCACCCGCGACACCGCGCTGGCCGGCGCCGCGATGCTGCTGGCGCACGCCCTGTTCAAAGCCACACTGTTCCTCGTCGTCGGCGTCGTCGACCATGTCACCGGCACCCGCGACCTGCGGGAGCTCAGCGGCCTGGGCCGCCGCGCGCCGGTGCTCGCGGCGGTCGCCGGACTCGCGGCCGCCTCCATGGCGGGCCTGCCGCCGCTGATCGGCTTCGTGGCCAAGGAGGCCGCGCTCGAGGCGTTCCTGCACGGCGGCACCACCGAACTGCTGGTGCTCGCCGGAGTGGTGACCGGCTCGGCGCTGACCGTCGCGTACACCGCGCGCTTCCTCTGGGGCGCGTTCGCCGCCAAGCCCGGCGTGGCCGAGACCCGGCCGCACCGGATCGAGCCGGCGTTCATCGGCCCGGCGGCGGTGCTCGCCCTCGCCGGCCTCGCGGTCGGCGTCCTCGCCCCGGCGGTGGACCGGGTGCTGGCCCCGTACGCCGATCAGTTCCCGACCGCCGACCCGGGCTACCACCTGGCCCTCTGGCACGGCCTGACCCCGGCGCTCGGCCTGTCGGCGCTCGCGGTGGCCGCCGGTCTCGGGCTGTTCCTGCTGCTGCACCGGCGCCGGCCGTACCTGCCGCGGCTGCCCTTCGACGGCGCCACCGGCTACGACCGGATCGCCGGCGCCGTCGACCGCGCGGCGGTGGAGTTGACCGGCGCCACCCAGCGCGGCTCGCTGCCGTTCTACCTCGGCGTCATCCTGCTGGTCCTGGTGGTGCTGCCCGGCGGCGCGGTGCTCGCCGGCGCGCCCTGGGCCCGGCGGTTCCAGCTCTGGGACACCCCGTTGCAGGCGGTGGCCGGCGCGGTCATCGTCGTCGCGGCGCTGGTGGCCGCGCGCGCCCGCCGCCGGCTGACCGCGATGATCCTGGTCGGCGTGACCGGCTACGGCACGGCGCTGATGTTCATCCTGCACGGCGCGCCCGACCTGGCGCTCACCCAGTTCCTGGTGGAGACCGTCACGATCGTGATGTTCGTGCTGGTGCTGCGCCGGCTGCCGCGCCGGTTCTCGGCCCGCCCGATCCGCGCCACCCGGCAGTTCCGCGTCGCGCTCGGCGTCGCCGTCGGCGTGGTCACCGCCGGAATGGCGTACGTGGCGGCGGGCAGCCGGACCGCGACGCCGGTCTCGGTCGGCTTTCCGGACGAGGCCGTCTCCTACGGCGGCGGCAAGAACGTCGTGAACGTGACGCTCGTCGACATCCGGGCCTGGGACACGATGGGCGAGATCGCCGTGCTGGTGGTGGCCGCCACCGGCGTGGCCAGCCTGATCTTCCGCCGCTCCCGCGCGCTGGACCTGCGCAGCGGCATCCCCGGCGTCGGCCGGCAGCAGTCGTCGCGCCCGCGCTGGCTGACCAGCGGCGCGACCTCCCGGCAGCAGTCGGTCATCCTCCAGGTGGTCACCCGGCTGCTCTTCCACGCCATCCTGCTGTTCTCGATCTACCTGCTCTTCTCCGGCCACAACGCCCCCGGTGGCGGGTTCGCCGCCGGTCTGGTCGCCGGGCTGGGGCTCGCCGTGCGGTACCTGGCGGGCGGGCGTACCGAACTCAACGGCGCCGCGCCCGTGGACGCGGGCCTGGTGCTCGGCGCCGGGCTGTTCGTCGCGGTCGGCACCGGTGTGGCCGCGATGCTGCTGGGCGGCGAGTTCCTCCAGAGCGCGACGCTCGACTTCCACCTGCCGCTGCTGGGCCACGTGCACTTCGTGACGTCGGTCTTCTTCGACGTCGGCGTCTACCTCATCGTGGTCGGCCTCGTCCTGGACATCCTGCGCAGCCTGGGCGCCGAGATGGACCGCCAGGAGGAGGTCGACGAACAGGAGACCGAACCGGCCGGCGTACGGGAAGAGGAGCTGGTATGAGCCCGAACATCCCCAACCTGGTCTATGTCGTGGTCATCGGCGTCCTGTTCGCCACCGGTGTCACCCTGCTGCTGGAACGCAGCCTCACCCGCGTCCTGATGGGGGTCATCCTGCTCGGCAACGGCGCGAACCTGCTGCTGCTCACCGGCGGCCGGGCCGGTGGCCCGCCGATCGTCGGCACCTCCGCCCAGGAGGACATGTCCGACCCGCTGCCGCAGGCGATGGTGCTGACCGCGATCGTGATCACGCTCGGCATGACCGCGTTCCTGCTCGCGCTGGCCTACCGGAGCTGGCACCTCAACGGGCACGACGAGGTGCAGGACGACGTCGAGGACCGCCGGATCATGGAGCTGGCCGACCGGGACGAGGGCCCGGGCACCTCGGACGCCGTCGACGCCGCCGACGGCAGCCCCGAGGCCCGGGTGCTCGCCGCCGGTGAGGCGGAGGCCGTCCGATGACCTGGCTCGTCCCGCTGCCGGTGGTGATGCCGCTGCTCGGCGCCGCCCTCACCCTGCTGCTCGCCCGCCGGGCCCGCGCCCAGCGGTGGGTCAGCATCATCGTGCTCACCGCCACCGTCGCGGTGGCCGCGATGCTCCTGGTCCGCTCCTCGCTGGACGGCCCGCTCGTGGTGGAGGTGGGCGGCTGGGTGGCGCCGATGGGCATCGTGCTCGTCGCCGACCAGCTCGCCGCGCTGATGCTCGTGGTGTCCGCCTCGGTCACCCTCTGCGTGCTCGTGTACTCCATCGGGCAGGGCATGGCCGACGGCAACGAGGAGACGCCGCTGTCGGTCTACCACCCGACCTACCTGGTGCTGACCGCCGGCGTCTGCAACGCCTTCCTCTCCGGCGACCTGTTCAACCTCTACGTCGGGTTCGAGATCCTGCTGGTGGCGAGCTACGTGCTGCTGACGCTCGGCAGCACCGAGACGCGGATCCGGGCCGGCACCACGTACGTCGTGGTCAGCCTGCTCTCGTCGCTGATCTTCCTGGTGGCGATCGGCCTGGTCTACTCCGCCACCGGCACGCTGAACCTGGCGCAGCTCGCCGACCGCCTGGACGCGCTGCCCGACGACATCCGCCTGGTGCTGCAGGGCATGCTGCTGCTCGCGTTCGGGATCAAGGCGGCGGTTTTCCCGCTGTCGGCGTGGCTGCCGGACAGCTATCCGACCGCGCCCGCACCGGTGACGGCGGTCTTCGCCGGCCTGCTCACCAAGGTCGGCGTGTACGCGATCATCCGCACCGAGACGCTGCTGTTCCCCGGCGGCCGCACCGCCGACCTGCTCATGGTGATAGCGGCGCTGACCATGGTGGTGGGCATCCTCGGCGCGGTGGCCCAGTCGGACATCAAACGGCTGCTGTCCTTCACGCTGGTCAGCCACATCGGGTACATGCTGTTCGGGGTCGGGCTGACCACCCCGCTCGGCCTGTCCGCGGCGATCTTCTACGTGGTGCACCACATCACCATCCAGACCACGCTGTTCCTCGCCGCCGGCCTGGTCGAACGGCGCGGCGGCAGCACCGCGCTGGACCGCCTCGGCGGGCTGGCCCGGCTGTCACCACTGCTCGCCGTGCTGTTCTTCGTGCCCGCGCTGAACCTGGCCGGCATACCACCGTTCTCCGGGTTCCTCGGCAAGCTCGGCCTGGTCCAGGCCGGCGTGGACGACGGCGGGTTCCTGGCCTGGTCGCTCGTCGCAGGGGGACTGCTCACCAGCCTGCTCACGCTGTACGCCATCGCCCGGGTGTGGAACCTCGCCTTCTGGCGGGCCCCGCACGCGGACATGCCGGAACCCGGTGACGCCGACCAGGCGGCCCGCACCGACGGCGCCGAGCAGCCGCACGACGGCCCGGCCCCGGCCGGGGCGGTGCTGCCCCGGCTGATGACGGTGTCCACCGCCGCCCTCGTGGTGCTCGGCCTGGCGCTGACGGTGGTGGCCGGGCCGCTGTTCGACATCAGCACCGACGCCGCCGACGACCTGTTGCGCCGCGCCCCGTACGTCGAGGCCGTGTTCCCGGAGGGACCGCCGTGACCAGTCAGCCGAAAGCGCCACTGACCCGCCGTGACCGCTGGCGCAACCGGGCCGTCGCGGTGACCGGCCTGGTCACCGTCTGGGTGCTGTTGTGGGGCACGTTCAGCTGGGCCAACGTGATCAGCGGACTCGTGGTCGCGGCCGTGCTGCTGGTGGTCTTCCCGCTGCCCCCCGTGACGTTCGCCGGCCGGATCCGGCCGGTGCCGCTGCTGCGGTTCGTGGTCCGCTTCCTGTACGACCTGGTGGTGGCGTCCGCGCAGGTGGCCTGGCTGGCCGTCCGGTCCGAGCACCCGCACTCGGCGATCATCGCGGTGCCGCTGCGGGTGAACACCGACCTCAACCTCACCCTCAACGCCGAGGCCCTGTCGCTGGTGCCGGGCAGCCTGATCCTGGAGGCCGACCGGAGCACCGGCACGCTCTACGTGCACGTCATCGGCATCCGCAGCCTCGACGAGGTGGAGCGCTTCCGGCAGGGCGTGCTGGAGCTGGAGGAGCGCATCGTCGCCGCCGTCGGCTCGGCGGAGGAGCTGAGCCTGATCCGTCGATCCGTACCCACCGGCCCGTCCGGGTCGGTCGACCTGGAAGGAGCACCGACGTGACCGTCATCGCCGTGATCGTCACCGCGCTGCTCGTCGCGGCCGGTGGGCTCACCCTCGTCCGCATCATCCGCGGGCCGTCGATCCTCGACCGGGCCGTCGCCACCGACGTGCTGCTCGCCGTCGCGGTCGCGGCCATCGCCACCGAGGCGGCCTACAGCCGGGACGCCACAGCGCTTCCGGTCCTGGTGGTCCTCGCCCTGGTCGGTTTCGTCGGCTCGGTGAGCGTCGCCCGGTTCGCGTCCCGGAGAAGCTCGAAGTGATGATCGACGCCATCCTGGACACCGTGGCCGGCATCTGCCTGATCGCCGGCGCCCTGCTCTGCCTCGCCGCGGGCATCGCGCTGGTCCGCTTCCCGGACGTGCTGTCGCGGATGCACGCGGCCGCCAAGCCGCAGGTGCTCGGGCTGCTGCTGGTGCTGCTCGGCTGCGCGCTGCGGCTGCGTACCGGGGTGGACATCACCACGCTGGTCCTGGTGGGCCTGTTCCAGCTCGCCACCGCACCGGTCGCGGCGCACATGGTCGGGCGGACCGCGTACCCGCACGACGACATCCGGCGGGACCTGCTGATCACCGACGAGCTGACCGACCACATCGACCGGATCCGCGCGGACCGGGCCGGTGAGCCGGAGGAGACGTCGCCGGTCCGCACGTCCTGAGACTCCTACGAGCGCCGAGGCAGGGAGCCCATGAGCGGCACGGTCTACGAGAACGCCCGCATCCACACGCTCGACCCGGACCGCCCGTACGCCGAGGCGATGCTGGTCCGCGGCGAGCGGATCGTCGCCGTCGGTGACCTCGCCGAGTGCCGGGACCGGGCCGGCGGCGGCGTCCGCCGGGTCGACCTCGGCGGAATGGCCGTGCTGCCCGGGCTGATCGACAGTCACATCCACGCGGCGTCCTACGTGCGCGGGCTGGACCAGGTGGACCTGCGCGGCACGGCGAGCCTCGACGAGGCGCTGACCCGGATCGCGGGGCACGCCGCCACGCTGCCGCCGGACGCCTGGCTGTTCGGCGGCGGGTGGGACAGCAACAAATGGGTGCGGCCGGAGCAGCCGGCCCGCACCGACCTGGACCGGGTCTGCCCGGACCGGCCGGCGGCGCTGCCCAGCATCGACGGCCACACCATCTGGGTGAACACCGCCGCCCTGGCCCGCCTCGGCATCGACGCCGCCACCCCCGACCCGCCCGGCGGGCAGATCGCGCGGGACGAGCGCGGCGAGCCGACCGGCATCCTGCGCGAGGCGGCGGCCGACGCGGCGTACGCGGTGGTGCGCTCCCCGCACGCCGGTGACCTGGTGGCCCAGCTGCGCGCGCACCTGCCCCGGCTGCTCGCCGCCGGCCTGACCGGCATCCACGACCTCGACGGGCAGGACGCCCGCGCCGCCTACAAGACGCTGTACGCCCGGGGCGAGCTGCCGCTGCGGGTGCACAAGACGATCCCCGCCACCGCCCTGGACGAGGCGATCGACGCCGGCTGGGCCACCGGGGACGGGGACCGCTGGCTGAGCACCGGCCCGGTGAAGATCTTCACCGACGGCGCGCTCGGCTCACACACCTGCCTGATGACCGAGCCGTACGACGGCGAGCCCGGCAACCACGGCATCGCCGTCACCCCGGCCGAGGAGTTCGAGCGGCTGGTGGCGACCGCCGCCGGGGCCGGGATCGCGGTGGCGGCGCACGCCATCGGCGACGCGGCGAACCGGATGGTGCTGCGGGCGTACGCGCGCTGGCGCGAGTCGGCGGAGCCCGGCGCGGTGGCGCGGCTGCGGCACCGGATCGAGCACACCCAGCACCTGCTGCCGGACGACGTGCCGCTGCTCGCCCGCTCCGGCGTGATCGCCTCGATGCAGCCCACGCACTGCACCAGCGACATCCCGCTGACCAGCCGGATGCTCGCGGGCCGGGGCCTGGCCTCGTACGCCTGGCGCAGCCTGCTCGACGCCGGGGCCGTTGTGGCGTTCGGGTCGGATGCCCCGGTGGAGGACCCCGATCCGTTCTTCGGCATCCACGCCGCGGTGACCCGCCAGCAGCCCGGCGGCACCCCACCCGGCGGCGTCGACCCGCACGAGCGGCTCGACCTGGACACGGCGTTGCGCTGCTTCACCGAGGCGGGCGCGTACGCCTCGTACGAGGAGCACCTGAAGGGCCGGTTGCGCCCCGGCATGCTCGCCGACTTCATCGTGCTGCCCACCGACCCGTACCGGGTCGACGCGGCGGAACTGCGCGACCTGAGCGTGGCGCTCACTGTGGTCGGTGGCGTGGTCCGCTGGCAGCGCTGACCGTGTCCCGCCCGGACGCCGCTGTCCGGGCGGGACACGGCTCTCAGGCGCCCTTGACCCAGTCGAGGCTGAACCGGGCGAAGTAGATGCCGCCCGTGTCGCCCACCTCGTACAGGTTGCCCACAGTGCCGTCGGCCAGCACCGCCATCGTCGAGTAGCCGGCGCCGCCGGGCTTGACCAGCGCCCGCGCCGGCCAGGTCGCGCCGTCGTCGGTGGACAGCCGGACGGTGAGGTCGTTGCGCGCGCTCGGGTGCGCGTTGTTGCTGAACAGTGCCGTGCGGGTGCGTACCGGCGCCCGGTTGGCGCCGACCTCCGCGGGCCGCAGGTAGGACAGCTCGTCGGCGTTGCAGAGCGGGTCGGTCAGCACGGCGCTCGCCGTCGCCGGGCCGAACGTGGCGGCCCCGTCGGTGGACGTGGCGTAGAAGCGGCTGCGGGTCGAGTTGTGCCGCATGTTCTGCACCACCGCGCCGGTGCCGCGCTCGATGGCCTTGCTCTCGTTGATGGTCCCGCCCGCGGATCCGCCGCGCCGCCAGGTCGCGCCGTGGTCGTCGCTGTAGATGTTCGCGGCGTGGCTGGTGCCTGAGGCGTCCCGGTAGGCGATCGGCTGGATCAGGCGGCCGGTGCTGGTCTGGATGCCGTGGCCGGAGGAGAAGAACACCTGGCGCCAGGTGGGGTCCTTGACGGCCGGGTTCAGCTCCACCGGTGCGCTCCAGGTGGCGCCGTCGTCCCGGCTGGTGATGTAGCGCAGGTGCATGCTGTTCGGGTCGTCGGCGGTGTTCAGGCCGGAGCCGCCGGACCAGAAGCTGATGCCGGGCCGGGGGGAGTAGGTGAAGAAGCAGTAGACGACGCCGGTGGCGCGGTCCACGAGCAGGCTGGGGTCGCCGACGCCCTCACTGGTGGTGGGCGGGGCGTGGATGACGCGGGGCTGCTCGAAGGTGCGCCCGCCGTCGGTGCTGCGGATCATCACGATCTGGATGTTGTTGGTGCCGCCGCCGAGGTCGTACGAGCCGTTGACCCGGGCGTCGGCCACGGCGATGACGGTGCCGTTGTTGCTGACGGCCAGGCCGGGGATGCGGACCGAGGCGACGGTGCCGTCGTACCGGCCGTTCGCGCCGTTGAGGCCGCGGATCACGGTCTGCGTGGTCAGCAGCGTGGTGGTGGCGAGCTGCGGATTGCCGGCGGCCAGGTCGCAGGAGGTGGTGCCGCGCAGCGTGGTGTCGAAGCCGGGTGCGGTGACCCGCAGCGTGTACGGGGCGCCGGCGCCGACGGTCCAGTAGTGCAGGTAGTTGCCGCCGGCGGCGATGGTGCGGGTCCACGGTGAGCCGGTGCGTCCGGGCCAGGTGACGGTGAAGTCCCGGGCCGTCGTGGTCCGGTTCTCCAGGGCGAGCTGGAGGCGGCCGTTGGTGCAGTCGAAGCCGGCCAGCGCCGACATGCCGGTGCCGCAGTGGAAGAGACCGGAAGTGGTCTCGTCCAGGCCGGTCGGGGTCGTGGTGCGCAGCGTGTACGGCGTGCCGGGGGACAGCGTCCAGTACAGCTCGGCGCTGCCACCGGCGGCGACCGTGCGGGTCCACGGCGAGCCGGAGCGACCGGGCCAGGTGACGGTGTAGGTCTGCGTGGTGGTGCTGCGGTTGTCGAGGTCGAGCAGCAGCCGGCCGGCGGTGCAGTCGGCACCGACGGTGGCGGTCACGCCGGCGGGGGCGGCGGCCTGGGCCGCGGTGGAGGGCAGTACGGAGAGCAGGGTGAGGGCGGCCGCCGCGAGGACGGTTGCGCGGCGCGGTATGGCGCGGCGAGGGGACACGTGGTTCCTTCCGGGGACGGGGGAGGGGGAATCGGACGAGCTATCCGACGTCAGATGTCCGATGTATGCACGCTAGGCGGGTTCCCCCACGCCCGTCAAGGATCGGTTCCGGTCGACGTCCCCCGTCCGGTTCGCAAGCCGTCAGCGGTCCTGCCCGGGCGCCGCGCTCGCGACGCGCAGTCCGGCCAGGTCGTCCGCCACCATGACCGCGCTCGACGCGACACCACCACCCCGACATGCCGCCCGGGGCGCCCGCGAGGAGACAGCGGGGCGTGCCCCGGGAACAGGGACCTTCGGTCAGGCGCGAACGACGAATGCCGGCGTACGGCGGCTCAGGGCTGCGCGGCCCGGGCGATGCTCGCCCGGATGGGCGCGTAGTGCTCGGCGACGGCGGAGCGCAGCGCCGTCGCGTCGGCGGCGGTGAGGGCGGCGACGATCGCCTGGTGCCGCTGGGCGGTGATCACCCGGTCCTCCGGCTCGGTCTGCAGCGTGGGCGCGACGATGGCCTGCACCTGCCAGAACGCCTCGGTCAGCTGGACCAGCAGGTCGTTGCCGAGGGGCTCCATCAGCTTCAGGTGGAACGCCCGGTCGACGTCGAGGAAGTCCTCGCCCCGGGCGGCCCGGCTGTGCATCTCGTCGGCGAGTGCGGACAGCTCCGACCGGTGCTGCTCGTCGAGGGCGTCGATGACGGTGGCGGCCAGGCCCTGTTCCAGCGTCTGGCGGACGTCCACGACCTGGGCCAGTACGCGGTGGTCGTCCTCGCCGCTGAGCAGTCCCCGGAACGTCAGGCTCTCCACCAGGGCGTTGAGGGACATGCGGCCGACGAACGTGCCGTGGCCGTGGCGTACCTCCACGATGTCGAGCGCGGAGAGGATCTTGACGGCCTCGCGGACGCTGGAGCGGCTGGCACCGACGGCCTCACACAGTTCCGTCTCGGTGGGCAGGAGGTTCCCCGGCTTCAGGCGGTTGCGCAGGATGTACTCCTTGATCCTGGTGGCGACCTCCTGCCGGCGAGGGCTCGGCCGCTCGGCGCCGCGTAGCGGACTGGCGTCAATGGTCGTCATCTGCCCCTTGCCCTTCGTTCCCGAATCTGACACCCTCACCCTACCGGCATCAGACGTCAGACGTCATACACCTTATGCTTCACATCCCCGAGCGCGAGCGGTCACGCGAGCGCATGAAGAGCCTATGGAGGCAGCTACGTGAGCACCACCGGTAAGCCGTCGGGGAGCCGGCGCGTCCTGCGAGGCCGCGCCCGCTCCCTGGCCGTCGCCTCCCTCGCGGGAGGCCTCGCGGTCGCGCTGGCGGCCTGCAGTGGCGGTCCCGCCTCGACCAACGCCGTGGGCGACGGGAAGGGGGGCACGTCGATCGAGGCCACGCTGGCCTTCACGCTCTCCAGCGGTTTCGATCCCAGCAACGCCTCCTCGGCCGTGGCGACAGCGGTCAACCAGCACGTCTTCGAGGGCCTCGTCGACCTCGACCCGATCACGCGGGAACCCTACAACGCCCTGGCCAAGAGCGACCCGACCCCCGGGGCCGACGGCCGGACCTACACCGTCGCGCTGCGTGACGGGGCGAAGTTCTCCGACGGCACCCCGGTCACCGCCGAGGACGTGGCCTGGTCCTTCACCCGCGTGCTCAAGCCCGCGGACCCGAAGGCACCGCCGCTGATGCAGGGCTTCGTGTCGTTCCTCGACACCGTCACCGCCAAGGACGCGACGACCGTCGAGTTCAAGCTCAAGTACCCGTTCGCCCTGTTCAGCGAGCGGATCTCGGTCATCAAGGTCGTCCCCAAGGCCAAGACCGGTGACGCGGCCGCGGCCAAGGCGTTCGACACCGCCCCGATCGGCTCCGGCCCGTTCAAGGTGGACAGCGCGTCCAAGGAATCCGGCATCAAGCTGAGCAAGAACGCGAACTACAACGGCCCGCGCGCCGCCAAGGTCGAGACGATGACGTGGAACACCACCACCGAGGCGTCGGCCCGCGTGTCGGACCTGCAGGGCGGCCGGGTGCAGGCCATCGAGGCCGTGCCGTACCTGAACGTGGACTCGCTCAAGGACAAGTACACGATCGACGTGAAGCAGGCCTTCAACCAGGTCTTCCTCATGTTCAACAACGCCGCCGCGCCGTTCAGCGACAAGCGGGTGCGCCAGGCCCTGCACTACGCCATCGACAAGGACGCGGTCATCAAGACCGCGCTCAACGGCTACGGCAGCCCGGCGACCAGCTACCTCGACGAGGGCAACAAGGCGTACCAGAAGGCCGCCACGGTCTACGACTACAACCCGGACAAGGCCAAGGCCCTGCTCCAGGAGGCCGGCGTCACCAACCTGTCGTTCCGGCTCGACACCACCGACAGCTCGGTGGTCAAGGACGTCGCCCCGCTGGTCATCGAGCAGTGGAAGAAGATCGGCGTCAACGCCACGCTGAACACCGTGCCGTCCTCGGCCATCTACGGCGACATCGTCCCCAAGGACACCTTCCGGGTGCTCATGGCCACCGGTGACCCGAGCGTCTTCGGCGTCGACACCGACCTGCTGATGCGCTGGTACTACTTCGGTGAGACCTGGCCGGGCCAGCGCTACCGCTGGAGCGCCGCCGACCGCAAGGCCATGGGCGACCTGCTGGACAAGGCCGCGCAGACGTCCGACGAGACGGCCCGCAAGGCGCTGTGGAAGCAGGCCCTGGACATGGCGGCGGACCAGGTGCCGCTGTACCCGATCCTGCACACCAAGGTCGTCACCGCGTACGACCCGGCCAAGGTGGACGGCTTCTCCGGCGCCTCCACCACCGGCCTGTACTTCCTGGGCACCGGCCGGACCGGCTGAGCCCGCGCTCGGGGTTCCGGCCCCGCAGACGTCCCGCCCGGCCCACGTGACCCGTGCGGCCGGGCGGGTCGTCCCGGCGCCCCGCCACGAGAAAGAGAATCCATGCTGACCGTCCTGAACCTGGTCGCACGACGATTCCTGACGCTGATCCCCCTGGTGCTGGGCATCACGCTCTTCGTCTTCGTGATCATGCAGTTCTCCCCGATCGACCCGGCGTTGTCCGTCCTCGGTGACCAGGCCACGCCGGCGCAGGTCGAGGCGTTCCGCGCCGCCAACGGCCTGAACGACCCGCTGCCGCTGCGCTACCTGCACTTCCTCGGCGACCTCGTCCGCGGCGACCTCGGCATGACGTTCCCGCCGTCGGTCCCGGTCGCCGAGAAGATCGCCATGGCGCTGCCGCTGACCATCCAGCTGACCGTGCTCGGCGTCGTCGGCGCGCTCGTCATCGCGCTGGCGCTCGGCATCCCGGCCGCCCTGTACCGGGACCGCTGGCCGGACCAGGTCATCCGGATCGTCTCCATGGCCGGCATCGCCACGCCCTCGTTCTGGCTGGCCCTGCTGTTCATCCAGGAGTTCTCCGTCCGCCGCCCGATCTTCCCGACCGGCGGCTACGTCAACCCCGCCGACTCGGTCGGTCTGTGGTTGCAGTCGCTGGCCATGCCCGCGCTGGCGCTGGCCGTACCGGTCGGCTGCTCGCTGGCCCGCATCGTCCGGACGTCGATGGTCGAGGAACTCGACAAGGACTACGTCCGCACCGCGATCGGCGCCGGACTGCCGCCGCGCGTGGTGGTCGGCCGCAACGTGCTGCGCAACGCGCTGGTCAACCCGCTCACCGCGCTCGGCCTGCGGATCGGCTACCTCATCGGCGGCACCGTCGTCATCGAGGCCATCTTCTCGCTGCCCGGCATGGGCACCCAGATCATGAGCGCCGTCCAGCAGAACGACACCGCGCTGGCCCAGGGCACCGTCCTGACCATCGCGCTCTGCTTCGTCCTGGTGAACCTGGTCGTCGACATCCTCTACCTCTTCGCCAACCCCCGACTGCGCGGAGGCCACTGATGCGCCGGTCCCTCACCACGCGGCTGTCCCGCCCCGGCATGGCCTTCGCCCGGCTCGGTGTCGCGGCCCGGTTCGCGCTCGGCTTCGTCGCGCTCATCGTCGTGGTCGGAGTGCTCGCCCCGCTGCTGCTGCGCCACGACCCCACCCAGACCGGGCTCGGTCCGGCGCTGACCGGCCCGAACGGCGACTTCTGGTTCGGGCTGGACAAGCTCGGCCGCGACGTGTTCTCCCGGCTGGTGGCCGGCACCCGGCGCTCCCTGGTCGTCGGCTTCGGCGCGGCCGGCATCGCGCTGGTGCTCGGCGCGATCCTCGGCGCCGTCGCGGGAAGCAGCCGCACCGTCGTCGACGAGATCATCATGCGCTGCCTCGACGTGGTCATGGCCTTCCCCACGATCGTGCTCTCCGCGCTGCTGATCATCTCGTTCGGCAAGAACAGCCTGCTGGTCCTCGTGATCGCGATCGGTTTCGTGTTCACCCCGTCGGTCGCGCGCATCGTCCGCGCGAACGTGCTGTCCCAGTACGGCGAGGACTACGTGGCCGCCGAGCGCATCATCGGCGCCCGGCGACCGCACATCCTCTGGCGGCACGTCCTGCGCAACTGCGCCGCGCCGATCCTCGTCTTCGTCACCGTCATGGTCGCCGACGCGATCGTCTTCGAGGCGTCGCTGTCCTTCATCGGCGGCGGCCTCGCCCCGCAGGAGGCGGCCTCCTCGTGGGGCTCGGTGATCGCGTTCGGCAAGGAGATGGTGCAGATCGGCGGCTGGTGGGCCACGTTCTTCCCCGGCCTGCTGATCCTGCTCACCGTGCTGGCGCTCAACGTGCTCTCCGAGGGCATGTCCGACGCGTGGGCCGCCCCGGCGGCGCGCCGCGCCACCTCCACCACCAGGGGCGACGCGCTGGAGCAGGCGCAGCCCGGCACCGGTGAGGTGGTCGAGCTGCCCGGCCTCGCCGAGGCGGCGCGGCGGCTGCGCGAACGCGCCCGCCCGCTGCCGCAGGGCCGGCCCGTCCTTCAGGTCAGCAACCTGTCCATCGGCTTCGAGGGCCGCCACCGCGGCGTGGACATCGTCGACGGGCTCTCCTTCGACGTACGCCCCGGCGAGGTCGTCGGCCTGGTCGGGGAGTCCGGCTCCGGCAAGTCGCTCAGCGTCCTGGCCGTGATGGGCCTGCTGCCGAGGGGCGCCCGGGTACGCGGCGAGATCCGCTTCCAGGACACGAACCTGCTGACGCTGAACGCCAAGGGCCGCCGGGCCCTGATGGGCCGCGAGATCGCCATGGTCTACCAGGACGCCCTGTCGGCGCTGAACCCGGCGCTGCGCGTCGGCGCCCAGCTCGCCCAGATGATCCGCCGCGGCGGCACCCGCTCGGCCGAGGAGCTGATGCGGCTGGTCGGGCTGGACCCGCAGCGCACGCTCGCCGCGTACCCGCACGAGCTGTCCGGCGGGCAGCGGCAGCGCGTGGTGATCGCCATGGCGCTGTCCCGCGACCCGAAGCTGATCATCGCCGACGAGCCGACCACCGCGCTCGACGTGACGGTGCAGGCCCAGGTGATGAAGCTGCTGCTGGACCTGCGCGAGCGGCTCGGCTTCGCCCTCATCCTGGTCAGCCACGACCTCGCCCTGGTCAGCGACGTCTCCGACCGGGTCGTGGTGATGTACGGCGGGCAGATCGTGGAGACCGGCGTGACCGCCGACGTGATGGAGGCGCCCGCCCACCACTACGCCCGCGGGCTGCTCGGTTCCGTCCTGTCCCTGGAGACCGGCGCGGAACGGCTCACCCAGATCCGGGGCGTGGTGCCGTCACCGGCCGACTTCCCGAAGGGCTGCCGGTTCTCCGACCGCTGCCCGATGGCGACCGAGATCTGCCGGGACACCGCGCCCGCTCTGGAGGGCACGGACGGCCACGGGTACGCCTGCCACCACCCCGCCGTCACCGTCAGCGAGAAGGAGCCGGCCCGATGAGCGCCACCGCCGAGCACCGGCCGATCGCCGAGCTGAGCGACGTGCACGTGGTGCACGCCGCGCGCGGCGGCGGCATGTTCAGCCGGGAGAAGGTCTACGCCCTCACCGGCGCCGACCTGGTCATCCGGGCCGGCGAGACGGTCGGCATCGTGGGCGAGTCCGGCTGCGGCAAGTCCACGCTGGCCAAGGTGCTCGTGGGCCTGCAACGGCCGACCAGCGGCACGGTGTCGTTCGCCGGCAAGGACGTGTGGTCGATGAGTGCCGCCGAGCGGCGCGAGCACATCGGCGCCGGCGTCGGCATGATCTTCCAGGATCCGGCCACCTCGCTGAACCGCCGCATGCCGGTACGCGACATCCTGCGCGACCCGCTCGACGTGCACCGCCGGGGCACCCGGCAGCAGCGCGAGCAGCGGGTGACCGAGCTGATGGCCCTGGTGGGCCTGCCCCGCTCGGTCGCCGACGTGCTGCCCAGCCAGCTCTCCGGCGGCCAGCGCCAGCGGGTGTCCATCGCCCGCGCGCTGGCCCTGGAACCGGGACTGGTCATCGCCGACGAGCCGACGAGCGCGCTCGACGTGTCGGTGCGGGCCCAGATCCTCAACCTGCTGCTGGACCTCAAGGACCGGCTCGGGCTGGCCATGGTGCTGGTGTCGCACGACATCCAGACCGTCAAGCGGGTCAGCGACCGGGTCGTCACCATGTACCTGGGCCGCATCGTCGAGCAGACGCCCGCCGACCTGCTGCCCGAGGGCGGCCGGCACCCGTACACCCGGGCCTTGTTCTCGGCCACGCCGGGCCTGCTGTCCCCGATCGAGCCCATCCCGCTGGTCGGCCCGGTCCCGTCGGCCACCCGGCCGCCGAGCGGCTGCCCGTTCCGGACCCGCTGCTGGGCCGCCACCGACGGCTGCGCCGTGGACATGCCGGCGCCGCGCCTCGCCGAGGGCGAGGGCCACGAGTTCCGCTGCCACCACCCGGTGCCCGCCGGAACCGCGAACACCGAACTGGTCGCGCTCGCCACCCCGGCGACCGGCCGCACCACAACTGAGTCTGTCGAGGAGAACCTGTGACCACCCCAGCCCCGCGGTTCGCCGGAGTCGTGCCGCCGGCCGTGACCCCCCTGACCGAGGAGGGCGAGGTCGACGTCCGTTCCCTGGAACGGCTGGTCGAGTGGCTGCTCGACGCCGGTGTCGACGGCATCTTCGCCCTCGGCAGCTCGGGCGAGACGGTCTTCCTCACCGACCGGCAGCGGGACCTGGCCCTGGAGACCATCGTGAAGACCGCCGGCGGCGCCGTGCCGGTCATCGCCGGCTGCATCGAGCCCACCACCCGGCGGGTCGTGGAGCGGGCCGAGGCGTCCACCCGGCTGGGTGCGGACGGCCTGGTCGTGACCGCGCCGTTCTACGCGATCGTCGGCCCGCACGAGATCGAGCGGCACTTCCGCGCGGTCGCCGCCGCCGTCGAGCTTCCGCTGCTGGCGTACGACATCCCGGTCTGCGTGCACAGCAAGCTCTCCGTCGACCTGCTGACCCGGCTCGCCGCCGAGGGTGTGCTGGCCGGCGTCAAGGACTCCAGCGGCGACGACGTGGCGTTCCGCCAGCTCGCGCTGGCCGTCGCCGAGCACGCGCCGGAGCGCGACTTCAGCCTGCTCACCGGCCACGAGGTGGTGGTCGACGCGATGATGCTCGCCGGTGGCTCCGGCTCGGTGCCCGGACTGGGCAATGTGGACCCGGCCGGATACGTGCGGCTGCACCGCGCCTGCGTGGCCGGTGACTGGGCCGCGGCCCGCCGGGAGCAGGACCGCCTGACCCGGCTGTTCCGCATCGTCGACGCGGCCGACCCGGCCACCTCGGCGGGCGCCACCCGGGGCGTCGGCGCGTTCAAGACCGCGCTGTCCCTGCTCGGCGTCATCGCGGGCAACGCGGTGTCGTTGCCGCTGCGGCCGCTGGACGCCGCCGAGGCGGGCCGCGTGCGTACCCAGCTGGAACTGGCCGGGCTGCTCTGACCATGCCCGAGGTGAGCACGACCGGTCTGGTCGCCGCGCTCGACATCGGCGGCACCAAGACCACCGCCGCCCTGGTCACCGCCGGGGGAGAGGTCGTCGGCCGGTGCACCGCGCCGACACCTGGTCGCTCCGGTGCCGCCGCGGTGCTCGACACCGCGGCCGGCCTGGTGGAGAAGCTGCGGGCGGACGCGCCGGGTGTCGTACGGGCGCTCGGCGTCGGCAGCGCCGGGGTGATCGACAGCGGCTCCGGCCTGGTGCTGTCCGCCACCGACGTGCTGACCGGGTGGACCGGCACGGACCTGCGCGGCGACCTGCGCCGGCGCCTGGGCGTGCCGGTCACCGTGATCAACGACGTGCACGCCCACGCGCTGGGCGAGGCGCGTCACGGCGTCGCGGCCGGCTACGACACGGTGCTCTACGTCGCCGTGGGCACCGGTGTCGGCGCGTCGTTCGTCCTCGGCGACACCGTGCTCGCCGGTGCGCACAGCGCCGCCGGGCACGCCGGGCACCAGCCGTCGGCGTACGCCGGAACGCTCGCCTGCACCTGCGGCGGGCGCGGGCACCTGGAGGCGATCGCCGCCGGTCCCGCGCTCGCCGCCGAGTACGTCCGGCGTACCGGCCGGCCGGTGGCCGACCTGCGGGCCGTCGCCGCGCTCGCCGCGGACGGCGACGAGACGGCCCGGGAGGTCGTCCGGCTGGGCGGCGCGGCCGTCGGTTCCGCCGTCGGCGGCCTGGTCAACGTGCTCGACCCCGCCGCCGTGGTGATCGGCGGCGGCGTCACCGGCCTCGGCGAGCCGTGGTGGCGGGCGCTGCGCGACGCGGTGCCCGCCGAGACGCTGCCCGGCCTGGCCGGCGTGCCGGTCCTCGCCTCCACCCTCGGTCCCGACGCGCCGCTGCTCGGTGCCGCCTCGCTCGCCTGGAAGGTCTCATGAACACGCTCGTCGACCAGCTCCGTGACCGCCTGGTCGTCTCCTGCCAGGCGTACCCGGGTGAGCCCATGCGCGACCCGGACACCATGCGCCGGGTCGCGCTCGCCACCGCACGGGGCGGCGCCGCCGGCATCCGCGCGCAGGGACTGGCGGACATCGCGGCCATCCGCGCGGCGGTGGACCTGCCGCTGATCGGGCTCTGGAAGGACGGCGACGACGACGTCTTCATCACCCCGACGCTGGAGCACGCGCTCGCCGTCGCCGACGCCGGGGCGCACGTCGTCGCGCTCGACGGCACGTCCCGGCCCCGGCCCGACGGCCGTACGCTCGCCGAGACGATCGCCGCCGTGCACGAGCGCACCGGTGCACTGGTGATGGCCGACTGCTCCACCTTCGACGAGGGCGTGGCAGCCGCCGCTGCCGGCGCCGACCTGGTCGGCACCACGCTCGCCGGGTACACCGCGTACACCACCAAGGGCGACGGGCCGGACCTGGACCTGGTCGCCCGGCTCGCCGCCGCGGTCGACGTCCCGGTGGTCGCCGAGGGACGCATCCACACCCCGGAGCAGGCCGCGCAGGCGCTGCGGGCGGGCGCGTGGACGGTCGTGGTGGGCACCGCCATCACCCACCCGAGCACCATCACCGGCTGGTTCGCCTCCGCCGTGCGGGAGGCCGCGTCGTGCCGCTGACCGACCTCGACCTGGCCGGCTGCCTGGCGTACCGGCCGGAGCTGGACGTGCCGGCGGACCTGGACGCGTTCTGGGCGCGCACGCTGGACGGCGGCGACCCGGAGGCGGCGGTCTACGAACCGGTCGACACCGGCCTGACCCAGATCCGGACGTACGCCGCCACGATCCCCGGCTTCGGCGGCGAGCCGGTACGCGGATGGCTGCACCTGCCGGCCGGGGCCGACGGGCCGCTGCCCTGCGTGGTCGAGTACCTCGGCTACGGCCGGGGCCGCGGCCTGGCGCACGAGAAGCTGTTCTGGGCCGCGGCGGGCTTCGCCCACCTGATCATGGACAGCCGGGGCCAGGGGTGGAGCGCCGCCACCGGCGGCACGCCCGACCCGCACCCCTACCCGGCCGGCACCGTGCCGGGCTTCCTCACCCGGGGCGTCGACGACCCGGCCGACCACTACTACCGGCGGCTGATCACCGACGCGGTGCGCTTCGCCGAGGCCGCCCGGCGGCACCCGGCCGTCGACCCCGCGCGGGTGGCGGTGACCGGCTTCAGTCAGGGCGGCGGCCTGGCCCTCGCGGCCGGCGCGTTGTGCCCGGACGTCGTGGCCGTCATGCCCGACGTGCCGTTCCTGTGCGACATCCCCCGGGGCGTGCGCGTCGCCGGGCCGGACAGCCCGTACGCCGAGGTGGTCGAATACCTCGCGCTGCACCGTGACCGCGCCGACCGGGTGTTCCGCACGCTGTCCTACCTGGACGCCGCCGTGCTCGCGCCGCGCGCGACAGCGCCGGCGCTGTTCTCGATCGCGCTGCGGGACCAGGTCTGCCCGCCGTCGACCTGCTTCGCCGCCTACCATCGCTACGGCGGCGACAAGGACGTGCGGGTGTACGAGTTCAACGACCACGAGGGCGGCGAGGCGGCACACCAGCGCGAACAGCTCACCTGGCTGCGCGGGATCCTGGGCGCCTAACGCGCGCGTTCCACCACGTAGTCGGTCAGCTCCAGCAGGAAACGGCCGTCCTCGGTGTCGGCCGCGGCGCCGAGCGCCCGCTCACCCTCGCGGCGGGCGGCGAGCGCGAGGTCCCGGGCGCTGCGCCGCGCCGACTCCACGCAGTCGTACGCGAGCAGCCGCCCGTGCAGCCAGCGCACCTCGGCGGGGGTGCGCTCCGCCCGGGTCCGGCTCAGCAACCGCACGAGCCGTTCGCGTTCGTCCGGTGTGCACCGCCGCATGAAGTCGATCAGGATGAGTGTGCGTTTGCCCTCCCACAGGTCACCGGCGATCTCCTTGCCGTACCGGGCGTAGTCGCCGGTGAGGTTGAGCGCGTCGTCCTGGATCTGGAACGCCGCACCCAGGTACCAGCCGTACCGGTCCAGCACGTCGACCGCGTTCTCCCGGCCGGTCGCCGCGAGGATCCCGGTGCGGCACGGGTAGATGCACGTGTACCAGGAGGTCTTCTTCAGGCACATCCGGTAGTAGTCGTCCGCGTCCAGGTCGCACACGTTGTCCCGGATCCAGCCGATCTCGATCGCCTGACCCTCCAGCGAGTGGCGCATCATCAGCTCGGTCTCGGTGAACAGCCGCCACGCGATCCCGGAGCCGAGCGCCGCCCGGTTCGCCGCGAGCCGCCGCAGTGCCAGCAGGTTGGTCATGTTGCCGACGTTCAGCGCCACGCCGACGCCGTACTCGGCGTGCAGCGTCCGCCCGCCGCGCCGCTGCTCGCTTTCGTCCTGGATGTCGTCGTGGATGAGGAAGGCGTTGTGGAACAGCTCCACGGTCACGGCGGCGTTGAGGCCCACCGCGTCGCCGCCGCCGAACGCCCGGCACGTCGCCAGGCACAGCGCGGCGCGCAGCCCCTTGCCCCAGCGCCGCGGATACTCCGCGACCAGGTCGTAGAGGTAGCGCGGGCCGCCCTCGGGCACGTCGTCGAGCAGCGCGCCGAGGGCGAGCCCGCGATAGCGCTCCAGCATCCGTTCCACGTGCCCGCCGGCCACCCCGGTGGTCGGCGCCATCGCGCGGCTACCGGTCCGTCGGTCGCTTCGGGGCCGGCGACGCCAGCCGGTCCGCGAGGCCGTTGGCCACCTCCGGGGCCAGCCGCGCCAGATTGAGTACGGTGTCCAGCGCGTCGTGCGCGTCCGACGTGTACCGGCGGATCACCTCGCCGCGCTGGTCGTCGGCCATCTTCAGCTGTCCGACCACGGTGTCGATCAGGGCGTGCCCGTCGGTGCGGACCCGGGCGACGAGTTCGTCGAACGCCTCCGGGTCGACCCGCCGGCTCTCGGTCAGCTTCTCCTCGAGCCGCCGGGCGCCGGCCAGCCCAGCCGCGAGTTCCTCCTCCAGCACCGTGGCCGCGTGGGTCACGGTCTCCGAGGTCTCCTCGGCCACCTTCTCGAAGCGCTCGTTCGTGCGCTCACGCTCCACGTTCTCCATGCGGCGGAGTCTCCACCCGGCTCCGGACTACGGGCTAGGCATGTGTCGCGATGGTGACTGACGGTAATGACCGCAGGTGGTGGTCAGGGGTGTCGCCGTGAGCGGCGGCCAGGACCAGGCCGGCGATCAGGAGTACGCCGAGGGTCACGGCGGCGAGCCCGATCGAGGTGACGACCATCGTGCCACTGCCGGTCACCGGCAACGGTGGCATGGCTTGTGCGGCCCCGGCTTGGGTGGCTTCGGTGTGGGCGGTTCCGGTGTCGGCGGTACCGGGGTGGGCTGCACCGGTCCGGCGACGACCACCGTCGCCGAGCAGTTGGGTGTGCAGTCGGGGTCGGCGGCGCCGTCCGGTGGGGTGAGGACAGCGGTGTTCGTGAGGTCGCCGGCGGTGCTCGCCGGCACGGTGCCGGCGATCGTGTAGGTCAGCGTTCCCCCGGCCCGGACGGTGACGGTGTCATCGATGTCTCCGCTCCCGGAAGCGGTACACACGCTGCCGGTGGACGCCGCACAGGTCCAGGTGAACCCCTCCAGCGGCAGATCGTCCGCGACCGTGGCGCCGATCGCGTCCGAGGGGCCGGCATTGGTGACGGTGACGGTCCAGGTCAGCGATTCCCCCGGCACGTACGGGCCAGTACGGCGAGCACCGCCAGCGCCGACGCAGGTCGCCGCCATCCCTTGTGAACCATCTTCGTCGTCCCCCGTTGCGGCAGGCCGGGTCCGTGCGGGGCCCGACACCTCACAGCGGTAAAGGTTCCAGGCAGCCGTGCCATAAGTCTGGTCTTTCACGATTTACGGGTCGGATCCGGCGCGGTTCGCCTGGGTAGGGATACTCAGCGCATCACCGTCTCGCGGCTCAGGCGGCGGCGCCGAGGCGTCGACAGGATGCTTCTCATGGCCGAGACGCTGCACCGACACGCCGCTGCACGTACCGTCGACACGCCCCTGCCCGCCGAGGCCGCGCTGGCCCCCGCCGGCCGCGCGGTCGCCGCGCTGGCCCGGCTCGTCGCCCACCACCCCGCCGGCTGGCGGTGGCTGGCCCGGCGCCACCACCCGGTCCTCGACCGCCTCGCCGCCGCGAACGCGCGGTCGACCTGCGTGCGGGCGGCCCGGCGGGTGCCCGCCTACCAGGAGTTCCTGCGGGCCCGCCCGGGCGGCCTGCGCCGTCGGCTGCGGGACTTCCCGGAGACCGACAAGCACGGGTACGTCATGGCGTACGACGCCTCCGCCCGCTGCCGGGACGGGCGGATGCCGGATCGGGGCGTGGTGGTCGACGAGTCGGCCGGCTCGTCCGGGCGGCCGTTCAACTGGCCGCGCGGCGAGCGGGAACTGCGGGCGGTGCACCGGGACATCGCCGCCTACACCGGACTGGCGTTCCCGATGCGCCGGCCGTTCGTGATCAACGCGTACTCGATGGGCGCCTGGGCGACCGGCACCACCACCGGCGCGGCGATGGCCCGGATCGCGACCGTGAAGAACACCGGCCCGGACCTCGGGAAGATCGTCGACACGCTGCGCGAGTTCGGTCCCGGCCACGACTACCTGGTGACCGCGTACCCGCCGTTCCTCAAGCACCTGCGGGACCGGCTCGACGCCGAGGACTTCCAGTGGTCGCGGTACCGGATCTTCGCCAGCTGCGGCGGGGAGGGGATGACCGAGGCACTGCGCGACTACCTGGAACAGCGGTTCGTGCGGGTGCGCTCGGCGTACGGGGCGTCGGACCTGACCATCGGCATCGGCGCGGAGACCCGGTTCACGGTGTGGCTGCGGCGGCGGCTGCGCACCGACGCGGGACTGCGCGCGGAACTGCTCGGCCGCGGCGAGCAGCGGCTGCCGATGGTGTTCCAGTACAACCCGTTCGCCACCTACCTGGAGACGAACGAGCGGCGGGAACTGCTCTGCACTGTGGCCAGCCCGCACGTGCTCCAGCCCCGGCTGCGCTACAACGTCGGCGACGAGGCGCTGCTGGTGCCGTACCGGCGGATCGTCGAGCTGGCCAACGCCGACCCGGTACGCCGCGCCGAGTTCCGTACCGCGGTGGCGGAGGAGCGGATGACGCTGCCGCTGCTGCTGTTGTTCGGCCGCAGCGACTCCACCGTGTCCTACCTGGGCGCGAACCTCTACCCGCAGGACGTCGAGTACGGCCTCTACACCGGCAACCCGTACGCCGCCGAGATCAACAGGTTCTGTCTGACGCTGCACGAGGACGCGGCGCTGGAGACCCGGCCGGTGATCCACGTCGAGCTGCGCCGTCCGCTGGACGCCGCGGCACGCGCGGCGCTCGCCGACGCCTGCCGCGACGGGGTACGCGCGCACCTGACCTCGGTGTCGCGGGACTTCGCGCAGTCCCTGGTGGAGGACCCGACCGCCGGCGACCTGCGGGTCGAGCTGTACGAAACCGGCGGCGGCCCGTTCGCCGACATGCAGAAGCTCAAGAACGTCTACCTGGTGAGGTGAGCGATGCGTACCCGTGACTTCTCCCGCGCCCCCGCGCAGGCCCGCGCCGGCGCCATGTTCATCGGCGGCACCCGGTACGCGAACCCGCTGGTGCTGCTGCGCCTGGCCCCCGACTGGATCCGGATGGTGCGCGACATGCGCCGGATGTCCGGCTACTGCTGGCACACCGTCTACTGGCAGTTCCCGCTGACGCTCGGCACGATCGCGTTCTTCACCGACCGGGACGCGCTGCTGCGCTTCGCCCGGACCCGGCACCACCGCAGGCTGATGATGTGGCTGACCGACGGCACCCGCAACGCCACCGCCGGGTTCATCCGGCTCTACACCGCGTCCCCGGACGGCTACTCCAACGGCGCGTGGCGGGCCGAGGACGGCGCGATGGGCCACATCGAGCAGTTCACGCCGCTGGGCGCGGAGACGACCGGACCGGCGGTGCGCCGATGACCGGCCACCGGTTCGAGCGTGTCACCGGCCGGCGCGGCCTGCGCGACTTCCTCACGCTCACCGACCGGCTGTACGCGGACGAGCCCCGGTACGTGCCGACGCCCCGGCAGCAGATCCGCCGCTGGTGGCGCGACGGCGTGCCGATGTACGTGCTGCGCGACGCCACCGGCACCGTGGTCGCGCGCACCACGCTGCACACCGACGCGGACCTCGACGCGAAGCTGGGCCGCCGGTGCCAGCTGTTCGGGCTCACCGAGTTCACCCCGTCCGCCGCCCGGCCGCTGTTCGACGCGATCACCACGCACGCCACGCCCGGCCGGGACCTGCTGTTCGGGCCGGTGGCACTGCTGCCCAACCAGGCCGGTGGCGTGATCACCTCCGGGTACGCCGACCGGGGTTTCGTGGACAGCGCGTGGAACCCCCCGCACTACCCGGACGCGTACGAGGCGTACGGGTTCACCAGGCGGTTCGTCTCCGACACCTGGATCTGCCCGGTCCCGGCGCCGGCCGGGCCGGCCCCCGCCCCGGGCGTCCAGCCCGACGGCGCCCGGCTGGAACTGCACCGGGGGAACACCCGGCGGCTCGACGAGCAACTCGGCCTGCTGCGCGGGATGCTCAACGACTCGTTCGCCCAGCTCGGCTACTACACGCCGATCTCCGCGGCGCAGCTGCGGCGGCAGACCGACGGGCTGGCGTACCTGCTGGACGAGTCACTGCTGCTCTACCTGACCCGTGACGGGCGGCCGGTGGCGTTCGTGCTCTGCGTGCCGGACATCAGCGACTTCCTGGTCGCGGTCCACGGCGACCTGAACCCGGTCAACCAGCTCCGGCTGCTGGCCACCCGCCGCCGGTACCGCCGGGAGGCGGTGCTGATCGTCAAGGGCGTGGTGCCGGAGTTCCAGGGGCGCGGCTACCAGCGGCTGCTGTCCGAGCACCTGCACCGCAACCTGCACGCCGCCGGCTACACGGCGCTGCGCAGCACGTACGTCGGGCGGGACAACGCGGCGTCGGCGGCCCAGTACCGGCGCCTCGGCGGACGCCCGCTGCACGGCTACACGTTCTACGCGAGGGAGCGGTGAGCATGGACCTCGCCGCGTTCCACGCGCTGGAGCCGCTGTGCTGGCGGGCCCCGAGCGCGCACAACACCCAGCCGTGGCGGCTGCGCTACGAGCGCTGGGCGATCACCGTCGGCTGGGATCCGGCCGACGCGCTGCCCGCGGGCGACCCGACCGGGCGGGACCTGCGGCTGTCGCTGGGCGCGTTCGTGGAGACCTGCCTGATCGTCGCCGCCGACGCGGGGCTGCGGTTGGACTGGGCCGCCGACCACGACGAGGCCGACCGGCGGGTGGGGCGGCTGCGGCCGGCACGGCAGCCGTACCGGACGCCGTTCCGCGCCGCCGACGTGTGGGACCGGCGTACCCACCGGGGCCGGTTCACCGGCGGCCCGGACGCCGACGTGGTCGCGGCAGTGGACGCGGTCGCCCGCCGGGCCGGTGGCGCGGTCCACGCCGTGCCGGCAGCCGGGCGGCTGCGCGCGCTGCTGCGCACGGCCGACCGGCAGGTGTACGCCGACCCGGCGGTGGTCGCGGAGCTGCGCCGCTGGCTGCGCCTGGACCGGTCGGGCCCGCGCTACCGGGCCGACGGGCTCAGTGACAGCTGCCTCGGGCTGGGCCGGGCGGCGGCCACCGGGCTGCGGGCGGCGCTGGCGGCGTACCCGGCGTTGCGCCCGCTGGGGCTGCCCCGGCTGCTCGCCGCCGCGGGCGGCGATCCGCTCGCGCAGGGCGGCTCGGTGCTGGCGCTCGTCGCCCCGCCCGGTCTGGACGCGGCCGGTCAGATCGAGTTCGGACGCGTGCTGATGCGGACGTGGCTGACGCTGCACACGGCCGGGCTGGCCGCGCACCCGCTCAGTCAGCTGATCGACGTCGCCGCCACCCGGGACGCGCTCGGGACGCTGCTGGACGTGGCGCCGGAGCGGATCGTGCACGTGGCCCGGGTCGGCCGGCCGGCCGCTCCCGCGCCGCGTTCGGCCCGGCGAGTGAACCACGGATCGGATCTGTTAGCGGTAACACCACTTGACGCGGTGTCACTTCATCCATGAGAGTCCATGTTGGCTGATGTGTCGCCCGGTCGGGAGCCCTGGGCGCGTAGTGGCAGGGGAATGCGACGTCCGGGTGTGCGGGAGCGCTGTTAGCGATAACAGCACCGTCGTGCACCCGGGCCCGCCTCTGATGCGCGCGGTTGGGAGAAACCATGTCCGAAGTGACACGACGAAACGTCATCAAGGCCACAGCGGCGGGTGCCGGCGCCGCGCTGCTGCCGGCCGCCTGGAGCGCCGCCGCCCGGGCCGGCTCGGCGGCACCCCCGCAGGTGCTGGCCGCGAACGACCTGGCGCTCTGGTACGACGAGCCGGCCGGCACCGACTGGCTGCGCGCCCTGCCGATCGGCAACGGGCGCCTCGGCGCGATGGTGTTCGGCAACGTCGACACCGAACGGCTCCAGCTCAACGAGGACACCGTCTGGGCCGGCGGCCCGTACGACTCGGCGAACACCCGGGGCACCGCCAACCTGGCCGAGATCCGGCGCCGCGTCTTCGCCGACCAGTGGACCTCGGCCCAGGATCTGATCAACCAGACCATGATGGGCAGTCCGGGCGGCCAGCTCGCCTACCAGACCGTCGGGAACCTCCGGCTCGCCTTCGGTTCGGCGAGCGGGGCGACCCAGTACAACCGGACGCTCGACCTCACCACCGCCACCGTGACCACCACCTACGTGCTGAACGGCGTGCGGCACCAGCGGGAGGTGTTCGCCAGCGCGCCCGACCAGGTGATCGTGCTCCGGCTGACCGCCGACCGGGCGAACTCGATCACGTTCTCCGCCACCTTCGACAGCCCGCAGCGGACCACCGTGTCCAGCCCGGACGGCGCGACAGTCGCGCTCGACGGCATCTCCGGCTCGATGGAGGGGATCGACGGGTCGGTGCGGTTCCTCGCGCTGGCCCACGCCGCCGTCACCGGTGGCACGGTCAGCAGCTCCGGCGGCACGCTGCGGGTCTCCGGCGCCACCGGCGTGACGATCCTGATCTCGATCGGGTCCAGCTACGTCAACTACCGCACCGTCAACGGCGACTACCAGGGCATCGCCCGCAACCGGCTGAACGCCGCCAGGAGCGTCGCCGTCGACCAGCTCCGTACCCGCCACCGCGCCGACTACCAGGCGCTGTTCGACCGGGTCACGATCGATTTGGGCCGTACCGCCGCCGCCGACCAGCCCACCGACGTACGGATCGCGCAGCACGCGAGCACGAACGACCCGCAGTTCGCCGCGCTGCTGTTCCAGTTCGGGCGGTACCTGCTGATCTCCTCGTCACGGCCGGGCACCCAGCCGGCGAACCTCCAGGGCATCTGGAACGACTCGTTGACGCCGTCCTGGGACTCGAAGTACACGGTCAACGCCAACCTGCCGATGAACTACTGGCCGGCCGACACCACGAACCTGTCCGAATGCTTCCTGCCGGTCTTCGACATGGTCAAGGACCTCACCGTGACCGGCGCGCGGGTCGCCCAGGCGCAGTACGGCGCCGGCGGCTGGGTCACCCACCACAACACCGACGCCTGGCGGGGCGCGTCGGTCGTGGACGGCGCGTTCTGGGGCATGTGGCAGACCGGCGGGGCCTGGCTGAGCACGCTCATCTGGGACCACTACCTGTTCACCGGCGACCTCGGGTTCCTGCAGGCCAACTACCCGGCGCTCAAGGGCGCCGCCCAGTTCTTCCTCGACACCCTGGTCGCCCACCCGACGCTCGGCTACCTGGTGACGAACCCGTCGAACTCGCCGGAGCTGGCGCACCACGCCGACGCGAGCGTCTGCGCCGGTCCGACGATGGACAACCAGATCCTGCGCGACCTGTTCGACGCGGCGGCCCGGGCGAGCGAGGTGCTGGGCGTCGACACCACGTTCCGGTCCCAGGTGCGTACCGCCAAGGACCGGCTGCCGCCGAGCCGCGTCGGCTCCCGGGGCAACGTGCAGGAGTGGCTCGCCGACTGGGTCGAGACCGAACGCACCCACCGGCACGTCTCCCACCTGTACGGGCTGCATCCCGGTAACCAGATCACCAGGCGCGGCACCCCGGCGCTGTACGAGGCCGCCCGCAAGACGCTGGAGCTGCGGGGCGACGACGGGACCGGCTGGTCCCTCGCCTGGAAGATCAATTTCTGGGCCCGGCTGGAGGACGGCGCCCGCGCCCACAAGCTCCTGCGCGACCTGGTACGCACCGACCGGCTCGCGCCGAACATGTTCGACCTGCACCCGCCGTTCCAGATCGACGGCAACTTCGGCGCCACCTCCGGCATCGCCGAGATGCTGCTGCACAGCCACACCGGCGAGCTGCACCTGCTGCCCGCGCTGCCCACCGCCTGGCCCGCCGGGCAGGTCGCGGGCCTGCGCGGCCGGGGCGGCTACACGGTGGGGCTGACCTGGAGCAGCGGCCAGGCCGACGAGATCACCGTCCGCGCCGACCGCGACGGCACGCTGCGCCTGCGGTCCCGGCTGTTCACCGGCACCTTCACCCTCGCCGACGTCACCGACGGCAGCACACCCGCCACCACCCGGCCGGAGTCCGACGTCGTCGCGTTCACCGTCCGTGCCGGGCACACCTACCGGGCGGCCCGGCCCGGCGTGACGCCGTCGCCGACGGCCACACCCACGTCCACGCCGTCACCCACTCCGACCCCGACGCCGACCACCAGTTCCCCGGCACCGTCCGGCGCGCGTGCCACGTACGCGATCACCGGCTCCTGGTCCGGTGGCTTCCAGGCCGAGGTCACGGTGACCGCCGGCGCCACCGCGATCCGCGGCTGGACGGTGTCCTGGACGTTCCCGAACGGACAGGTGATCAACCAGATCTGGAGCGGTACGCACACCCAGAACGGCGCGAACGTGACGGTGCGCAACGTCGACTACAACGGCTCGCTGCCGGCCGGCGGCTCCACCACGTTCGGCTTCATCGGCACGGCCGGCGGCACCAACAACCCGCCGGCGAACCTCACCTGCACGACCACCTGACGCGCCCCGACGCGCCCCGCCGCGGCCAGCCGGCCGGGGCGGGGCGTACCGCCGGTCACGCCAGCAGCGTCTCGCGCAGCCGTGCGCCCAGGTTCAGCTCGCCGACCACGCGGGGACCGGCCGGGTCGTACACGGCGATGCGGTGGTTGCGGCGCATCATCTCCCGTACCGCCGGCGGCAGCCGGGGCGGGTCGTCCATCGTGGCGAGCACCCGCGCGGCGGTGCCCATCAGCCGCTCGACCAGCGTCGCGCTGTCGGCGTCCACCCGCACCCGGCCGAACTCCCAGCCGGCGGTGGTCAGGTCGAGCACCTCGAACAGGCGCGTCACGAACGCCTGCGGGTCGGTCACCCGGTCCAGCCGGTCGGCCCGCCCGCCGACCACCGCCACGGCGGCGCTGACCTGCGCGTACGGGTGCAGCCCGCTGGGCAGCGCGCCGAGCGGCCAGCGCAGCGCCGGCCCGGCCTCCTTCCACAGGGGCCGGTAGTTGCGGCGGTGCACCAGCAGCCGCCGCCCGGTGCGCCGGAACACCTCGTGCGCCTGGGCCAGCAGGTCGGCGTGCGCCTGGTCGGCGGCCTCGCAGACGATCCCGGCGGCCACCACGAGACCGTCGTCATCGGACAGCAGCCGGGTGATCGCGTCGGCCTGCTCCGGGAACCGGAGGCGGACGTGCGCCCCGTAGGACTGCCGGACGTCCCGCAGCAGCTCCTGCTGACGTGCGGGGTCCAGTTCGACCCGTCCGCCACCGAGCAACCGCTGGAGCCAACCCATCGCGCCTCGCTTCCGTCGCCGTCTGCGGACCGGGCAATGCTAGTTCGTCGGCCGATGCTCGTATGGTGACGGGGTGACCGATCGATCCCTGACCCTGATGGCGGTGCACGCGCACCCCGACGACGAGGCGACCAGCACCGGCGGCGTCCTGGCGCGTTACGCGGCCGAGGGCGTCACCACAGTGCTGGTGACGTGCACCGACGGGGGGTGCGGCGACGGCCCCGGCGGGATCAAGCCGGGCGACCCCGGGCACGACCCGCAGGCCGTGGTCGAGATGCGCCGCACCGAGCTGGCCGCGAGCTGCGAGGCGCTGAAGGTCACCCACCTGGAGACGCTCGGCTACGGCGACTCCGGGATGATGGGCTGGGCGACGAACGACGCGCCCGGCGCGTTCTGGAACACGCCGGTGGCCGAGGCGGCCGGCCGGCTGGCCGAGCTGATCCGGCGCTACCGCCCCGACGTGGTGGTCACCTACGACGAGAACGGCTTCTACGGCCACCCGGACCACATCCAGGCCCACCGGATCACCATGGCCGCGGTCGAGCAGACCGGCATCCCGGCCAAGGTCTACTGGACCACCGTGCCGCGCAGCGCGTTCCAGCAGTTCGGCACCGTCATGCGGGAGATCGGGGTGGAGTTCCCCGAGCCGGAGGCGACCGACGAGATGCCGGCGCTGGGCCTGCCGGACGACGAGATCACCACCTGGGTCGACACCAGCGGCTACGGCGGGCAGAAGTTCGCCTCGCTCGCCGCGCACGCCAGCCAGGCGGAGAACATCTTCTTCCTGCGTCTGGGGCAGGAACGGTTCACCGAGCTGATGGGCATGGAGACGTTCGTGCGGGTGCGGGACACCACCGGCGCGGCCACACCCGAGGACGACCTGTTCGCCGGTTTGCGCTGACCGGTCGCCGGTCCGGTCCGGGGAGGTCATCGACTCACGTCGAGACGGTCTGCGCGGCCAGGTGATCGAGCACGGCGCGGACGTCCCCGCCGGTCCCGGCCATGATCCGTCGTTGCCGGGTGGCGCCGGTGCCGTCCCGGCGCACCCGGTCCAGCTCGCGCCGGACGAGGTCCAGGTCGCCGTGGCGGGTCAGCGCGGGCGTGACGGTGACGAACAGGTCGTCGACGAGGTTCCAGGCGGGCCGGGGCCGCCCGGTGCGCAGGTCGACGAGCTCGCCGTCGACGCCGTCGTGGGCGGCCCGCCAGTGCGCGGCGGCGACCAGACAGTCCCGGATGCGCGGCGCGGGCACACCGGCGCGGACGTCGTCGATCAGGGTGGCCACGAGCGCCCGGACCAGCCCGGCGACCAGCAACGTGTCGTCGACGGTGGGGCAGACGTCGCCGACGCGGACCTCCACGGTGGGGTACGACGCGGACGGGCGGGCGTACCAGTAGACCATCGCGGCGTCGAGCATGATCCCGGCGGTGATCAGGTCCGCCACGGTGGCGTCATAGTCGGCGGCGGAGTCGAAGTGCGGCGTCGGTCCGATGCTCGGCCACCGTTCCAGCTGCATCGAGCGCCAGCTCGCGTGGCCGGTGTCCCGCCCGTCGTGCAGCGGCGAGTTCGCGGTGAGCGCCTGCACCACCGGCAGCCACTGACGCAGGTGGTTGCAGACCTGCACGGCCAGTTCCCGGTCCGGCACGCCGACGTGGACGTGGCAGCCGCAGACCGCCGGGTCGTGGGCCACCGGGCCGAACCGGCGGGACATGTCGTGGTAGCGCTGCTCGTCGGACACCGTGCGGTGGGCCTCGCAGACCGGGGTGGCGCCGACGGCGACCAGCCGCGCCCCGGCCGCGTCGGCCGCCCGCGCGGCCGCCCGGCGCAGCGTGACCAGGTGCTCCCGCAGCTCTCCGAGATCGGGGCTCACCGGCGTCACCATCTCGACCATGCTGTGCCGGAACTCCTGCCGGCTCTGCTCGCGTGCGGTGCCGGAGAGCGCGCCGCGTACCCGGTCGGCGACCGGCATGCTCTCACCGGTGGCCGGATCCAGCAGCAGGAACTCCTCTTCCACCCCGAGGGTCAGGACGGTGGGGATCTGCGGGGTGGTGGCGGTGGTGGTGGTGGGCCGCGGCCTCACCGACGGCTCCACCGGCACGGAACGGTCGGCGGGTCGACGTGAGGCGGAGTCATGTCTCGACGGTACGAGGGCGAGGGCCGGCCCGAGGCCGTTTCCGCCGACCACCGCCCCCGCGGGTGGCGGCACGCAGAGCGGCAGAATGACGGGGTGACCTCACCTGGTGTCTCATACGGCGACCTCGACCTGTTTGCCGACGCTGGACGCTGGCACGACCTGCTGAGATTCGCTGCCTCAGTCGAGGCGGGGCCGGTCGACGAGCGGCGGGAGACGGCCCACGTGGTGGCGTTGGAGGCGCCGGCCGGGATCGCCGCCGCCGCAGCCGAACTGTTTCCCGACGACGACGAGGGCTCCCCGGGGCCCCTGTGGGAGGTGGTAGCCCAAAACCACACGTGGCGAGAACTGACCCCACATCTGGCCGACCCACGCACGCGGCATCTGACAGCCCACACTCGCGTGCTGCACGGCGAGGATCTCCGGGCGGACGCCGACCTCGATCCACAGCTGCTCGATGCCCCGCTGTGCCTTCTGCCGTGGGAAGCCGCCAACTGGTACAGCACCTTGGACATCCCCGAGTACGACCGGTCCGGCAGCTCGGGATGCACCATCTGGGCCTGTCCGAGCCGGTTGGCCGACCCGAAGCCGCTACCCGTGACCACCGTACGGCCGGCACCGCACGCCGCGGTGGCACTCCTCGACGGCCTGTCACCGGCTACGCAGGCGTACGCGTTCCCCGGCACCGCATGGGAGGCGGCCTCGATGGTGGCCACCGACCAGGCCAGGATGCCCAGGGGCCGGCGGTGGCAGGGCCTGCGGGGCCGCGAGGGATCACAGGTTCGCTTCGCCGATGTCTACCCCAGCCTGGTGCACCTGGCCACCGGTGAAGGGCCTTACGCGCGCCGGACCGGACAGGCGCTCGGACGGACAGCTCTCTGGAAGGCACTCGCCGCCATGGCTGACGTGACCCCTTCCGCAGGCCCGGACAGCGTCAGCGCGCTTGTCGAACGCCTGCACTGCGTCGCGTGGCAGGAGCCGGACGACGAGATCTGGTACCTGCACCTGGCGATGGAAGACCCGGCACAGGGCATCGCCTGGATCCTCACCGGCAACGACTTCGACTGACCGGACAACGACCGTCAGCGCATCGGAGCGGCGGCCATGCCGGCTGTGAGCCGAGCATGACCGCCGTCCGTGAGGTCGTGCAGTGCTTCTGTTGATCCAGGTCAGCGCCGTGATCGGGCTCAGCAGTCGAAGTAGAGCGCGAACTCGTGCGGAGTGGGCCGCAGCCGGACCGGGTCGACCTCGTTGGCGTTCTTCCAGTCGATCCAGGTGGAGATCAGGTCGTCGGTGAAGACGCCGCCGTCGAGCAGGTAGTCGTGGTCGGTCTCCAGCGCCGCCAGCGCCTCGGGCAGCGAGCCGGGAACCTGCTTGACGTCGCCCCACTCCTCCGGCGGCAGGTCGTACAGATCCTTGTCGATCGGCGCCGGCGGCTCGATCTTGTTCTTGATGCCGTCGAGACCGGCCATGAGCATGGCGGAGAACGCCAGGTACGGGTTGCTCGACGGGTCCGGCACCCGGAACTCGACGCGCTTGGCCTTCGGGTTGCTGCCGGTCACCGGGATGCGGGTGCAGGCGGAGCGGTTGCGCTGCGAGTAGACCAGGTTCACCGGCGCCTCGAAGCCCGGCACCAGACGACGGTACGAGTTGATGGTCGGGTTGGTGAAGGCGAGCAGCGAGGGTGCGTGGTGGAGCAGGCCGCCGATGTACCAGCGGGCGGTGTCGGACAGGCCGGCGTAGCCGGTCTCGTCGTAGAACAACGGCTCGCCGCCGCGCCAGAGGCTCTGGTGGGTGTGCATGCCGGAGCCGTTGTCACCGAACAGCGGCTTGGGCATGAACGTCGCGGTCTTCCCGTGCGCCCACGCCTCGTTCTTGATCAGATACTTGAAGAGCTGGAGTTCGTCCGCCGAGTGCAGCAGCGTCGAGAACTTGTAGTTGATCTCGGACTGGCCGCCCGTGCCCACCTCGTGGTGAGAGCGCTCGACGGTGAAACCGGCGTCCACCATCCGGCGGACCATGCTGTCGCGCAGGTCGGCGTAGTGGTCGACCGGGGGCACCGGGAAGTAGCCGCCCTTGTACGCGGTCTTGTAGCCGCGGTTGCCGCCCTCCTCGATCCGGCCGCTGTTCCAGGCGCCCTCGATCGAGTCGATGTAGTAGAACGACTGGTGCGCCGAGGTCTCGTGGCGGATGGAGTCGAAGATGTAGAACTCCGCCTCCGCACCGAAGTACGCGGTGTCCGCGATCCCGCTGGCGGCGAGGTACGCCTCGGCCTTCTTCGCCACGTTGCGCGGGTCGCGGGAGTACGCCTCCCTGGTGAACGGGTCGTGGACGAAGAAGTTCAACGCCAGGGTCTTCTGCGTGCGGAACGGGTCGATGAACGCAGTCGACACGTCCGGCAGCAGCAGCATGTCCGACTCGTGGATCGACTGGAAGCCGCGGATCGACGAGCCGTCGAAGGCGAGGCCGTCGGTGAAGACGCTGTCGTCGAACGACTCGACCGGCAGGTTGAAGTGCTGCATCACGCCGGGCAGGTCACAGAAACGTACGTCGACGAACTTCACGTCCTCGTCGGTGAGGTATCGCAGGAGTTCCTCGGAATTGGCGAACACACGTCCTCCTGGCAGGCGTCGTTGATCCTGGCCACGTCCCGTGGCCGGACCGCCCGGGGACATGGCCCGTACCGCCACCGTACGACGGCACGCCGAGCACGGCTCGGCAACCGCCCATCCGGGTTTCCTTCGCCACATGCCGGGTAGTCGCCGTACCCGGCGGACCGCCCGGGAGACGACGCGGCGGGAGGTTGGCATGGTGAGTGCTCCGCGACCGACCGGTGGGCGCTGAGATGTGCGGGATCAGCGGTGAGGCCAGGTTCGACGGGGCCACCCCCGACACCGACGCGGTGAACCGGATGACCGCGGCCATGCGCTCACGCGGTCCGGACGGCGAAGGCGCGTGGAGTGACGGCTGGATCACCCTCGGGCACCGGCGGCTCACCGTGATCGACCTGTCCGAGGCCGGCGCCCAGCCGATGGTCCGCGAGGACCTCGGCCTGGCCCTGGTCTTCAACGGCTGCGTCTACAACTACCCGGAGCTGCGCGACGAGCTGCGCGCGGCCGGGCACACCTTCCACAGCACCAGCGACACCGAGGTGATCCTGGTGGCGTACGCGCAGTGGGGGGAGCGGTTCGTCGACCACCTGGTCGGCATGTTCGCCTTCGCCCTGGTGGACCGGCGGCGCCGCCGCCTCGTGCTGGCCCGCGACCGGCTCGGCATCAAGCCGCTCTACCTCACCGAGTCGCCCGGCCGGCTCCGGTTCGCCTCCACGCTGCCGGCGCTGCTGGCCGGCGGCGACGTGGACACCGGCATCGACCCGGTCGCGCTGCACCACTACCTGTCCTGGCACTCGATCGTGCCGGCGCCGCGCACGATCCTGCGCGGGATCCGCAAGCTGCCGCCGGCCACCGTCCGGGTGGTCGAAGCCGACGGGCGCAGCCGCGAGCGCGTCTACTGGCGGCCCGAGTACCGGCGCGACCCGGCCCACGACGGCATGGACGCCGCCGACTGGCGGGCCGCCGTCGGCGACGCGCTGCGCACCGCCGTACGCCGCCGGCTGGTAGCGGACGTGCCGGTCGGGGTGCTGCTCTCCGGCGGGCTCGACTCCAGCATGATCGTGGCGCTGCTGGACGGCGCCGGACAGCACCACCTCCAGACGTTCAGCATCGGCTTCGACAGCCGCGGCGACGAGACCGGCGACGAGTTCCACTACTCCGACCTGGTCGCCCGCACGTTCGGCACCGACCACCACCGCATCCGGCTCGCCGACGGCGACCTCGGCCCGGCCGTACGCGCCACAGTGGCGGCCATGACCGAACCGATGGGCAGCCACGACGTGGTGGCGTTCCACCTGCTCTCCGAGCAGGTCGCCCGGCACGTGAAGGTGGCACAGTCCGGGCAGGGCGCCGACGAGGTGTTCGCCGGCTACGGCTACCACCACCGGCTGGCCGCCTCGGCCCGCGAGGACGCGGCGGCCGAGTTCACCGCCGCGTTCTTCGACCGCGACCACGCTGAGCTGACCGAGGTGGTGGAACCGGCGTACGCCTGCGACGGTGACGCCAGCGGCGAACTGGTCGCCGCCGACCTGGCCGCGCCCGGCGCGCAGACCGCCGTGGACGCGGTGCTGCGCCTGGACACGCACCTGATGCTGCCCGACGACCCGGTCAAGAGGGTGGACAGCATGAGCATGGCGTGGGGGCTGGAGGTGCGCACGCCCTTCCTCGACCAGGACCTGGTCACGCTCGCCGCGGCGTGCCCGCCCGAGCACAAGCTGGCCCAGGGCGGCAAGGGCGTGCTCAAGGAGGTGGCGCGGGAGGTGCTGCCGGCCGAGGTCATCGACCGGCCCAAGGGCTACTTCCCGGTGCCGGCGCTGCGCAACGTAGACGGTCCCGTGCGAGAGTTGGTGGTCGAGGCGCTGGGTGCGCCCGAGGCGCGCCGGCGGGGGCTGTTCCGCCGCGCGTACGTCGACGAGCTGCTGGCCGAGCCGGACCGGGCCCAGGCCGCCGCCGGCAGCAACAAGCTGTGGCAACTGGGCCTGCTGGAGCTGTGGTTGCAGACGCACGGCGTGAGCTGAGCGGGGCGGGAGGAGCGCGGTGAAGTTCGTCATCGAGAGCGCGGCCGACGGGAGTGTGGGGTTCACCGTCGTCGGCGGCGACGGTCAGGTGCTCGCCACCGGGGCGCCCTGCCCGGACAAGGGCTCGGCGCTCGCCGTGGTCGGGGAGCTGATGCACGGGCTGGGCGGCGCCTGCGTGGAGGACCGGACCGAGGCCGGCGCCGGGCCGGTGGCCGGCACCCGGACCGAGATCGGGGACGACATGTCGGACATCGGCCGCTCCGGCATCCCGCCGGTCTGACCGCGACACGTCCCGGCCGGCCCGCGAGCCCGGGCGGGACGGTGCGCTCACTGCTCGTCGTCGAGCACCTCCGTGTGGCCGTCCCGGGTGACGGTGGGTGGCAGGTGCTCGTCCGGCTGAGGCGCCTCGGCCAGCGTGTGGTGCGGGTCGCCGTCGGGCGAGAACAGCACCCGATCGGTCTTGCGGGTCTTCTCCTGCTCCTCCTCCGGCTCCGTCACCGCGTTCTCCCTCCGCTCACCGGCGCCCCGGGCAGGCCGCCCCTCGTCCCACGCTAAGCGCCGGACGGGCGCCGGGAGCGGCTTTCCGCGCGACGGCCCCGCTGTCACACGGCCGGACGGTACGGCCGCCGGGTGAGGGTCGCGTACGCCATCGTGGTCAGCGTGACGATGTCGAACACCGGCACACCCAGCCGCGCCTGGATCCGGTGGGCGAACGGCACCAGGTCGGTGCACTCGACGACCAGCGCCCCCAGATCCGGGTGAGCACGGGCCAGCGCGTCGACCCGCTCGTCCACCTCGGCCGCCAGCCGCTCGACGTCGAGGGCGTCGCGCCGCCCCTCCAGCATCACCTCGCGGAACTCCGGCTGCCCCGCCATGCCGGTGACCGCCACCGGGACGTCGGCCGCGCCGATCGCGGCCAGGTGGCGCGGGGTCAGCGCCGCCTCGTCGGCGACCAGCAGCCCGACCCGGCGCCCGACCATCCGGTGCACCATCGGCAGTTGCACCAGGCTCGACGACCACAGCGGGACGCGCACCGCGGCGGCGAGTTCGGCCTGGAACAGCACGAGGAACCCGCACGCGCCGGTGATCCCGGCGACCCCGGCCGCCTCCAGGTCGCGGGCCGCGTCGACGAACGGTTGCAGCAGCGTCGGGTCGGCCTCGCGGACCAGCCGCCGTGGCGTGGCGCCCTCCACCACCCGGTAGCGCACCGGGAAGTCGAACGTGTCCGGGTTGCGGATGTGCCCGGGGATCTTGTCGAAACTGGTGTCGAGGCAGAGCACCCCGATCTCCGGCCGGTCGCTCACGAGATCCCCCTCTGGAAGCGGTCCAGGGCGAACGTGTCCAGCGGCAGGTCCGGCTCGGCGCCGGAGACGAGCTGGGCGAGCAGCTGCCCGCCGGCCGGGGCCAGGCCCATCCCGATGTGCCCGTGCCCGGTGGCCACGCTGACGTTGTCGTAGCCGTCGGCCCGCCCGATCAGCGGCAGGCTGTCCGGGGTGCAGGGACGCAGGCCGCTCCACACGTCGAGGCGCCGGCCGGTGTCCAGCGCCGGCAGGTACCGCCGCGCGGTGTGCAGGATCCCGTCGACGCGGCGCGGTGAGATCGACGCGTCCAGCCCGGACAGTTCCAGCGTGCCGCCGACGCGTACCCGGTCACCCAGCGGCATCACCGCGACCTTGCCCTCGCTGAGCAGCGCCGGCCGGGTCGGCGTGCCCGGACCGGCGGGCAGCGTGACGGTGTAGCCCTTCGCCGGTTGCAGCGTCAGCCCGACGCCGAGCATCCGGGCGCAGGCCGCCGACCACACCCCGGCGGCGATCACCACCTCGGCCGGGCGCAGCTCACCCCGCGCGGTGCGCACCGCGCGTACCCGCCGCCCGGTCACCTCGAAGTCGCGTACCTCCGCGCCGGTGACGATGTCCACGTCCCGGGCCCGCAGCGCCGCCGCGAGTGCCACCAGGAACGCCGGGATGCGCAGCGCGGCGCCCTCCTCGTTGAGCAGCGTCCCCGCCACCGCGAAGTCGACACCGGGTTCCAGCCGGGCCAGCTCGGCCCGGTCCAGCTCCCGCAGCGGCACCCCGCGCGCGGTCGCGGCCGGGATCGTCCGGAGCGCCTTCGCGTACCCCTGCTCGGTGTGGCAGGCGAGGATCATGCCGCGTTCGGTGAGCGTCCCGGCCAGCTCGTCCTCGGCGCAGATCTCGCGCAGCAGCGCGAGGCTGCGCTGCTTGAGCGCGAGCAGCGTCTCGAACCCGGCGCGGGCGTGCCGTTCGGTGCAGTGCCGGCGGAAGTGCCAGAGCCAGGCCAGCAGCGCGCCGTCGAGCCGGGGCCGGACCGCGAACGGGCTCTCCGGGCGCAACAGCCAGCGGATCCCGGTGGCCGGCACCCCCGGCTCGGCCAGCGGCGCCGAGCCCTGGGTACCGACGAAACCGGTGTTCCCGGCGGAGCAGGCCGCCGGGTCGCCGACCTCGCCCCGGTCCACCACCGTCACGGTGTGCCCGGCGCGGCGCAGGAACCAGGCGCAGCACAGGCCCACCACGCCCGCGCCGACCACCAGCACGTCGGGGTCGGTACGGGCCGGCGTCGTCATCCGTCGCCGCCGGTCAGAGCGTGACGACGAAGAAGCAGGTGGGCAGGTTCACCACGACCCGCTCCCAGATCTCGGCGCGCAGCGCCACCCCGGGTTCGGCGAACGTGCCCGGCGGCGGCTCGGCGAACCCGATGGCGGACCGGCCGGCGTCGAACAGCAGCGCGCCGTGGCCGAAGTCCCCGACGATCGCGGTGCCCGGGTCGACCAGCCGGGTACGCACGATGAACACGCCGTTGTCCTCCACGTCCCGCATCAGCGAGCCGCTGCCCAGCAACCGGTAGTAGTCGGCCGGGTTGATGATCAGCCCGTCGGCGGTGCTGCCCATCTGCTCGACCTCGTTGCACGCGGCCAGGACGGTGGACGCGAACGGTCCCGGGTCGGTGAGCCGGCCCAGGTCCGGCATCGTCAGCAGCCCGCCCTCGCCGCGCAGGATGGTGTGGTTCTCGGCCGTGGCCAGCCGCACCACCAGCCGGTAGTCGATGAACTGCGCGAAGCTGACCGGGTCCTCCCACAGCGTGTCCGGCACCTGCACCCACGCGGTGGTGGTGAGCAGCGGCGGAATGGGGGAGCGGTGGAAGCGGTTCGCCGCCTCCCGGCGCAGGTCCGCGCCGTCCACCGCCGGGTCGTCCGGCCGGGGCGGGCTCTCGTGCCAGTAGTAGTCCTGCGGATCCCGGGACAGGTCCACCACCTTGAGCATGTTCCGGGACGGGTAGCGCGGCTTGCGCCGGGAACTGGTGAGCGAGTCGGTGATCGTGACGTCGTAGTCGACGCTGGTGTCGAAGCCGTCCTTGGCGAACGCCTCGACGAACGTCGCGCCGGGCGACATCTGCGTCTTCCGTTCGGCGACCACCTCGGCGATCGTCCGCTTCACGGTGTCGGTGCGCTGTGGCATCTGCTGTCCCTCCCTCAGGCCGGCTTGCGGGCGACGAACATGCCCCAGCCGAACTCGCCCCTGTCGATCGCCGCCTGGATCTCGTCGCACGAGTCGGCGAAGCCGAGGATCCAGGTCCGCGCCGCCTCGTCCGCCGTCGTCTCCGCGCGCCCCCGGGCGGTGCGGCCCAGCACCCGGTACGTCTGCCTGATGTGCGCGTCGAGGCTGCGGGCGACCACGTCCACGAACCCGGCCTCCGCCAGTGCCCGGCGGTAGCCGTCGAGCGAGTAGCCGTCGTTCCAGCGCACCCGGTCGTAGACGTGCCTGCGGGCCGCCTCGCCGATCCGCTCGGTGGGCTGGAGGAAGTCGGACACCGCGAGCACCCCGCCGGGGGCGAGCACCCGGAACATCTCGGCGTGGCTGCGCGGCTTGTCCGGCACCAGGAACAGCGCGTCCTGACTGACCACGTGCGTGAACGTGCCGTCGTCGTACGGCAGGGCGGTGGCCGAGCCGTGCCGGAACGACACGGGAAGCGAGGCACCCCGCTCGGCGCGCCGCTGCTCGGCGAAGCGCACCCGCTCGATGCTCAGGTCCAGCCCTTCGCCCCGGCATCCGGTCCGGGCGGCCAGGCGCAGCAGGAAGTTGCCGCAGCCGCAGCCCACGTCGAGCACGTTCGCCGAGGCGTCGATGCCGGCGTCGGCGGCGAGGATGTCGGAGGTCCGGTCGGCCGCCGCGTGGTAGTCGGTGTCGTCCTCCCCGGTGAAGTAGCCGGTGTGCAGCACGCCCTCGCTGTCCCAGAAGCTGAGGTACGTCTGCGTGGTCTGGTCGAAGAACTCGGAGACGTCCCGCTCGGTGAACCGGCTGGTCGTGGACATGGGCACTCCCTCGTGCGGCGGTCGGTAGGTCAGGCGTAGGTGTCCTTGCGGACGCCGGTGAGGTGGGGCAGGTCGGGGCCGGTCGCGGCGGCGCCGCCGTCGATCAGGTGCACCCCGGCGGTCACGTACGACGCCCGCTCGCCGGCCAGGAACGCGGCCACCGCGGCGACCTCCTCGGGCCGGGCCAGCCGGCCGACGGCGCTGTGATGACCCATCGCGGCCAGCCGCGCCTCGACGTCGCCGTCCGTGCCGGCGAGCCGGGCCGCGGCGCGTTCCATCGGCGGCGTCCGCACCCCGCCGGGCGCGAGCACGTTCACGGTGATGCCGTCGCGGCCCACGTCGACGGCGAGACCCTGGGCGAAGCGGACCAGCGCCGCCCGGGTCACCCCGGACAGCACGAGCGGCCCGATCGGCACGCAGGCGGTCTCGGAGGCGACCAGCAGCAGCCGGCCCCAGCCCGCGGCGCGCATGTGCGGCAGCGCGGCCAGCGACACCGCGACCGCCGGCAGCAGCACCCGGTCGACGGCCGCCCGGTAGTCGTCGGCGCCGAACCCGGTGGCGGTGCCGACCGGTGGGCTGCCGCCGCTGACCAGCAGAACGTCCACCCCGCCGAGTTCGGCGGCGACCCGGTCCACCCAGCGTGCGGCGGCGCCGGTGTCGGTGAGGTCCACGCCGGTCGCGTTGACGCGGCCGGAGGCCACAGCGGTCAGCTCCCGCTCGGCGGCGGCGAGGCGCTGCGGGTCACGCCCGCAGACCGCCACGTGCGCGCCCTCGGCGGCGAACTCCTTCGCGCAGGCCAGCCCGATGCCGCTGGTTCCGCCGGCGACGAGCGCCACCCGGCCCTTGAGTCCCAGATCCATGTCCTCACCTCTCCGTCTCGCCGACGCGGGCCGCCGCGCCGGGATACGCCGGGTCGCCGTCCGTCCCGCCGGACCGGTAGCCGTACCGGGTGGACAGCGGCCAGGCCAGCGCCGCCACGGCGAGCCGCTGCCGGCCGCCCAGCGTGCGCCGCCACCCGTCGTCGCGGTCCCGGATCACTGTCGGGCCGGTCCGGAACCGGTCCGGGTTGCCGGTGACCGTGTGGTTGCCGCGCAGCTCGACGGTCCGCTCCCGCACCGGGTTGGCCGCCGGATCCACGCCCACCAGCTTCAGCAGGTCGCCGATCGTGCCGGCCGGGTCGGCGGTGAAGTCCTCGTAGCGCAGGAAGGCCGACCGGCCGGGATACCGCCGGTTGATCGCCGCCGAGGCCCGGTTGAACCCGTGCCAGTACGCGGTGCTGCGCACCGCCGACATCGCGTAGACGTACTCCTTCGGCTCCCGCCACGAGTGCGCCACCGCGCGCGGGTCACGCACCAGGTGCAGCCAGTACGCCTCGACGCCCGGCACGTGCGGCAGCAACGCCGACTCGCCGGGGATCTTGGTGCTGTCCACGATCACCCGGGCGCCGGTGCGCGCGGCCACCTCCCGGTAGACCGCGCCGAGCAGGTCGGCGTGCGCCCGGGTGTCCGCGTCGTACGCGCCGCGGCGCAGCACCCGCCACGTGTGCCGCGTCCGCAGCCGGGCGCGTTGCCGCCGGATCACCTCGGCGGCGTGCGCGTCGGCAGACATCCCGGCCGGGCGGCCCAGCGGCAGCACCGCCGACCACAGCGGACACGAGGTCAGCGCGGCGCCGCAGCCGCATCTGTCGTTCACCCCGCGCCCGGTCGAGTTCTTCCACAGGAAGTGCAGCTCACCGACGTGCACCACACCGGGCGCCTCGCCGAGGACGTTGCCGATGATGGTGCTGCCGTTGCGGCACCAGCCGTTGACGCTCAGGACGGTCACCGGTGCGCTCATGCCGCGCGTACCTCCGCCTCCGCCGCTGGCGCGGGCGCGGGCGCCGACCGGCCGATGCGCAGCGCCATCGCGGCGGCGACCGCCGCGCCGGCCGCGCCCGCGACGAACACCGCCGGATAACCGAGGCCGGCCGCGACCAGGCCGGTCGCCGGTCCCCACACCGCCAGCCCGAGATCCCAGAACGAGGTGTACGCCCCGATCGCCGCGCCCTGCCGCGCCGGGTCGGTGCGGTCCATCACCATCAGCGCCAGCGACGGGTGCAGCAGGGAGAACCCGACGCCCATCACCACGCTGCCGGCCACCGCCACCGGCAGGTTCGGCGCGACGGCGATGACCAACAGTCCGACCGCCTCGCCGACCCCGCACCAGGTGGCCACCCGGCGCGGGCCGAGCCGGTCGGGCAGGTGCCCGATGACCAGGCGGGTGCCGGCGTACACGGCGCTGAAGACGCTCAGCACCACCACGCCGTGGCCGATGCCCCGGGCGTCCAGGTGCAGTACGACGAACGCGGCCAGGCCCGCGTACCCGGCGGCGCCGAAGGTGAGCGCGATGCCGGGCAGCAGCGCCGGGCGCAGCAGCAGCCCGCCGCCCTTGGCCGCCGGTGCGGTACGCGGCGGCGCGGGCACCAGCGCGACGAGCGCCGCGCCGACCGCCGGAGCGACCGCGCTGAGCACCCACACCGCCGGATAGCCGGCCTGCTGCACGGTGGCGCCGAGGAACGTGCCGGCAGAGATGCCGCCCCACATGCTCACCCCGTACAGGCCGATGAGCTGGCCGCGCCGCTCGTGCGGGGCGAGCTGCACGATCCACACCGCACCGGCGGTGAACAGCGCGGCCTCACCGGCGCCGAGCAGCAGCCGGACCGCGACCAGCGCGGGCACGCCCAGCGGGGCCAGGTAGAGCAGGCCGCCACCGGCCACCACGAGCGCCCCGGCCAGCATCACCGTGCGGTGGCCGTGCCGGTCGGCGAGCGCGCCCGCGACCGGCCGGACCAGCAGCGCGGTCACCGCGGTCACCGTGACCACCACGCCGACGGTCAGGTCACCGGCGTCGTGCCGTTCACGCAGGAACCCGGGCAGCACCGGGATCACCGCGGTCAGCCCGAGGTAGCCGGTGAACAGCCCGCCGAGCAGGCCGGCGAGCGCGAGCCGGGGCAGGGGCCGGGCCGGGGTCTGCGCGCCGGTCACGACCCGACCAGCGCGGTCTCACGGGCGGCGGCGACCTTGCGGACCGCCCGGACCAGGTCGTCGCAGTCCTCGGGTGTGAGGTTCGACGACAGCGGCACGTCGACCGTCTCGGTGAGCAGACGTGCGGTGCGCGGCAGGGCCGCGCGGATCTCGCCGGGGTCGGCGCTGTCGTACAGGAACCGCCAGTTCCAGAACGCCCGGACGTTGAGGTCGTCGTCGGCGCCGATGTTGCGGGCGTCGATCCCCTCCGCGCGCAGCGCGCGGGCGAACCAGCCCGCGTCGCCCCAGCCCGCCCCGCCGCCGGGCACCCGGAACACGAACGCCTCCCCGAGGTACGCCCCGGGCGCGACCGGCCGCCGGACCGCGATGCCGCGCAGTCCGGCCAGGGCGGCGCTGACATGCGCGTAGTTGCGGTGGAACAGCGCCAGCCGTTGCGGCAGCCGGGTCAGCTCGGCGCGCAGCAGGGCCGCCCGGATCTCGTCCATCCGCAGGCTCAGCAGCGGCAGGTCCAGGCCGGTCAGCGGCGGCTCGCCGTGCGGGAAGTGCCGCCGCAGCCGCCCCTCGTACGCCCCGGACAGCGCCACCGCCCGCGCGAACAGCGTGCTGTCGTCGGTGATCAGGAAACCGCCCTCGCCGCAGTTGAGCGCCTTGTCGGACTGGGTGCTGAACGCCCCGGCGGCCCCGAACGTGCCGAGCTTGCGGCCGTTGAGTTCGGCGCCGAGCGCTGGTACCGCGTCCTCGATGAGCGGCACGCCCATCTCGGCGGCGAACGCGGACAGCGCCTCGACATCGGCGGCGAAGCCGCGCATGTGCACGACCATGACGGCGCGGATCTCCGGCCGCCAGCGGCGGCGCAGGTCGTCGAGGTCCATCCGCAGGTCGTCGTCCACCTCGACCAGGAATGGCCGGCAACCGGCCAGCACAATGGCGCTGGGGGTGGCGACGAAAGTGAATCCGGGGCAGGCCACCAATGACCCCGGCGGCACTCCGGCGCCCATCAGGGCGAGCGCCAGTGCGGCGGTCCCGCTGGAAACGGCCAGCGCGTGCCGGGTGCCGAAATAACGACACAGTTCGTCCTCGAACCGCCCGCATTCGGTTTCATTAGGTGGCCGGTGGTCATATCGGAAGTAGAGGTGACTGCGGACGGCGCGAATAGCCGCGTCCTCGTCCTCGGTGTGCACGAAGACCGCGCCCTTGTCGTACGTCGGCCAGGGCGTGCGCCGCACCGGTCGTCCGCCCTGCAGGGCGAGCTGTTCGGGCAGCTCAGAGCCGTTCTGCACCGGCCCCGGCGGGCTCGGTGCGGGAGCGTCGTTGTTCCCGTCCACCGGCGGACTCCTCGGGCGAGCGGCGACAATTCCTAGCGACTCGATAGGATTGGCCGGGCGTGCGCCGGGCGTGGTCGCCCGGCGGAATCGCAGTCCCGGCGCGATCCCGTCGAGGGGTAAGAAATGCCACCAGATCCGACATCGTTGGTACGTCGATCCAGCGAGAGTAATGATTGTCGTCGATCCCGTACGCGTCAACAGATAGACGTGAATATGTTCCGGCGCCCGTCCGTGCCGACAGTGGACTATGCGGAATTGTCGGGGCCGGCCCGCTGATCCGTCGGCACGCCGGTGTCTCGGGGCGGCGGCGCCTCGGGCTGGCCGTGTCAGCCCTTGATCCCGCCGGGCTTGGCCGTGTCGGCCCTTGGCGGCGCCGGGCTTGGCCGCGCCGGGCTTGGCCGCGCGGGGATGTCGTCACTGAGGGTAGTGCGAGAGCTTCCCCGGCGGAACTCATCTCGCGCCCTTTGCTCTGCAGCCATCGGCGCATTGGCCACTCAGGGCCACCGCCGCGTATGCGGCTGCAGAGCAAAGTGCGCGCGGGGGTATGGGTGCCGCCTTCGACTTCTCCGGTGTCTTCGCAGCTCAGGAGCGAGCCGCGAAGAAATGGGACCAATCGACCCGGGGTGCGCGCGTCACTCTACGTGACTTGATGCCCGACAAGGGAAGCCATGACGGAAAGCCACGCCCCGAAGCGGGCAGGGCACCGAAGTCCCGTCGGACGGCGGGCCGGGGGACCGAAAGCCCGGCCGGACAGCCAGCGGGTCAGGCGGCTCGCCAGTCGCGGACCAGAGCGGCCACTGTGGCGTACCGCTCCGCCGGATCGGGCCGGCCGGCCCGGTCGACGACCGCGCGCTCAGCGGCGGTGCCGCGCCAGCCGGACGGGCCGTCGAGCAGGTGGTGCAGCGTGCGGCCCAGCGCATGGACTGTGGTGCGCTCGTCGATCGTCGCGCCCCGGGTCAGCTCCTCCGGCGACAGGTAACGACGGGAGCCGGGCAGCCGCTCGGAGTCGAGCACGAACGGTCCCGGGCGGTACTCGTCCAGGTCGATCAGCCGCATCCGGCGGGCGTCGAAGTCGTAGAGGAAACAGCCGTCGTACAGGTCGACCGCCACGTACCCGGCCGCGCTCACGGCCAGGTGGGCGTCGAGGATCGCGTCCAGCGCCGCGCGTACCTCGGTGACCGGCAACCGCTGGAAACGCGCCAGGCCGCTCCGGTCGCTGCCACCGCCGGTGGTGGCGTGGTTGAGCACGAGGCCGTCGCACCACGGGTACACCAGCGTCGGGCCGTCGGTGCCGTCACGCACCAGCTCGGGCCGCACCACGGCGGGGTGCCGGACCGCGGCGTGCAGGCCCAGCGCACGGGTCAGCGACGCCCGCGCGTCAGGTGTGCCGGCCCGCTTGACGAACCAGCGCCGACCCGCCGACTCCACGCCGTAGGAGACGCACCCCGAGTCCTGGTCGCCGAAGACCACGAACGCGGCGGCCGGGTCCAGTTCCCACACGCGTCGAGGCTACGACGACCACCGCTCCGGCGGTGCCCCGCCGGGCGCACGGGTCACTGCGGCGGGGCCACCACCTCGATGACGTCGGCGGGCGCGCGGCGCGGCGCCGGCGGCAGCTCCGCGTCCGGGCCCCAGCCCACGCGCACCACCAGGTACGGGTCGCCGATACCGGCCAGCAGGTCGCGCATCATCCGGCGCGGCCAGGCCAGCTCCACGGCGTCGCTGAGCGGCGCGCTGGCCAGCCCTTCGGCGGTGGCGGTGAGCAGCAGCGCCGACAGCGCCTCGCCGCCGCGCAGCCACGCCGCCGGCTCGTCGGAGTCGCCGAACAGGATCAGGTACGCGGCGCCCCGGTCGAAGTCCGTGCCCGCGCTGAGCCCGGCCGCCCCGCCTGGGGCGTAGTCCCGCAGCGGCACCCGTCGCGGGGACGGCCGCACGGCGGTGGCGGCGGGCACCCCGTCGCCGCTGCCCGCCGGCCGGTGCGTCCAGTGGTGCAGCTCCTCCCGGTACGCGGGGTCGGCCAGCTCCGCGTCCGCCGCGCGGCCGGTGGAGACGGCGAGCATCGGCATCTGGTCCGGCCGGACCACGTGCAGGTGCGCGCCCTCGGCCTCGACGGCGTCCCCGAGCCGGGCCAGCACCGCCTCCGGCACCGGCCGGTCCCCGTACGCCCGGCGGTCCGTGCGGCGGCGCGGGATGGCGTCGACCAGGCGGCCCGCCGGCACGTCCAGGTCGGCCGGGCCGGTGGTACGCACCCGGGCCAGCAGCGACGGGCCGGGCAGCCGCTCCACGGTGACCGCCCAGCCGAACGCCGCCAGCGACACGCGCGCGTGGTGCAGGGCGGCGCCGCAGCTCAGCATCAGCAGCCGGCCGTCCGGGTCGGTGTGGGCGAGCTGCCGGTCCGGGTCGGCGCGCAGCTCCAAAGCCTCGCCGGTGACCCGCCAGCGCCAGGGCTGGGTGTTGAACACCGACGGGGCGTGCAGGGACTGCCGGGCGGCCGCCTCCAGCACCCGTACCCTCGGGTCCTGGTCGGTGCGGGTCGATGAGCTGTTCATGGCGGCCCTCCTGGTTGCTCGTCCCCTTCCGACCCTGCCCGCCGCCGCTGCGGGCGGACAGGGCCGGAGGTCCCGGCCGCACCGGGCCGTGCGCCCCGGCGCGGCGTCAGGCGCCGTCCGGCTCCGGGGGTACGGCCAGGGCGATGGTGAGGTCGAGGACCGTGGCGGGGTCGTGCAGCCGGTCGCCGAACAGCTCCCGCAGCTTGCCCATCCGGTAGCGGACGGTCTGCGGGTGCACGAACAGGTCGGCCGCCACGTCGTCGCGGCGTCCCTGGTGCAGCAGCCACGACCGCAGCGTCTCGGCCAGCCGGTGCGCGGTCGCCGGGGGTAGCGGGGCCAGCGGCGCGAGCGCCTGCGCCCGCAGGTCGGCAAGTGCTTCCGGGTCCATGCTGAGCAGCAGCGTCGCCAGGTGGCGTTCGGTGTCGACCGGTCCGGCGTCCGGCTCGCCGAGGCCCAGCGCGAGCGCCCGGGTGGCCCGCTGGTACGACGCGGCGACCCGGTGCCAGGGCCGGGCCGGGCCGAGCACCGCCCGGTGCCCGTGCAGCAGCCGGCTGAGCTGGCGGCGCCGGCCGCCGTGCATGTCCGGCACCAGCAGTACGGCCAGCTCCTCGACCGGGTTCATGCCGGGCAGGTCCTCGCCGCTCTCCAGCGTGTACGGGCTGAGCAGCGCCAGCACCGCGCGCAGGTGCCGGCGGGGCAGCAGCACCACCGTGAGCGTCTGCGGCGGCGGCCAGTCGGCGCGTTCGGCGCTGCGCCGCAGCGACTCCTCCGGTTCGCCCGCCAGCAACTGCTGGGTGAGCCGTTCCAGGCTGCGGCGGCGCATCCGGCCGGCGCTGGCCAGCTCGTCGGCGTGCCCGGCCACGCTCGCCGCGGACAGCTCGTCGATGTAGGCGAACATCAGCTCGGCGAACTCGGCCACCGTCTCGGCGGCGAGCCCGCTGCGGACCGTGGTGGTGGACACCTCGCGCCAGGCCACCCGGGCGCCCACCCGGTACGCGGCCAGCAGCGCGTCCATGCTGCGCCCCGAGCGGGCCTCGCCGCTGCCCAGCGCGTACGCGGCCTCCAGCGCGGGGGCCAGGGGAGTGCTCGGGTCGAACGCCTGGGTACCCTCGATGAGCTGGAGGAACGTGCCGAGCGCGATGCGTACCGCGTTTTCGATCTTCGCCCGCATGGCGCCGGTGAGCGCGCCCGAGTAGTCAGGCACCTCGGCGGTGATCGCGGAGACCGTCCGCTCGGCGACCATCGGCAGCCGGGCGCGCAGCGTCGCCGCCACCCCGGCGTCGAGGTTGAGGTGCGCGGCGCGCTGCCCCGTGCCGGCCTCGGACGTCATGTTGTTCCCTCCGAACAAAAAACCGCGACTGTTTCACCTTTGCCGGTCAAGATGTTATGCGATCGGGCGGTCACGCTGGTCATATGACCACAACTGCCTCCCGCCGCCCTCAGAAGGTCACCTTCCGGGACAGGCTGCTGCGGCTGGCCGGAGCGGTCACCACACCGGTGCTGCCCGACGACTATCTCGACCTGATCGCGCCGCTTCGCGCCGGCGCCCCGCTGCGCGGCCGGATCGTCGCCGTGCGGCCGCAGACCCGGGACGCCGCCACGCTGGTGATCCAGCCCGGCCGCGCCTGGCAGGGCCACACGCCCGGGCAGTACATCCGCCTCGGCGTGGACGTCGACGGGGTACGGCAGTGGCGCGCGTACTCGCTCACCTCGCCGCCGGGCGCCGCCGACGGCCGGATCTCCGTCACGGTGAAGGCGATCCCCGACGGCAAGGTCAGCAACCATCTCGTACGCCGGATCCGGCCCGGCACGATCGTGCACCTCGACCAGGCCCAGGGCGAGTTCGTGCTGCCCGCCGCGACGCCCGAGCGCGTCCTGTTCCTCACCGCCGGCAGTGGCATCACGCCGGTGATGGGGATGCTGCGCTCCGGGCTGGCCGACCGGGCCGACGTGGTGCTCGTGCACTCGGCGCCCACCCGCGACGACGTCATCTTCGGCGCGGAGCTGCGCGCGCTCGCCGAACGCGGCGCGCTGCGGCTGATCGAGCGGCACACCGACACCGACGGCCTGCTCGACGTCGCCGAACTGGCGGGGCTGGTGCCCGATCACCTCGACCGGGAGGCGTGGGCCTGCGGACCGATCGGCATGCTCGACGCGGTTGAGGGGTATTGGTCTGCCAACGGCCTCGTCGAGCGGTTGCACACCGAGCGGTTCCGCCCGACGGTGATCACGCCGGGCGAGGGAGGCACTGTGACCTTCACCGGGGCGGGGGTGACCGTCGAGTCCGACGGTGCCACCACCCTGCTCGACGCGGGGGAGAACGCCGGAGTGCTGATGCCTTCCGGATGCCGGATGGGCATCTGCTTCGGCTGCGTCGTACCGCTGCGTCAGGGCGCCGTGCGCGACCTGCGCAACGGCGACGTCACCACGGCCGTACCGGGGGACGGCGTGCTGGTCCAGACGTGCGTGTCGGCCGCCGCCGGTACTTGCGACATCGATCTCTGACAGGAGCCACCCACGTGACCGTCATCCAGAAGAAGGCCGTCAACCCGATCGCCCACCTGAGCGCCGAGGACATCGAGATCATCGGCAAGGAACTGGACGCGATCCGGGACCGGGTCCTCGCCGACCGGGGGGAGCGGGACGCCCGCTACATCCGCAAGGTGGTCAAGACCCAGCGGACACTGGAGATGAGCAGCCGGGCGGTGCTGCTGTTCTCGCTGTTCCCGCCGGCCTGGATCGTCGGCACGGCCGGCCTCACGGTCGCCAAGATCCTGGAGAACATGGAGATCGGGCACAACGTCCTGCACGGCCAGTGGGACTGGATGCGCGACCCGAAGATCCACTCCACCACCTGGGAGTGGGACCACGTCTCCCCGGCCGACCAGTGGAAGCAGTCGCACAACGAGCTGCACCACCGCTACACCAACGTGGTCGGCAAGGACAACGACCTCGGCTACGGCATCATGCGCGTCGACGAGGACCAGCCGTGGCACCCGATGCACCTCGGGCAGCCGCTGTGGAACCTGATCAACGCCATGTTCTTCGAGTACGGCATCGCCGCGTACGACATGGAACTCGGCGACCACCTCAAGCAGCGCAAGCTCAAGGACCCGAAGTTCCGGGCCAAGGCCAGGGCCGTCGGGCGCAAGATCCGCCGTCAGGTGCTCAAGGACTACGTGGTGCACCCGCTGCTGTCCGGCCCGTCGTTCCTGTCCACGCTCGCCGCCACGTTCACCGCGAACCTGCTGCGCAACGTGTGGAGCCACTCGGTGATCATGTGCGGGCACTTCCCCAACGGCGTGGAGACGTTCGAGAAGACCTCCATCGACGGTGAGACCCGCGGTGAGTGGTACCTGCGGCAGATGCTCGGCTCGGCCAACATCAGCGGTAGCCGGCTGCTGCACATCATGACCGGCAACCTGTCGTACCAGATCGAGCACCACCTCTTCCCCGACCTGCCCAGCAACCGTTACCAGGAGATCGCCCCGCAGGTGCGGGCGCTGTTCGACAGGTACGGACTGCACTACACCACCGGCCCGCTGCCCAAGCAGGTCGCCTCCGCCTGGTGGAAGGTCATCCGCCTGTCGCTGCCCAACCGCAACGACAGCCGGCAGCCGATCGCCCCGGCCCCGCTGGTCTCCTCCGGCACGGCCTGACCCGCCCGTCCGGTGCACGGCCGGTGAACGTTCACCGGCCGGCACCTGACCGTCCGCTGCACAGTCGGCATCACCGCAGCTCAGAGCGGTTTTCGCGGCCGTCGTGAGGACCCCGCGTCCCCGTACACTCGCGCCCGTCGGGGCGTTCGGGTGAAGGGGTGTTCGACGATGCGGCTTCGCCGACGCGTGGTCATGCTCGTCGACAACGCGGTCGAGGGTGACTCGCGGGTGCAGAAGGCGGCCCGCTCAGCCGCCGACGCCGGCTGGGACGTCACGCTGATCGGCTGCGCCCACGTCGACGCCGAACGCCGCTGGCGGCTCGGCGACGCCGAGGTACGCGTCCTGCCGCTCGCGGCTCCTCGCGCCACTCCACCGACCGTCTCCGGGCTGCGCGACGTGTCCGGTCTGCGGGCTCGGCTGGTGGCTCGGGGCGGGCTGCCGTTGCGCGCGGCGCGGCTGGCCCGGCGGCCGGTCGAGCATGCCGAGGTCCGCTACTGGCAGGCGCGGCTCGGCGACAGGGCGTGGCGGCGGCTGGAGCCGGGGCTCTGGGACTATGAACGGGTCGCCGGCCCGGTCGTCGACGCGCTGCGCCCCGACCTGATCCACGCGCACGACTTCCGCATGCTCGGCGTGGCCGCCCGCGCCGTGGACCGCGCCCGCGCCGACGGTCGCGACGTGAAGCTGGTCTGGGACGCGCACGAGTGGCTGCCCGGCGCGCGTCCCCGCCGCGACAACGCCCGCTGGCTGCCCGCGCACCTCGGCTACGTCCGCGAGTACGCCGGTCACGCCGACGCGGTCGTCACCGTCTCCGACACGCTCGCCGACCTGCTGGTACGCGACCACGCCCTGCCCGACCGCCCGACCGTCGTGCTGAACGCCCCAGTCACCGCCGCTCTCGAGCCGACCGCCTCCGAGCCGACCGCCTCCGAGCCGACCGCCTCCGAGCCCGCCGACCTGCCCGCTCCCGACCTGCGGAAGCGGTGCGGTCTGAGTCCGGACACGCCGCTGCTGGTCTACAGCGGGGCGATGGCCGTCCAGCGCGGCGTGGACACGGTGGTCGAGGCGCTGCCGCTGCTGCCCGGCGTACACCTGGCGCTTGTCGTCGCCGACCCGGCCGCCGCCTACGTCCGCAAGGTCGTCGTCCGCGCGGCCCGGCACGGGGTGGGCGACCGGGTGCACGTGCTGCCGTACGTGCCGCACCGGCAGCTCGTCGCGTTCCTCGCCACCGCCGACATCGGGCTGATCCCGCTGCACCACTGGCCGAATCACGAGATCGCGCTGATCACGAAGTTCTTCGAGTACGCGCACGCGCGGCTGCCGATCGTGGTCAGCGACGTCCGCACCATGGCCGAGACGGTCCGCGCCACCGGCCAGGGCGAGGTGTTCCGCGCCCGCGACGCCGCCGACCTGGCCCGCGCGGTCCGGGCGGTGCTCGCGGACCCGACCCGCTACCGCGCCGCCTACGAGGGCGAGGACTCCCCGCTCCCGGGGTGGACGTGGGAGGCGCAGGCCGAGCACCTGGACGCCCTCTACCGCCGCCTGCTCACCCCCACCCGCTGACGCCCACCGCCCACCACCCGCTACCCGCCCGGGTGGAACACCACGGGTGTCTCCGGCCCGTTTTGACACCCATGGCGTTCCACCCGCGCCTTCGGGAGGCATGGTCAACTCCAGCTCGGCGAAGTGGCGGCATCCGAGTGCCGGTGACCCCGCCATATCGGGGGAGCGGCGTTGATCTTGAGCGGGCGAGGGCGCGGGGGCGCGGGGGCGGGGGCGCGGGGGCGGGGGCGCGGGGGCGCGCGGAAAAGGGCTGGGCGGGACGCTGCGGACCGGGCTACCGTCGGGGTATGCAGAGCAGGCGCACCCTTACCGCTGCGGCCGCGCGAGCTTCCCGCTCGCCGGTTGCCGCCGCCTGACCTGCCCCACACCCACGCCGGCGACCGGAAACGGTCCGCCGGCGTCGTCGTGTCGACGCCGTGAACGCGCGCGGCGGGCCGTCCGGTCACCCGTACCCGGAAGGCACCCGCCATGACGCCCGACGAGATCATCAGGACGTTCCTCGACCACTACCGCCGGCACGGCCATCAGCCCGCGCCGGAGAGTTCACTGGTGCCGCCCCCCGGCGACCCGGTGCTGTTCACCACGTCCGGCATGCACCCGCTCACGCCGTACCTGCTGGGGCGCCCGCACCCGGGCGGACGGCGACTGGCGAACGTGCAGCGGTGCCTGCGCACCACGGACCTGGACGAGGTGGGCGACAGTACCCACCTGACCGTGTTCCAGATGCTCGGCTCGTGGTCGCTCGGCGACTACGACATCGCGACCAGCCTGCGGTGGGGCTTCGACCTGCTCACCGGCGGGTTCGGCATCCCGGTGGGGAGGCTGCACGCCACGGTCTTCGGCGGCGGTAACGGTGAGGGGCCGGACGACACCGCGCGGGACACCTGGACCGCGCTCGGCGTGCCGGTGGAGGCGCTGGGCGCGGACAACTGGTGGTCCAACGGCCCGACCGGCCCCTGCGGACCGGACTCGGAGATCTTCGTGTGGACCGGCGACGGCCCGCCCACCGGCACACCCAGCACCGACACGCGGTGGGTGGAGGTGTGGAACCACGTGCAGATGCGTTACCACCGGCACCCGGACGGCCGGCTCACGCCGCTACCGCTGTCCAGCATCGACACCGGCATGGGCCTGGAGCGACTGGAGATGGTGTTGCGCGGCGACCGGTCCGTGTTCACCGGCGACGGGCTGCGCCGGTGGGTGGACGAGGTACGCGACCGCTGGGGCCTGCACGGTGAGGACCTGCGCGTGGTCTCCGACCACCTGCGGTCCGCGGTGGTCGTGCTCGGTGACGGGGTACGCCCCGGCAACACCGGCCGAGGGTACGTGCTGCGGCGGCTGCTGCGCCGCACGCTCACCGTGTTGTGGCGCGACGACCCCGCGCGCACCCTGGACGACCTGCCGACGGAGCTGTACGCGGACACGCTGCGGCACTTCCGCCAGATGCCCGGCCCCAGCACGCCGCCCGGCGAACAGCCGGTCGACGTCGGCTCGCTGCATGCGACGCTCATGGACGAGGAACGCCGCTTCCGGGGGCTGCTGCGACGCGGACGGCCGCTCGTCGACCGGGTACGGGCGCGCGGGCCGCTGACCGAACGCGACTACCACTGGCTGCACGACACCCACGGGCTGCCCCGCGACCTGGTCGACGGCCTGCTCGCCGAGGCGAGCTGAGCGGCGGCCGGGCGGGCAGCGGCCAGGACGCCGGCCGGGCGGGCGGGGGCCAGGACGCCGGCCGGGCGGGCGGCGGCCAGGTCAGCGCCGACGGCTGAGCGGTGGCCGCCCGGCCGGGCCGGTGCCAGACTCGGAGGCGGACGCCACGCGAGGGAAGCGGACGCCGCCGCGAGGAGAGGGCTGCCGATGACCGAGGTACGGCCGGACGAGGAGACGGTGCCGCTGCTCGGTGCCGAGGTGCGCATCACCGACGCGGCCGGGCTGCTCGCCGCCGCCACCGAGGGGCCGGTGGAACTGCTGGCCAGTGGCGACTTCCCCGCCCCGGTGCGGGAGGTCCGCTGCACCGTGCGCACCGACGTCGCAGACGGGCAGCCGGTGCACCGCTTCGAGGCGTACCTCCGGGTGGAGGCCGCACCGGCGGGCCTGATCGCCCTCGGTCTGGCCGGGCCGGTCGGCCTGCTGCTCGCCGAGCGGCTGGCCGCCCGCGGCGGCGACGGCCCGGCCGCCGCGGTGGGCCGGATCGCCGCGGAGGCCGGGCGGCGCATCTGGCCGCGACCGGTCGCCACGCTCGTGGTGCCGCCGCGCGACCCGGCCGGGCGGGAGGTGCTGCGCGCCGCCGAGGCAGCCGGGCTGCGGCCCCGCGTCGACCAGGACAACGGCACGGTGCGCATCCGCGCCGACGTGCCCAGCGCCGACGTGGATCCGGCGCACCTGCGGGCGATGCTGGGCCTGCTGCTCCAGGCCGTACGCGAGCTGTCCGGCGACAGCGAGGAGCCGGCCGTGCTGCGCGGACGGACGTACCTCGTGGGGCGGCGACCGGTCGTGGTGGCCGGTCCGCGCAGCGCGGCGGTGACCCTCGACCAGGTCGGCGGCCTGCCCGACGTGGTCGCGCGGTTCCGCGAGGTGGCGGTGTCGTTCCGGCACCCGGCGGCGATGGCCCGCTGGGGCGCGCGCCGGCCGCAGGGCATCCTGATGTACGGCCCGCCGGGCACCGGCAAGACCATGCTGGCCCGGGCGCTGGCGAACGAGGTCGGCGCGGACTTCGTGGAGATCCGTACCCCGGAGATCCTGGACAAGTACCTCGGCGGCTCGGAACGCAACATCAAGCGCATCTTCCGGGAGGCACGCCGCTACCGGCGGCCCACGGTGATGCTGTTCGACGAGTTCGACTCGATCATCAGCTACGCCGGGGCGGGCGGCGACGCGGCCAGCCAGGCCGTCAACGCGGTCGCGGGCATCTTCAAGCAGGAGATGAACACGCTGTTCGAGGAGAACCCCGACGTCATCGTGGTCGCCACGACCAACTTCCCGCAGCGCGTGGACGCATCGCTGATCCGCTCCGGCCGCTTCGACCTGAAGATCGCCATTCCGGCGCCGGACGAGACCGGACGCGCCGAGATCCTCACCAAGATGGTCCGCGAGCTGATCGAACGGCACGAGCGGCCGGGCTTCCAGATGTTCGCCGACGACCTCGACCCGGCCGCGCTCGCCGCCGACACGGCCGGGCTGACCGGCGCGGACCTCCGCGAGGCGCTGCGCCGGGTGCAACTCGCCAAGGCGCTCCGGGAGGCGGCGGAGGGTGCGCCACCGGCTCCGATCGGTCAGGATGACCTGCGGGAGGCCGTCGCCGGGTTGCGCCGCGGCTGACCGGAAGGAGTCCACATTGTCCTCGTCCGATCTGCTGCTGTCCCGCCGTGACCTCGCGTTCCTGCTGCACGACTGGCTGGACGTGGCGCGGCTGGCCGAGCGGCCCCGCTACGCCGAGCACACCCGCGAGACCGTCGACGAGGTGCTGGACCTCGCCGCCCGGGTCGCCGCCGAACGGTTCGCCCCGCACAACCGCGCCGCCGACACCGGCGAACCCACGTTCGACGGGCAGCGCGTGCGGACCATTCCGCAGGTCAAGGCCGCCCTGGCGGCGTTCGCCGAAACCGGGCTGCTCGCCGCCACCATGGACGAGTCGGTCGGTGGCCTGCAACTGCCGCACACGGTGGCCGCCGCCGCGTTCGCCTGGTTCCAGGCCGCCAACGTGGGCACGTCGGCGTACCCGATGCTCACCCTGGGCAACGCCAACCTGCTGCTCGCCCACGGCAGCGCAGAGCAGATCGACACCTGGGTCCGCCCGATGGTCGAGGGCCGGTTCTTCGGCACCATGTGCCTGTCCGAACCGCAGGCCGGCAGTTCCCTGACCGACCTGACCACGCGGGCCGAGCCGCAGGACGACGGCACGTACCGGATCGTCGGCACCAAGATGTGGATCTCCGGCGGCGACCACGAACTCGCCGAGAACATCGTGCACCTGGTGCTGGCCCGCATCCCCGGCGCACCGCCGGGCGTGAAGGGGCTGTCGCTGTTCATCGTGCCGAAGGTGCTGCTCGGCGACGACGGCACCCTCGGGCCGCGCAACGACGTGGTGCTGGTCGGCCTCAACCACAAGCTCGGCTACCGGGGCACCACGAACACGCTGCTGAACTTCGGCGAGGGCGTGCACCGGCCGTACGGGCGGGCCGGGGCGGTCGGCTACCTGGTGGGCCAGCCGCACCAGGGGCTCGCGGTGATGTTCCACATGATGAACGAGGCGCGCATCGGCATCGGGGCCGGCGCCACGGCGCTCGGCTACACCGCGTACCTGAAGTCCGTCGCGTACGCCCGGCAGCGCCCGCAGGGCCGGCCGGTCGCCGACAAGGACCCGACGACGCCGCAGGTGCCGATCGTCGCCCACCCCGACGTACGCCGGATGCTGCTGGCCCAGAAGAGCTACGTGGAGGGCGCGCTCGCGCTCGTGCTCTACTGCGGACGGCTGCTCGACGAGCAGAAGACCGCTCCCGCCGAAGCCGACCGCGAACGGGCGCACCTGCTGCTGGACCTGCTCACCCCGATCACCAAGAGCTGGCCGGCGCAGTGGTGCCTGGCCGCCAACGACCTGGCCATCCAGGTGCACGGCGGGTACGGCTACACCCGCGACTACGACGTCGAGCAGCACTGGCGGGACAACCGGCTCAACGCCATCCACGAGGGCACCCACGGCATCCAGGCGCTGGACCTGCTCGGCCGCAAGGTCACCATGCGCGACGGTGCCGCGCTGGAGCTGCTGCTGGAGACCATCCGCGGCACCGTCACCCGGGCGTGGAAGGCGGAGGGGTTCGCCTCGGAGCTGGCCGGTCAGCTCGGCGCGGCGGTGGACCGGATCGCCGTGGTGACGCGGCGGTTGTGGGCTCCGGGCGACCCGGAGCTGGCGCTGGCGAACGCCTCGGTGTACCTGGAGGCGGTCGGGCACGTGGTGATCGCGTGGATGTGGCTGGAGCAGGTGCTGGTGGTGGAGGCGCTGGGGTCGCCGGAGGGGGCCGAGGGGGAGTTCCTGGCGGGGAAGAGGCAGGCGGCGCGGTACTTCTACCGGTGGGAGCTGCCGAAGGTGGGGCCGCAGTTCGACCTGCTGGAAGGGCTGGACCGGACGACGCTGGACATGCGGGAAAGCTGGTTCTGAGGGTTGTCAGCCGACGTCTGGGCCGTTCTGTCCGATGAACAGCGACTGCGCTGGACGTTCACACCGTTCGCGCACGTCGGCCCGCTGACATTCGGAATGACGCACGAGCAGGTGCAGGCTGCTGTGCACGGCGTCCTCGGTGTCGCGCTCTCCGAAGGCCCCGCGAGCGGCGACGGGTGGGCGGCGGAGTTCTGGCTTGAACAGGCTGCCGGCGAGGTGCCTGCCGGACCTGCGGTCACCACCTACTACGACGAGTCGAACGGCTTGGCCGGCGTCGCCGTCAACGCCCTTCGCGGGCCGCAGGTGACACTGGACGGATTGTGGTTGGTGGGACAGCGGCCCTCACGGCTGGAGCGCGATTTCACCGAGCACCTCGCGGCGCACAGCCTCGAATTGAGGTACTCGCAGGGCGCCGATCCGTGTTCGCCGCAGCTCGGGTTGGTGCTGCGGGTACAACGGGCCGGCGATGTGGTGCTGAGCCGCCCGGTGATGGTGGCGAAAGCACGGACCGAGGGCTGCTGGGACGTCAGCGAAGGCTGCATCCCGACTCGTGAATGGACGACGTTCGTGTGATGGGGCGGGTGCGAGCCTGAGCAGGTGACGAGATCATCCGTCGCGCACATACTTGTGGCGTGACCAACCAGAGCGACTGCCTTCCGGTGCTCGTCATCGACGGAGCCAGGTTCGCCGACTTCGGCGGCTTCGTACGCGAGTTCTCGCAACTGCTGTGTCACGGCACCTGGAACGGCCACCTCGACGCCTTAACGACATCCTTCGAGGAGGCTTCGGCACGCCCGACCCGGGGTGGGTGTTCAGGTGGATCAACTCTGACCGGTCTCGGGTCGCGCTCGGTCACGACGCGACGGTCCGATGGTTGAGGCAGGTTCTCCTCACCTGCCAACCGTCCCACCGCGCGAGCGTCGAGGCCAGGATCCGAAACGCGGAGCATGGCCAAGGGCCGACGCTGTTCGACATGATCGTCGAGATCATCCGCGATCACGGGCCGGGCGGTGAGGAATCCGAGGACGACGTCCGCCTCGAGTTGCTTTAGCTGTCGGGCGGAAGACTGGCTCCTGGCCGCTGCTGAGGCGCCCGCTGTTGGCCCGACCCTCGGCTGCCTTCAATTGCCAGCGATATGTTGATCGCGTCATTTCAATCACCAGGCTTGCGACTTCTGATTTCCTATTGGCTTGGAGTGAGTCTACTGGCTGTCTCCATTCTTGAGTCTTTCGACCCGGTTGAGCAGAGTGGTCAACGCTTGCAAGGATTGTTCGTCCAAGGCGGCGGTGACTGCATCGGAAAAGCTGTGTTCCCCGAGTCTAGTGCGCAGGTCACGGAGTCGGAAGATGTCGATACTGGCTTTGGGGGCGCCAATTTCGAGTCGTATCGCGAGGGCCTGGCAGTGGAAGGTCACTGCCTCGACGAGGTCGCCCGTTTCGGTACGGAGGGTTCCGAGTTGACTAGTCGAGCTGGCCATGCCGGCGCGGTTGCCGAGTTCCTCGAGGATGGTGAGGGCTTGCTGGTAGCGGCGTTCGGCTTCGGTGTAGTCGCCCCGGTTCTGGGCGAGGATGCCGAGTTGGTGGTAGCTGGTGGCCATGCCGGCGCGGTTGCCGAGTTCCTCGTCGATGGTGAGGGATTGCTGGTAGCGGCGTTCGGCTTCGGTATAGTCGCCCCGGTTCTCGGCGAGGATGCCGAGCTGGCCGTAGCTGGCGGCCAAGCCGGCGCGGTTGCCGAGTTCCTTATTGATGGTGAGGGCTTGCTGGTAGCGGCGTTCGGCTTCGGTGTAGTCGCCCCGGTTCTGGGCGAGGATGCCGAGTTG
>NZ_JBAKHP010000004.1:0-110193 GCF_036902745.1 Micromonospora sp. CPCC 205554 | reverse complement strand
GATGGTGAGGGCTTGCTGGTAGCGGCGTTCGGCTTCGGTGTAGTCGCCCCGGTTCTGGGCGAGGCTGCCGAGTTGGTGGTAGCTGGTGGCCATGCCGGCGCGGTTGCCGAGTTTCTTCTTGATGGTGAGGGACTGCAGAAGGCGGCGTTCGGCTTCGGCGTAGTCGCCCCGGTTCTGCGCGAGGATGCCGAGCTGGTGGTACCAGGCCGGGCGGCTGAGTGAATCCTCTGGCAGCCAGCGAAGGGTGTCGTGGATCAGGCTGATTTCCCGGTCCCATGCCCCCCACTGATGAAGCTGGCTGCAGATATGCCACGTGATGGTTGCGGCGGCTTCGAGATCATCGATGGCCAGCAGGTGGTGGCGGGTCTCTTCGAGATCGTGGAGGTCGTCGAGCGGGCCTTGTGGCCAGACCTTGACGCGCCACCGCCAGTATGCGGTGGCGGCTTGATGGGCGGCGGTGACCAGGCCGGGGCGGTGGTGCGGACCATGGTCGGCGTTCCAGTGGCGCTGCAGTTCGGTGGCGGTCCATCGGTGCATCACCACCCGACCGTCATCGAGGACGGCGATCAGACTGGTCATGACCAAGTGCTGGATCAACTCGGTCATACTCGGTGGGGCGGTGAACGGGGGCTCAGGCGGACGGCGTGCCTGCTCAACAAGCCGAGTGAGACGCTCGAGGTCTGCCGGGGTCAGCGGGCTGTCTTGCTCGAGTGCCTGGGCCAGCCCGTTCAGATCGAGTGCGTATCGCGACAGCAACTCACGGATCTGCGCAACTGCCTCTGACATTCTGTCAAGCTGCGGTTCCAGGTCGGCATCCGGGTTGGTGACGCCGATCTGGAAGAGCAGTCCGTTGACGTCGACGGGCTCGCGGTAGACGCTGATCCCGGCCAGCAGCCGGACCGCGCCTTCGACAGTGTCGAGCCTGGTTAGGTGCTCGGTGAGCAGGATGTCATCAGCAGCCAGGGTGACCGTGTCGGCCAGCGCCGCGTCCAATTTGCGCTCCTGGGCCAACCATGCGGCCGTGTCGGCCGAGCCGAGCCGTGCTTCGACGGCCTGGTGGAGCCGTCGGGTGATGTCGGTGAATCGGCCCTGTCCAGCAGGGCCGTCGCCGGGTAGCAGCGCGTCGAGGTACTCCAAAGCCCTGGGATGGCCACCGACTGTTCGCCAGATCCGCTGCTGGGCGTAGATGTCGGCGGCGTGGCGGTCCAGGCGGGGTAGCGACCACAGCAGCTTTCGGGTCTCGGCCAGACTCAACGGGGGCACCTGGTAGGGGCGCAGCCGTTCAGCGGCCGGGTCGGGTAGCGCGAACCGGTACCGGCTGGTGATCAGCAGCCGGCTACGGCCAGGGTTGGTCAGCCAGGCGGCCAGCAACCCCGCCAGCCCGGGATCCCCGACCGACCAGCCGGCGCCAGTGTCGCTGTCGCGGACCAGGTTGTCCTCGAAGTTGTCCAGCACCACCAGGATCCTCATGCCGGCGAGGATCTGTTCGCGCAGCAGAGCGAACCGGTCGGACCAGGCCAGGTCCACCCGGCCGGCACACTGCACCGCAGCCACCTGCGAGCCACTTGTCCGTGCCCGCAGCAGCAGCTCCCGGCGGGCTGCCTCAGCGACTGCGGTTAACAGCCCGTCGACGGTGACCGGGCCGGTCACGGTCACCAGACGCCAGTCCGTCGACACGTCCAGCAGGCGGCGTACCACCTCGGCGGCCAGGGTGGTCTTTCCGATACCGCCGATGCCGTGCAGCAGCACCGACGTGCCGGTGCCGTCATTGAGCAGGCCGGGCACGGTGCGCTGTGCGTGCCGGCGACCGACGAACTGCCCGACCGGCCGGGCGAGCAGGCCACCCAGGTCCGGCACGATCTCCGCCCGGGGCTCGACAGAACCGCTGCCGTCCACGACGGTCACCGACGGAGCGGCAGCCAGCACACTGACTACACTCCATTCGTCCATGCCAGCAACCGCCTGAGCAAGTGGATCCGACCCGGCGTCCAGGTCTCGTTGCACCTGCCGGCGGGCCTGCGCCACTGCCGCGACCACATCCGGCCGCGTCGAAGCTGCCAGCTCGGCATACACAGTGGTGAACAACCGTGTGGCGTACACGTCGGTGACCGAGGTCTGCGTCGCGATCACCGCGCCCGCGCCCCGCCGGGCCAACCTAGCCGCGAACGAACCCGCACCGCCTTCGCCGGCTGCGTCGGTGTAGCAGGCCGCCAGTGAGATCACCCGCGGCATCCGGCCCTCCGGGATCGCCTCCGCGATCAACGTTTCCGGATCCACCGACCGGGCACGACCCTGCTCATCCTCCAGGTGCAGGAAGCCGGGCGCGCCGTGCGCGGACAGGTGCAGCACATGCGTCGGGTCCTCGTCGAGCACCGCGCGGATGGCCGCCGTCGTGGCGAACGGCACGATCCGCACCACCGCCCGGCTGCGATGCGCTCCATGCACCGCGTCCAGGACACTGCCCAGCTCCCGCTCGTAGTCCAGCAACGGGCCACCGCCGGACTCTGGCGAGGCGATCGCCACCACAATCCGCAGCGGGCCCGGCACCGCAGCCGACCGGGAACCGGCCGCTTCCACCCTCCGATACACCGACACCAATTCGTGCAGCACCAGCGGACGGCCGGTCACCGGATCCGGCAACGCCTCCCACGGCAGCCACCACAACTCCGGCGCCTGCACTCCCACCCGCACCGGCAGATGATGGCGCGGTGCCAGGCGGATCACCCGGGCCAGCGCCTGCGCCACCGGGACCGGCAGGAACGACTCCGCCAACAACTCGCCGGCGCGCCGCAACGAGACCACACCAGCGGTCCGGCCTCCGCCCGCATCGTCACGCATCACCGCACGCTCGCGAGCGCGTTCTCGACGTACGTCGTGCAACGCATTGGCCAAGCCGGGTGACACACCGCGATGCGCCGCCGTCACATCCTGCCCATACCCCGACAGGCGCACCTGCGACTGCGACACCGTCAGCACCAGGTCCAGCAGCCCGTTCGGCGGCACCGTCTCCTCAACGACAACCGACGCCACCCCGTCCAACAGCACGGACAGGTCCTCGACCCGCGACACCCACACCGCACCGGCCAGCCAACCGTCCTGTGAGTTGTAGCGGCCGGAGACGACGCCCACCACCGCCCGGTCGGACGCCCGCATCACCGGCGCGCCGCTCATACCCGGCATGAGCGCATCCACCTGCAGACGCGACCACAACACACTGTCTCTCAACGCCGGTCCGCGCCAATGACCCCCGGCGGCCAGCAGCTCGTACTCGTGTTCGTCGTCATCGACCGTCGGGTAGCCGGCCGTGGTCACTGCCTCGTGCTCCCGTACCCCGTCGGAGGTGACGAGCTGCGCAACAGACCCCGGCAGCGGCCGTTCGGCGCGCAGGACCGCCAGGTCGTGCACCTCGTCGAGGCGCTGGACCGTCGCGTCCCACCCGGTATCAGCCCCGATGGGCCCGATTCGCACGACGCACTCCACTGCCGCCGCTTCGATTTCCGTGAGGACATGGTGAGCAGTGACCAGCACACCCGGTTCGACCTGAAAACACGTGCCGACAGGCGCCGCATCGTCAGCGGCAACCCAGCCGAGAAACTCGTACGCGGCCACCCGTGCAGTCATCAGGCGGCGTCCTGCGACTCACTGGCATCGGTGCCCTCGTCGCCCTTCTCCGCTTCGCCATGCCCTCGAATACCATCCATGCCATAAATGATCTTCACCTTGAGTGAAGCCTCGGCCGAGGTGCCTGCCACGATCACGTCACCTTTGGCCGATACCTTCAGTCCGAACTCGACCTCCACCGACTCGGGGCTACCGACCCGGCGTGTCACCCGGCCGACCATCCGCGCCGTCGATACGGCGATCTCCTCCACCGCCGACTGCGCCCGCTCGAACGCGCCCGCGACATAATCCGCGGCCCGATCGACGCGTCCGCCCGCCGAAGTCTGCTGAGAGCCGGCCACGGGCGCGACCTCGAACAGCACCTCGACTGCGCCAACCTGTACGGCAACCGTCTGCGCCACCCGGACTCCTTTGGCAGAATGGTAGAGCCGGCCAACCGGTGCGACAGTGCCAGACAGGGGCCGGCCCCGACAGGCGTCCAAAAATAGGGCATGAACGAACCGCTATCCACCCTCGTTACAGGACCAAACACCTAAATGCCTGGAGTGGACAAAGCAAGGTCGGGCATCCGACACCCCGTCCGGGCATACGGGATGGACCGGAGGTGACCAGAATAAAATTGGGCAGATCAAACCTTGGAAAAGCCGGAGCTCTCATTGACAGAGCGGTGCCTGAGAGGCGTGGGCATGAACGCGAACGGCTGGTCCGACGATTACGTCAAGAACGGGGCGGGCTCGGCCATGCCACAGGGGCGCCAGTGAGGGCGGCATCAGCTAGGCGCTGGGCGGTCGCTGCCTTGAGTGCCGCCTGCGAGCTGTCGATCCAGCGCTGAACGTCCGCGACTCCCTGATGCCGGTACTCGATCGCTTGGACGAGGCACTCCAACTTGTCCGCGTCGCGGGCCACGATGGCTTCCAGAGTTGCGCCGGCCTCGTACTCTGCGACGGCAGCATTGATCACGTCGGCAACGGCGGGCGGGCAGGCGGCGACCTGGTCGGCGGTGACGGCGGTGTTAGGCGCAGCGGTGAGGTAGCGCTTGGCGATGTGCGGGATGTCGGTGATCCGGGTCTCCTGGGTGTCGTGCAGGACGCACAACATCGAGACGCGAGCCGGATCGGCGCCCTCCATTGCCGCGAGCATCATGCCGATGAGCGCCGTGCGGAACGAGTGTTCGGCGATCGATTCGGGGTGCTTCACACCGGCGAACCACCAACCGGTCCGCGCGGCGCGCTTGAGTACGCCCGCCTCGAAGATGAAGCTCATGGCTCCCGCGTGAGGATCGGTCCTCATCGGAAGCGACTCCTCATCAGGCCTTGTCGACATCGCATCCCCCTCGTCAACTCGTCAGTCGATGGGGAGACGGTAGACGAGTTCGTATCGACCGCCGGGCAGCACGATGTCGGCCGTCTCCACCGGCGTACCGCCCGCCGTGTAGGTCCGCTCGATGGTGTGTACGAACGTGCGGGCCGGCAGGTTGAGAGCCTCGACCTCCTCGGCAGTCGCTGATCGAAGGCTGACACACTCTACGACCTCGTCGACCCGTACGCCGATGGTGTCCATGCGGGCCACGACGCCCTTCACGGAGCCGTCCTCGGGCCACTCAACCGGGGTGCCCTCGGTGACGGCGAGCGGCTCGTACGACACGGAAAGCTGTGTCGGTTCGCCGTCGGCGAGGAAGCGATACGACGTCCGCATTACGGGCGCTCCCGGCTCCACGCCGCGCCAGGCGGCGATCCGCTCATCGGCCTTCTCGTGTCGGCTGTCGTGCTCCCACGTGCCCTGCTGCCCAGCGTCGGCCGCGTCGCGGGCGAACGGGGAAGTCGGGCCGTCGGCGGAGCGGGCGTCGCGGCCTCGGGCGTGACGGACCAGCCGGGTGGTGTCACGGACGTATACGCCGGATCCGGCGCGGCCCTCCACGATGCCCTCGCCCTTGAGGACGGCGATGGCCCACTTGGCGACGGTCCGGCTCACGTCGTACTGGCGCATCAGGCCGGACTCGGACGGCAACTTGGCTCCGGCGGGGAGTTCTCCGGACAGGATTGCGGCGCGCAGGTCGGCGGCGATAACCAAGTAGGCAGGCGGCGTTGGCATGTCGGCAGCACCTCCGGTCGGCCCAACCAGTCGACCACAGAGCGCAGGGGAGCGGCAGGTAGGAACCGCCTCGACGTCAATGCGAGAGCATCGATCCACGTACACTGGCGCACGGGGTATGCCGGCTTCACCGGCCGGTGCCGGAGTCCCAGCCCTCGTCCTGGGAGGCAGGCGAGACATGGCCAGCAAGGCCGACACGATCGGTGCCCGGATTCGCTACTGGCGGATGCGCCGTGGCGGGATGAGCCAGGCCGTTCTCGCCGGGCTCGCCGGGGTCAGCCAGTCCTACATCTCCCAGGTCGAGTCCGGCCGTAAGACGATCGACAGGCGCTCCACCCTGGTCGCCGTCGCCGCCGCGTTGCAGATCACGGTCGCGGACCTGCTCGGGCAGGGCACCGAGACGGGCGACCCGGCGCGTGAGCGCGCGGCCGAGTGCGTGCCGGCGATCTGGTCCGCACTCATCGAGATCGAGGACGGCGAGCGGCGGCCGTCGACGCGTACCCGGGAAGCGCTGGCGGCGGGCATCGCCCGCAGTGAGCAGCTCCGCCACCGCTCGAACTTCCCGGCAATGGCCCAGATGTTGCCCGGCCTACTGCTGGAGGCCGCCGCAGTCGGTGGACCTGCGCTCGCGCAGGTGGCGTACCAGGCGTCGGCCTGCCTGCGGCACCTCGGGTACCGCCACCTGGCGTTGAACGCGGCGCGCGTGGCGGTGACGGCGGCCGAGGACGTGGAGGAGGCGGCGTGGCTGGGCGCGACCCGTTTCGCGTACGCGCAGAGTCTGCCGATCGAGTCGGCGTCCCTCGCCGCGCGGGCGGCTGACCGCTCCCTTGCAGAGCTGCAGTCCGCCGCGTCCGACGAGCGGGTCCGGCAGATGCTCGGTCAGTTGCACCTGTCGGCGGCTCTGGCCTCGACAGTCAGCGGGCGCCCGGACGCCGCGCGTGACCATCTGACCGAGGCCGCCCGGGAAGCGGCGACCCTCGGTGACCCGGCGGACGGCATGGGATTCAACGGCTGCGGATTCGGGCCGACGAACGTGACGCTGTGGGAGATGTCCATCGCGGCCGAGTCCGGCGAGCCCGGCCGGGTGATCGAGCTGTCCCGCACGGTACGGCCGCAGGTGCTGGCGGCGTCGATCCGGCAGATGTCGTACTGGCTCGACCTCGGGCGGGCGCTGGCCGATTCCGGTCGCCGGGACAACGAGGCGATCGCTGCGTTCGTGCGTGCGGAACAGGCCGCGCCGGTGCCGTTCTCCCTCAACCCGCTCGCCCAGGACGCGGTGGTCGCGATGGCGCAGCGGGCCAAGCGGCGGGCCGTGCCGACCGAACTGCGTCTGCTGGCCGGGCGGCTGGGCATCAGCCTGGCGGCATAACCAGCGGTAATTTCTCCATCACCATGCGGCCCTAGTGTCCGTTTTCGGGTGAGGAAACGCCTCATCCTGCCGGGCGCGGCGCCGCACTCCCTTGTGCAGTGTCCGTCGCCCCGGAGCGGACGGAGGTGGTGATGGGCGGTCGGAACGGTTGGCACCGCATGGGCCAGGACACGCAGAAGGCCGAATGGGAGGCGGCCAAGCGGCGGATCCTCGCACTGGCCGAATCCGATCATGCGCAGACAGCGCCCGTCGAGTCGGCAGCGGCACAAGCTTCGCGCCGGGATGCCGACGTCGTCGCACCCACCAGGTCACGCAGGAGGCGCCTGCCCTACGAGGGCTACCTCCTCGCTGTCGCGTCGACGCTCGTACGCCGGCATCGCCCGGCCTGGTCGTGGCGGAAGTGGCGGTGGGTGTGCCGCTGTGGTGCGGACCTGCCGTGCCGGAACCGTCACCGCGTACCGATCAATCGCGGTCACTGGCCGTCGCAGGAGGACCAGTGAGCACAGCGGAACAGGCGATCCTGGCGGTGCACGTACGGGGTCTGGACGGGATGTGCGTGGGTTGCCGGCTGTGGTGGGCGTGCCTGACTCCGTACCCCTGCTGGCAGGTCGCGTGGGCGACCAGCCGGCAGGCGCGCGCGAGCGTCGCCAGCTTTCTGGGGGTGCGGGGGTGAGCACCCACGGGCCGGTGCTGCCGGTCTGGACGTGCGGCGGGTGCGGTGCGCCGTGGCCGTGTGCGACGCGGCGGCGGGAGCTGCTTGCGGAGTACGAGGGCGCGCCGGTGTCGCTGGCGGTGTACCTGGGAGCGCAGTTGGTGCGGGCGACGGCGGATCTGAGCTGGGCGCCTGCGGGGTCGCTGCACCGGCGGTTCCTGGGGTGGCTGCGGTGAGCGTGTTGCGGGCCGGGGACGAGAAGTTCCACTACAGCGACGGGTCGCACGCGTCCGCCGGATCGGGTGATGCCGGCAGCGTGCCGGGCGTCAGGGCTGCGCCGGGCCGCTGCTGAGGTTGTACGAGTTCTTGGCGGCGACCACTGCGGCCTGGATGTGCGCGGGGTCGACGCCGTGGACGTTGAGCGGCGGGTGCAGGCGCCGGACGAGTTCGGCCTCGATGTCCGTCGGCGCGGCGTCCTCGGCCCAGGTCAGGCGCAGGTGCTCGTGCATCCAGGCGGTCAGCCGTGCCTCGTCCTCGGGAACCAGGACGACCCGGTCGGTCCAGGTCGTCCGGTAGCCCTCGGAGACGAGGAGACCGGCCAGCGTGCGGCGCAGGGTCGAGCTGCCCGAACGCCTCAGATGGTTGCGCAGGATCCGGCCGCGCAGGCTGGTCGCCCGGCCGAGATGGAGCATCCGCCGCGACGGGTCGCTGTCGTTCGGCGGACCGGGGAGGTCGGGGAGGACGGACGGAGCTGCCCACCAGGCGTAGACGCCGCTGCCGCGGGCGAGCCGTTTGACGGCGACATCGAGTGCGACCGGTGCACCGGAGAGCAGTCGCAGGGCCTCGTCGACCCGGGCTTCGTCGGTCGGGACGTCGGCGGGTCGCCGTTCGGGTGTGGTCACCGGGACCATCCTAGGCGCCTGGCGGGTCGAGATCGGGTGGGGATGCTCCCCGCAAGACTCCTGGATACCGGCGGGGCGATCAGCGGGCGACGGTCACGACCTGCTCGCGTCATGCCGGGGTGACCGAGTGCCGCCCGATCTGCGGCAGGTGAGTGCGCCATGATGGCACGACGCCCGCCTGGCGGAGGGTCGGTGGCGCGTGGGACGCTCCCGTCATGCGTATCGCCGAGAACATCGCCGCGCTGGATGAGGAAGGCGTCCGACTGGCAGAGGCGGCGGGCCGGGCGGGTCTGGACGCACACGTGCCCACCTGCCCCGGATGGCAGGTCCGTGACCTGCTGCACCATGTCGGCGGTGTACACCGCTGGGCCATGGCCCACGTGATCACAGGACGCCGTCAGCCCTACTCCACCCGGGAAGAGGCGGAGTTCTTCGCCGTGGTGGATGACGACGAGCTGCTGGACTGGTTTCGGGAGGGCCATCGCGCACTCGTGGACACGCTGGCAGCGGCTGACGAGAGCGTCGAGTGCTGGACGTTTCTGCCCGCGCCCTCGCCGTTGGCGTTCTGGGCACGTCGCCAGGCTCACGAGACCGCGGTACATCGCGCCGATGCCGAGTCGGCTGTCTCCACGGTTCCGTACTGGGATCCGTCCTTCGCCGCTGACGGCATCGACGAACTGCTGAACGGCTTCTTCGGCCGGCCCGGTGGGCGTCTGGTGGCGGATCCACCCCTCAGTATGGCCCTGGTGCCTACTGATGTGGACGCGGGATGGACCTTCTACATCGAGCCGGCCGGGCGCCGCCTGGTCGCCGGTGAGATGCCGGCCCAGCTGACCGTCGTGGGACCTGCATCCGAGCTCTACCTCCTGCTGTGGAACCGGAGTGGGACTGAACGCCTCGACCTACGCGGGGACGCGGCCGTCCTGGATCTCTGGCGGACACGGGCCACTGTCACCTGGAACTGACGCGCTCACCCCGGCAAGGTCATCCTGGTGCCGCCCACCGTGGCTCCCGTCCCTCGTCGATGTACACGGGGACAGCCCTCGGCTGCCCGTCGGCTCGGTAGGCGCCGTGGACGCGTCGGAGGGGTTCCCGGCTCGTACGCTCCGCACGCCCGCCGATCCCTGACCCGGCGCGACGCTCCGGTGACGCCCGGATGAGCCTGGTGTCGGCGTTCGTACCGATCTGGATCCTCACCGCGGCCGGGTACGCGGCCTGTCGCTGGGGCCTGCTGGGCGAGGCGGCGGCGTCGGTGCTCGGCCGGTTCGTGTTCCACCTCGCGATGCCGGCCGCCCTGTTCCTGGCCCTGGCGCGAATGCCGCTGTCCGGGTTCGCCGGCCGCTCGCTGCTCGCCTTCGGCGTGAGCACTGTCGCGGTGATCGGGTTCGGGTGGGCCGGCGCGAGCCGGCTGTTCGGTCGCGAGCCCGGCGAACGGACGATCTGGGGCATGGCCGCCGGGTACGTGAACTCGGCGAACCTCGGCATCCCGATCGCCACGCAGGTTCTCGGGGACGTGTCGTTCCTGGCGGCGGTGGTGCTGCTCCAGGTGCTGGTGGTGACGCCCGTGATCCTGGTCGCCCTGGACCGGCACAGCGACCAGGACGGGCGGGTACGCGTCCGCCGCATCGCCTCCCTGCCCGTACGCAATCCGGTGATCCTGGCGTCGCTGCTCGGTGTCGCGTGCTCGGCTGGCGGCCTGCGTCTGCCGTCGGTGGCCGACGCGTCGCTGACGCTGCTGGCGGGTGCCGCGGTTCCGGCCGCCCTGGTCGCCCTCGGCGCGTCGCTGCACCGCACGGCGCCGTCGCGGCCGGAACCGGCAGAACCGGCAGAACCGGCAGAACCGGCAGAACCGGCAGAGCCCGCCGGGCCGGCCGAACTGGCCGCGATCAGCGCGCTGAAGCTCGTCGCGCAGCCGGTCATCGCGTACGCGGCCGGACTGGCCCTGCACCTGTCCGCGCCGCAGTTGCTCGCCGTGGTGGTGTGCGCGGGCCTGCCGACAGCGCAGAACACGTTCATCATCGGCCAGGAGTACGGCGTCGGCGAGACGGTGGCCAACCGGGCGGTGATGGTGACCACGACGCTGTCACTGGCCACAGTGGCCGTGGCGGCGACGCTGCTCGGGTAGCGCGGCCGATCACCCCTACGAGGGGAACCGCCTCCAGTGCCCCTCGGAGACGACCTCGACGGTGCCGCCGGTCACCGTGATGGCCGTCTGGTCGTCGATCGCGTACGCCGGACCGGCGATCTCGGCCGCCCATTTCTCGGCAGCGGCCATGGTGTTGTCCGGTTCGAGGCCCAGGTGCGGGAAGATCGAGAAGTCGACGAGCCCCAGTGTGCGGTCGTCGGGCGCGGACTGCCACTCGACGAATTCCCTGCCGACCCGTGGGGTCAGCACCATGCTGCCGGCGCTCAGCCCGACCCAGACGGTGTCGGGCAGCGACGGCAGGAGGTCCGCCAGCCCGGACTGCCGCATCCAGTGGCACAGGTACGTGGCGTCGCCGCCGTGCACGAGCAGGACGTCGGCCTCCCGGACCCAGGGAACCCACCGCTCCTCGCCGATGCTCGGCAGCGCTGTCAGTTCGAGGACGCCCAGCGACTTCCAGCCCAGCCCGCTCATGGGCAGCGGCGTCTGACCGGTGATGAAGCGCCACGCCGAGGCCGGTCCGCCCATCGGGTAGGCCGCCGTGGGGATGCAGAGGGCGCTGGACTCGGCGATCGGCTTGCCCAGCAGGCCGACCAGCGCATCGGTGATGCTCGGGTTCTGGACGCCCGCGGATGTGAGAAGAAGCTTCACGCCTGCCTCCTGTGTGTGGCGGTCATGGGCTCCCCCGGAGAACCGGGAGAGCGGGTGCGCGGGAATAGAGACCGGAAGCCGCAACGAAAGTCATCGCCGTTGCGACCTCTCGTACCTCTCCGGGACGTTGCGTCACTCCCGGATCTCCATCTCTGTCACCAGGCCGCCGTCGAGGCGGTAGACGTGCGTGACGGTGTGGTCGGCGAGCTTCGTGCCGGCCTTGTCGTGGACGACCTGATGAACGGTGACGACGATGCGGCCGTCGGCCTCCGTGCTGAACGCGGTCGGCGTGACCATGGGCTCAAGCTCGTCCCACTGCCGGCGCCAGTAGGCACTCACCTGGTCCCGGCCGTGAACGACGCCTCCCTCCCAGCCGTTGGGCCACGAGACGTCCGGCGTCAGGGCGGCCAGCAGCGTGGGGATGTCACGCCTGTTGAAGGCCGCGTAGAGGTTCGTGAGCATGGCCTCGGAAGTGAGGCGCCTCGGCACATCCATCGAGCCAGCATGGCCGGTGGGCGAGGCCCCATGAAGACCTCTTCGCGGTCAGCAGAACGCGCGAGCGTCCGAGGGTGCGCATCCGGCGGAACGTCTGAGCCCGTCCGGCTGGAATCGCGTTCATGGACTGCCGGCTGTGCGAGTTGCTCTTGCGACAGCCGGGTCGATCGTCGTGCTGGGCGTGGCGTCGGCGACGACGGCGGGGCGTCCGCGATGCTGTGGGCGTGGAGTACGTCTCCAGAGTGCCTCGACCGCCGCTGGACGGGCTGATCGACGACCTCTACTACCTGGCGGGCACGCCCCCGTACCCCCGGTTGACGCTGCCGCCGATGCCGGCGGCGCTGCTCGTCGTCAACCTCGGGGCACCGTTCCGTATCCGCGGCGGCGCCGACATCGGGACCGCGGAGTACGCCGACGGCTGCGTGATCACCACGCCCACCCGCGCGTTCGAGTTCGGCTACCCACGCCCGACCCGGTCCGTCGGCGTGCACGTCAAGCCGTGGGGCCTGGCGCCGTTCCTGCCGATGCCCGCGGCCGAACTGTGTGACCGGCCGGTGCCGGTGGAGCAGGTCTGGGGCCGGCCCGCCGTGGCTGAGCTGCGTGACCGGCTGGCCACGGCGGACGGACCGGACGAGATGCTGACGCTGCTCGAAGATGAGCTGATGCGACGGCTGCGCGAGACCGCCGGCCTGGGGCTGATCCGCCATACGAGCGGTGTCATCGCGGCGACCGGCGGTGCGGTGGCGATCGGCGACCTGAGGACGGCAGCCGGTGTCAGCAGCACCCATCTGGCACAGCGGTTCAAGAAACTCGTCGGCGTCACACCGAAGCGGATGGCCCGCACCTACCGCTTCGCCGCCACCGTGTTCGCGCTCGACCCCGCCGGTCCGGTCGACTGGGGCGCGCTCGCCAATGCGGCGGGCTACTTCGACCAGGCCCACTTCGGTCACGAGTTCCGGGAGTTCACCGGGCTCACACCGACGCGGTACATCGAGGTCCGGCGGCGGTTCCTGCGCGAACACCCCGGCCACGCGATGGACGGCTGGCCGCTGCCGGCCGATTGATTTCGTACAAGAACCGCAGCTCGCGGGACGCTAGCTTGGGGGCACCCAAGGCAGAGGAGAGCCCGCGTGGGCACTGTGGTCCTGTACAGCTCGGTGTCGGTGGACGGCTTCGTCGCGGACGGAAACGACCAGCCCGGACCGCTGTTCCACTGGTTGACGAGCGGTGACGTCCCGTTGGACGACAGCGGCGCGTTGACGGTGTCGCAGACGTCCTACGACTACGTCCGGCCGTACTGGGACCGGATCGCGGTGACGGTCGTCGGCCGGCACGTCTTCGACCTGACCGGCGGCTGGGACGGGACGCCGCCGAGCGGGATCGACCACGTGGTCGTCGTGACGCACCGGCCGCCACCCGACGGCTGGGACGCCGAGTCGCCGTTCCACTTCGTCGACGGAATCGAGGCAGCCGTGGCCAGGGCGCAGGAACTCGCGGAGGACCGCGTCGTCGAGGTCGCCGCGGGCGACGTCGGAGGCCAGGTGCTCGCCGCGGGCCTGGTCGACGAGGTACGCATGGACGTCGTACCCGTGGTGTTCGGGTCCGGGAAGCGCTACTTCGGGTCGGTCGACGCGCAGCACCTGCTGGAGGATCCGGACGTGGTGCTCCAGGGCGATCGGGTGCTGCACCTGCGCTACCGGGTGCGTCGTTGACCGGTCCGAACGGCGGAGCCGGCGGCGAGGGCTTCCCGCTCGGTTCAGCGCGGCCCGAGCCCGGTGCGCCCGTCGATCAGCTCGCGCACGGCGTCCAGGTGACCGGCGTGCCGAGCGGTCTCCTCGATGACGTGCAGAACGATCCGTCGCAGGTCGGTGGTCTGGGACGCCAGCGTCTCGTCCGGATGCCGGCCGGCGGGTGCCGCCGACAGCGGGGCCGCGGCGATGATCGCGTCGGAGATGTCGCACTGGTCGCGGTAGAAACCGAAGACCTCGGACGGCGATCGAGTCGTGCGCAGTGGTGTGTTCTCGTCCGGCCAGGGCACCGGCTCTACGGAACCGCGGAAGACCTCCTGGAACCAGTGGCGCTCCGCATGCCCGAGGTGCTCCACCAGCCCGAGCGGCGACCATCCGGAGGGCAGGACCGGCGTGCGCAGCGAGGCCGGGTCCAGATCCGCCAGGACGGCTCGGATGCTGACACGCTGATATTCGAGGAACTCACACAGCGCGGCCTTCTCCATATCGACTTTCATCACGGCGGCAGGCTAGCGGCCGGCACCGACAGTTTCGCCGCGGTCGTTCAGCCGATCGACGAGCCGGCAAGCACCCGCTCACCACGCGACGGATGACCGTCGTGTGCCCGCGACACGGCGGGGCGGCCCGACGTTTCCTCCGCCCGTCGCAGCTCTCTCATGCATCGAGGTTTCCCGTTGAGCATGGATGCCCGCATCCAACAGTCCGTCGTCGTCAACCTGTCGCGCCGGCCCGTGCCCGTCGAGGTGGGGCCGTTCGTGATCGGGCTTGATCCGACGACGACCAGCCCGTACGTCAACTACGCGACGCCGCGTCCCGGCGCCGACGTCACCGCGGCCGACGTCACCGCCCTGGTCGCGGCGTTTCACGCCGCCGACCGCAGACCCCGCCTGGAGTACGTCACCAGTTGCGCCCCCGAACCTGGAGGCGCTGCTGACCGTCGCCGGCTTCACCGTGGAAGCCCGGCACACCTACCTGGTCTGCGTGCCGGACACGCTGGCGTCCCCACCGGTGCCGGAACATCTGAGCCTGTGCGTACCGGAGACCGACTCCCAGCGCGCCGCGCTGATCAGCACGCAGAACGAGGCGTTCGGCGGTGATCCGGTCGCCGCCGCGGCCGACGTGGTTCGCCTGCGGCGCCAGCAGGACACCGGCGGCGTGGTCGTCATGGCCGTCACCGAGGACGGTGGCTGCGCGGGCGGCGGCGGTGCGGCAGCGCCGTTCGGCGCGGTCAGCGAGGTGGCCGGCATCGCCGTTCGCGCGCCCTGCCGCCGCCGAGGGCTGGCGTCGGCCATCACCGCCGACGTCACCCGGCGGCTGTTCGAGGCCGGTGCCGAGGTCGCCTGGCTGGAGGCCGGCGGCGAGGATTCGTGGCGGGTCTACGAGCGCGTCGGCTACCGGCCCGGCGGCCAACGGCTCTACATCGCGATGGACTGAGCCCCGGCGAGGCGCCCGGGCCACGACGTGCTCGCCGACCAGGAGGCCGGCTACGAACACTGAGCCGGACCGCGACGTCGACCACCGGGTCCGGTTGTTCGGGGGAGTACGCGCGCGGCGATGAGTGGGGAGCCTCCTGATCGCGCGCGGCGGTGCTAGCTGTCGAACCAGACGACGAGCCGTACGTTGTCGCCGCCGTACCGTTCGGCGAGCTCGCGCATGCGGTCCAGCAGCGCGCGGAGCTGCGGGTCGGCGCGCAGCACATCACCGTGGGTCAGGCGCTCCACCCGCCACATCCGGTCGGCAGCGCGCCATTCGGTTCCCTCCGGGTAGCTGCTGCCCCGGTGGTCCGCGTGCTCGCCGGCTACCTCGCGCCAGGCTCGCCCGTGGTGTCCGGCCTTGCCCACGAGGCGCGGTCCCTGGCTCGTCAGCTCGTACTCGTGTATCCGGTCGTCCACACGGGGCGCCTGCGCGCTCCAGTCGACGGACGCCAACTGCGCCCATGTCACCCAGGTGTGGTCGTGTTCGCCGTCCGCGAGGAGAGCGAGCAGGTCCGCGCCGGCGTCGTCCGGCAGGCCACGGCCGGGCGCGACCGGCTCGAACCCGGCGTGGTTGCGCACGCCGAACAGCAGCCCGAAGGCGTCGTAATGACGGGGTAGCGCATCCAGGCTGACGTCGGCCAGCTGCCAGGGCGAACCCGGACCGTCCGGCCTCATCTCCACCCCACCGGCGATGTCGGTGCCCACGTCACCCATCCTTGCAAGCCGAGATGGTGCTCGCCACCGCACCATTCTTGTCGTCGTCGTGTCACGAACGCGGCGTCCGATCCCCGCCGGACAGCCGGCCCCTCGTCGACCAGGCTGTCCACCATGAACAACGCACTCGACGGCAAGGTAGCTCTCGTCACCGGCGGTGGCCGTGGCATCGGCGCGGCGGTCGCCCTGCGCCTGGCCGAGGACGGCGCCGACGTGGCGCTGACGTTCCAGCGGAATCAGCGGCGCGCCGACGACGTGGTGGAGCAGATCAAGGCCGTGGGACGGCGGGCGATCGCCGTGCGGGCCGACAGCGCCGACCCGGCAGCGGTGATCGCGGCGGTGGAAAGGGCCGCCGATGAGCTGGGCCGGTTGGACGTCCTGGTCAACAACGCGGGCGCGTTCCTGCTGGGGCCGCTGGAGCAGTTGGGTCTCGACGAGTTCGAGCAGACAGTCGCGGTGAACGTCCGGGCGCCGTTCGTCGCCTCACAGGCCGCGGTTCGTCACATGTCGGCGGGCGGGCGGATCGTCAACATCGGCAGCAACACGGCCGAGCGGGCGGTCTTCCCGGGCTTCTCGCTCTACGCGATGAGCAAGACCGCCCTGATCGGTCTGACCAAGGCGCTCGGGCGCGAACTCGGCGGCCGAGCGATCACGGTGAATCTGGTGAACCCCGGTGCCACGGACACCGAGCTGAACCCGGCCGACGGCCCGAACGCGGACACGATCAACGGGTTCACCGCCCTCGGCCACTACGCGCAGCCGGCCGACGTGGCCGCCGCGGTGGCGTTCCTGGCCGGCCCGGACGGGCGTTACTTCACAGGCGCGACGGTGAACGTCGACGGCGGATTCACCATCTGACCATCGGCACGGCCAGGGTTGTGACCGGAAGGACGTTGGCGGCCTGCCACCGCACGGCAGCGCGGCGGCTAGGCTGTGCCGGTGCGGAAGGCGGTGTCCCGGGGTGACCGTCATGGTTGACGCGGACGACGTCCGCCGGGTGGCGCTGTCGTTGCCGCACGTGGTCGAGATCGACAGTGACGGCTTCGACTTCCGGGTCGCCGGCAAGGGATTCGTCTGGTCCTATCCGGAGCGTACGCCCGGTAGGCCGCGGCGCATCCGCACCGACATCGCCGTGCTGTACGTGGGCGACGAGGCGGAGAAGCAGGCATTGCTCCTCGGCGAGCCCGACCTGTTCTTCACCACGCCCGCGTACGACGGGTCGCCCCTGGTCATGCTGCGGCTGGCGCACGTCGGCGTGGAGCGTCTGACGGAGCTGGTCACCGACGCGTGGCGGATGCGCGCCCCCGACTCGCTCGCCGGTGACCCCGGTGAGGGCGTCGGCGCGTGACGGCGGACCGTTCCGACGACGGGCCACCGCCGGCCGCCCGCTATCCGTCGAGGATCTGCTCGCGGAGGATGTCCGCGTGCCCGCAGTGCTGGGCGAGTTCGCGCAGGACGTGGAGATACACCCAGCGCAGCGGAAGCGGGCCCCGCCGGTGCCCGGTGAGGATGTCGTCCAGGCCCCGCGTGGAGGTCGCCCGGCGTGACGCGTCGCGGGCGTCGCGGTAGGCCCGCCGCACGCCGGCGATCGTGTCGCCGTCGTCGAGGAGGAACGAGTCCTGCGACCGCTCCGGGATGCCGATCTCGGCGCGCGACCGGCCTGTGAAGGCCTCGTCGAACCAGACCTTCTCGACGAAGGTCGCGTGCTTCACCAGACCGAGCAGCGTGGTCCGGGAGGCCACCAGCGACCGGCGCGCCTGCTCCTCGGTCAGCCCGTCCAGGCAGCGGTCGAGCGCGTCGCGGTGTTCGTCGAGGAACGCCTCGAGCTGGGCCTGCGCCGGCTGCGCGACGACCTCGGGGGAGAAGGTGGGCGGGAAGGACGGCATGGAGGAAGCATCCCAGATCGACGCCCGCCACCCGGCGGAGGAATCCGCGCGCCGTCCAGGCGTGCGTCCGGAGCATCCCGCGCTCGCCGGATCCGTCTCGCGGGTGCCTCCCACCGGACGCTCGCCTGCGGCGCGGGTGCACGCGCGCCGCGCCGACGCTACGACTGGAAGTACTCGGACATCATGCGGCTGACCCATCCCGGCTGCCGGACGTCGGCGGGGACGAACTCCGCCAGCACCGGCTTGAGGTCGATCACCGGGGTGCCGTTCACCGCGTCGAGGCCCACCACCGTCAGCTCGCGGCCGTCGACGGACTCGATCCGGCAGCAGGTCACGCCGATGCGGTTCGGCCGGCGGGGGCCGCGACCGGCGAACACGCCCATCGGCGGCAGGTCGGCCCGGCCACGGTAGGGACGGGGTTCCCGGAAGTCGCCGCCGTCCGGGAACCGGTCGAAGACGAAGAAGACCTCCACGTCGGAGAACTCCTCCAGACCCTGGAGGCACGCCTCGCCGAACCGCTCGTCCACGACGATCGTGCTGCGGACCGCACCCCAGTTGTCGCTGTGCTGGATGTCCGTCCGGTCGTTGCGGACGGTCCCGATGGATGTGATCTCGAAGCTACGCATGATCGGATTCTCCGTTCCGTGTGGGCCGCTCAGGCGGCGAGCAGCAGGACGCTGATCACCAGCATCACCAGGGCGGTGGCGCCGTGAACGCCGTAGACGGCGGTCGCGGGGCCGTTGCTGCGGCGCACGATCAGCGCGTCTCCGACGGGTATGCCGGTGGCGGCGAGCATGAACCAGCCCAGCAGATGGGGTGTCGCGCCGGCCACGAGGATGAGGATGAAGACGCCCGAGGCGATGTCGCGTACGGCCTTGACGGTCAGCCAGGCCCGGAAGGTGGGGTCCTCGGTCGGCGTGTCGGGAATGCCGAAGCCGGCGGCGCCCTGCGGCCTCCGGAAGGCGAGCACCCCCATGAGTACGCAGCCCACGCCGATCAGCCCGGCGAGCACTGTGGCGGCTGTGGTGAGCATGGATGGCATCCCCTCGGTGGCGGCGGCTTGCTAGCGGCGCTAGCGATGAGAGCGACGATAGATTGTCGCCGGCAGGATGTCTAGCGCTGCTAGGATCCGGTCATGTCCGCCGTCAGTGAGCGCCGCGAACGTGAGCGGGCGCAGCGTCATCGATTGATCGTCGCCACCGCGCGCGAGCTGGCCGAGACCGAGGGCTGGGAGGCGGTCACCACCAGGCGACTGGCGGACCGGGTCGAGTACAGCCAGCCCGTGCTCTACAGCCACTTCAACGGCAAGGACGCCATCGTCGCCGCCGTCGCCCTGGACGGGTTCACCGAGCTCGCCACCCACCTGAGCCGCGCACGGCAGGCCGCGCCCGACCCGGGGCAGTCCCTGCGCGCGGTCTGCCACGCCTACCTGGACTTCGCGACCGAGCGGCCGGCCCTGTACGACGCCATGTTCGTCCTGCCCACCGAACTGCGGTTCGCCAGCGCCGAGACCCCGCCGCCGCTGCGGGCCTGCTTCGACGAGTTCGTCAGCTGCTTCGACCCCGGAGACGAGCGGCGGGAGTTGTCCGCTGAGGTCCTCTGGAGCGCGCTGCACGGCATCACGGTGCTGTCCCGCAGCGGCCGTGTCCCGGCGGGCGGGCAGGAGGAGCGACTCGACTTCCTCGTCGCCCGCTTCGGGACAGCCGAGGGCGGGCCGCTGACCTAGGATCGTGATCATGGACGTCAACCGATACGCCGCGTTCACCGCCGACCCCGCCGGTGGCAACCCGGCCGGCGTCGTCCTCGATGCCACGGGCGTCGGAGACGCGGAGATGCAGCAGGTGGCGGCCCGGGTCGGCTACTCCGAGACGGCGTTCCTCGTGCCCGCGGGCGGGGGCGGGCGGTTCACGGTGCGCTACTTCAGCCCGAAGGCGGAGGTGCCGTTCTGCGGCCACGCGACGATCGCGGCTGCGGTCGCCTACGCCGAGCGGCACGGCCCCGGTGTGCTGCACCTGGACACCCGCGCCGGACTGGTCGAGGTCGCCACGAGCGTGCAGGCCGACGGCGCCACCACCGCCACGCTGACCAGCGTCGCGCCGCGTACCGTGCCCCTGGGCGCCGACGACCTCGCGGCGCTGCTCGCCGCGTTGCGCTGGTCGCCTGACGATCTCGACGCGACGCTGCCGCCGCGTGTCGCGTACGCCGGGGCCTGGCACCCGATCGTGGCCGCCGCGACCCGGCAGCGCCTGACGGACCTGGACTACGACATGGCGGCGCTGAGCGCCCTGATGGCCGAGCGGGACTGGACCACGATCGACCTGGTGCACCGGGAGTCTCCGCTGGTGTTCCACGCGCGCAACCCGTTCCCGCCCGGCGGCGTGGTCGAGGACGCCGCGACCGGGGCGGCGGCCGCCGCGTTCGGCGGCTACCTGCGGGAGCTGGGCCTGGTGCAGCCGCCCGCGACTGTGACCGTGCGGCAGGGCGAGGACATGGGCCGTCCGAGCCTGCTCACCGTCGGCATCCCCGCCGGCCCCGGCACCGGGATCGCGGTGACCGGCACCGCCGTGCCCATCCCGCCTGTCGAGGAGGCGGTCCGGTGAGGAGGACGCCTGTCGTCCTCTTCGTCCTCGAAGCGCACTGAACCCGCTGGGCGCATGACGTCGGATCCGGGGCGGCTCGTTCGTAGTACGGGTGAGAGGCGGCCGGACCGGGCCGCCCGGACAAGGGAGTCATGGCATGGCGCGGTACCTGATCTCGTTCAACGACGGCGCGATGGACCACATCCCCGCCGAGGAGATCCCCCAGGTGGGCAAGGACGCGCACGCGGTCATCCAGGAGGCCGTGAACGCGGGCGTCTTCGTGTACGGCACCGGGCTCGAACGGCAGCAGGCGAGCATCGTCGGTACGGACGGGGTGGTCACCGACGGGCCGTTCCCGGAGACCAAGGAGGTCATCGGCGGGTTCGTGGTCCTCGACGTGGCCTCACGCGACGAGGCGCTGAAGTGGGCCGCCAAGATCGCCGTGTCGTGCCGCTGCGCCCAGGAGGTCCGGGAGATCATGCCCGACCCCGAGACGGAGGCGATGCTCCGCGCGGCCGGCCGGTGACAGGTCCGACGTCGACGCGATGACGGGGTGGGCGTGGCACCCGGACGGCAGCCACGCCCACCGTGATCGACAGCCTCGTGCGGCGAAACGTGACCTCGCCGTTCGCCTCAACCAGGTCGCGGGCAGACTACGGTGACGGGCCGAGGCCGGTCGCGAAAACCGGTTGGCGACCCCGGCCGGTGCTGTTAGCTTTCCGGTGGCCGTGCCGGAGGACGAGGGAGGTGGTACCCGTGACCGCAGTAACGACATGGGTGCTCCCCTCGGGGGTCACGGCCGGGCGATAGGTCGTCCGGGAGCGCCGTCTCACTCCCGAAAGGCACGACCATGCGATTCACCTCCGAACAGCGCCTCGCCGACGGCGTCCGCGAGCGCACGTTCACCCTCGGCGAGATCCCCGGCCTCCTGTGGACGCCCGCATCCGCGTCCGAGCCGGCCCCGCTGATCCTGCTCGGCCACCCCGGCGGACTCCGCCGGATGTATCCCCGCCTGCTGGCACGGGCGGAGGGCTGCGTCGCGCAGGGCTTCGCCGCGGCCACCATCGAGCTTCCCGGAAGCGGCGACCGGCCTGCGTCCGCCGCCGCCGAACAGGCCCGCGCCGATCTGCACCGCGCGCTGGCGGCCGGTGAGCCGGTCGCCGACGAGATCGTCGACCGGCTCGTCCTGCCGCTGGTCGAGAAGGCGGTCCCGGAGTGTCGGGCCGCGCTGGACGCCCTCCTCGCGCTGCCCGAGGTCGGAGGCCCGGTCGGGTACGCCGGCGGGGTGATCTCGATCGGCGTGCGGCTGGCGCTTGTCGAACCGCGCATCGTGGCCGCGCTCCTGTTCGCCGGGAGCTTCGTGCCGCGCGCCATCATCGAGGAGGCGCGGCGGGTCACCATTCCGCTGCACGTCCTGCTGCAGTGGGACGACGAGGGCAACGACCGGCAGATGGCACTGGACCTGTTCGACGCCTTCGGCTCGGCGGAGAAGACGCTGCACGCCAACATGGGTGGGCACACGGGCGTGCCGCAGTTCGAGGGAGAGCCCGCGAACCGGTTCTTCGCCCGTCACCTTGTCCGGCGGCGTCCGAGCGCCTGACCCCCGGCCGGGCCCGCCGGTACGGTCGACGCAAGACGCCCGTGGCCGGACCGGACCACGTCGTCATCGCCGTGTCCGACCGGCGGGCCGCCACCGACTTCCATCGCCACCTCGGCGGCAACGTCGGACGCTGGTGTTCATCCCCTACCGGGAATCCTCGCGGCAGCCGTAGGTCGTTGCCCTACCAGCTCGCGGTCCAGCTGTACCAGGGGCCGCCGAGGTGCGTGAAGCGCGGAGCCTCGAACTCCTCGGTCGCCAGGTCGGCGGTGGGGCCCTGGGGCAGGTAGGCGAATCCGGCGTCGTCCAGCATGTATCCGTTGGTCTCGTACAGCACCACACCGCCGGGGACGGTGTAAGCCGAGGTGATGAGGTAGGCGCCGATGCGGCGCGGCACCGCCACGGGTGACCACTCGGCGTCTTCCGGGCCTGCCGGGGGCAGGGCGGCGACCACCCGATCGAACGCGCCACGGCTCACCGCCCAGCGAGCCTGGAACGGCGCTCCCGCGGCGAGCAACGCCCCCGTGAGCACGACGATCACCGGGGCGGTCAGGAAACGCCAGGACCAGCGGCGGCGCTCCGCCACGAAGAACACCACCAGGGCGGCCCAACCCAGACCGGCCAGAACGAGCAGGTGAACCACGCCGAGCATCAGGAGGAAGACGAAACCCGGGACGCTGACCGCCCAGAGCAGACAGACCGCGGTGATCGCCACCCCGATGTGCAGGACCCGCCACGCGTTCACCGTCCAGCGGTCGGCGGGCTGGCCGCCACCGGTGACCTCCCGGTGCGTTCGGTCCTGGTGCGTCACGCGGACCCGCCCACCGGCGACGCCCAGGTGGGACGCCGGATCAGGCAGAACGGGCGGCCTGCGGGGTGGCCGTGCACGTGGTCGCCCGGCAACCGCCGCGCACCCAGCGCGAGCACCGCCAGACCCGCCTCGTCCCGGTCGTCGACCATCACGTCCAGGTGCATCTGTTGCGGCACCGCGATCACCTCGTCAGCTCAGCCGCAGGTCGTGCTCGTCGAGGGCGGCCTCGATGACGCCCAGCGCCTTCGGCCCCATGCCGTGCAAGCGGGCCAGCTCCGCGCGCGGCACCCCGGCGAGCTGGCGCAGCGTCGTGTAGCCGGCGGCGTTCAGCGCCCGCGTGGCCGGTGCGCTGATCTTCGGCAGGCGGTGCAGGGACGACGTCATCGCCCGATGCTAGACCGCCGGGCGCTGGCCCGTCGCCCCGGCGAGCGTACGGTCGGCCGGGCGCCGGTGCGGCAGCGCCGCCAGGGCCAGCACGAGCAGCAGCAGGACCGCGCCGAGCAGGAACGGCAGCGACAGGGCCGGCTGGCCGAGCCACTCCCACGGCACGTGCCAGCGGGGATGCGGCTCGCTCAGGTGGTGCGTGAGCATCAGCGGCGCGCTCAGCAGGATCGGCGCGGCCCAGAACACCATCGCGACGCCGTACAGGACCTTCGCCGGCGCCTGCACCAGCGGGCGCCGTTCCTCGGTGCGGCGGCTGGCCCAGCCGAACAGCACCCAGCCGCCCGGCGCGCCGAGTGCGAAGCCGAGCAGACCGGCCGGATACGCGGCGCCGGGGGTGGCCCGGCTGAGGGTGAGGCTCATCGAGCCCTCGGGGGTGATTTCCACAGCGAGGATGTGGTCGCCCCGTGCGGCGTTCACGGTGATGTCGGAGGGGATGGTCGCCGGGTCGCACCGCGGATGGTCGGGGATGCAGTCGTACGCGTCGGAGTGGACGGGCTCGCTCTGCTCCCACCCGGTGGCGTCCAGACGCCGGCGCAGCTCGGTGAGGCCGGCGGGCGGCGCCTGGTCGAACGACGCGGTCAGCTCGGCCGGCGCGTACTCGCCGCCGTCACCGAGCAGCAGCTCGGACAGGAGGTCTCCGGTCAGCGGGTGGCCGTAGATGAGGAACACGGCGGGCGGGTCTTCCTGGTCGAGGTGGCCCGCCTGCCGGTCCGGGTAGAGCTGTCCCACCACGGCGGCGAGGTCCCGGTGGTCGAGCGGGCGGGAGCCGAGCCAGGCGAGCCAGGTGCCGAACGACGCGGCGAACAGACCGCAGACCACCGCGAAGACCGACGCCCAGACCACCACGGTACGGCTCGCCGGCCGTCCCAGCCGGGCGCGCAGACCGTGGCGTACGAGATTCGCCGCCATCCGGGTACGCCGGTGGGCCGCGCCGACGTCCCGTACCGTCTCCAGGATCTCGGGCCCGCGCGCGCGGCGGTAGTCACGGGGGTAGGCCAGCAGCAGCCAGCGGTGCACGGGTTTCTCCCTACGAGGCCGTGACGGTGGGGGTCAGGCGGTGCGGGGTCGCAGGGCGCGCAGCCGGGTCTCGGCGGCGGACGCGAGCTGCCGCAGCCGCTCGGTCTGGCGCGCCAGCTCGGCCTGGCCGTCGGCGTGCAGCCGGTAGTAGCGGCGCAGCCGGCCGTCCACCACCTCTTCGTGGCTGGGTTCGACGAGGCCCTGCGCGACCAGGCGGTCCAGGGCGGCGTAGAGCGTGCCCGGCAGCAGGTTGACGCGACCGCCGGACAGGCCGGAGACGTCCTGGATGATCCCGTAGCCGTGGCGCGGCTCGTCGGCCAACGCGGTCAGGATCAGGAAGGTCGCCTCGCGCATCTCACTCACCGAGGCAACATATACAGTCAATCAATACATCGTCAACGGTCGTCGAGCAGACCGCGTTCGGTCATGAAGGCACGCAGCGTCCCGGCGTCCTCGGCGGACATCAGCCAGCGGGGGATCACGGTGGCCGGCATCCGCCCGACGTACACGAGCCAGAAGTCCGGGGTCTCGCTGACCCGTGTGACGCCGTCCCAGGCGATGCCGCCGGACTCCGAACCGCTGCGCATCATGATGTTGCGGTCGTCGATGTCGTAGCCGCCCTCGACCGCGTAGCCGCCGGAGCGGCGCCGGGCCCGCCACCGCACCCACGGCGCGTACAGCATCGACAGCACGCCGGCCACGATGAACGCGGTCCACAGCGACGCGAAGCGGTCACCCCGCTCCGACGCCTGCGAGGCGACCCACCCGATCACCCCGATCGCGGCGAGGGCCGCGCCGATGTAGCCGAACCGGCGCAGCCGGGCGGCGGCGAGCGCGGCGGCCACGCGGGCCGGATAGGCAGGATCGGCCGGCACGGCGAAACGGATCTGCATCGGCACCGAGGACCACCCACCGGACTCGTGTTCTGGACGGCGGGAGCGCTGCCCCGCGACGACGTGCGGCTCCACGTTACCGGTGGCCGCCCGGGGTGCGGTTCTCCACACCCCGCGGCTGGGGCCGGCCCGCTCAGGTCGGCGGTCAACCTCATGGTCCGGAACACCACGGCTTCATAGCGTCATCGGCATGATCCGTTTGTGGCACGTAGCCGGCCGGCTGGCCGGGGAATCCGATCCGCCGCAGGGCGGGCTGGCCGGGTTGGTGACCGATCTGATGGAGCGGCTCGGCGCCCCGGGCGCCGGTTTGGCGGTGGCGCTGGAGAATCTGTTCCCGCCCATCCCGAGCGAGGTGATCCTGCCGTTGGCGGGGTTCACCGCCAGTCAGGGCCGGATGAACCTGTTCGCCGCGATCCTCTGGACCACCATCGGCTCGGTGGTGGGCGCGCTGGCGCTGTACTGCGTCGGCGCCGCGCTCGGACGCGACCGGGTCCGCGCGATCGCGGTACGGCTGCCGTTGATCCAGGTGAGCGACATCGACCGGACGGAGACGTGGTTCGCCCGGCACGGGGTGAAGACGGTCTTCCTGGGCCGCATGATCCCGATCTTCCGTAGCCTCATCTCCGTCCCGGCCGGTGTGGAACGCATGCCGGTCCCCACGTTCCTGCTCTACACCACGCTGGGCAGCCTGATCTGGAACACCGTGTTCGTGATGTCCGGCTACCTGCTCGGGGAGAACTGGCACGTCGTCGAGCCGTACGCCGGGACGTTCCAGCGCATCGTCGTCGTGGTGTGCGCGCTGGCCGTCGCGTACTTCGTCGTGTCCCGGCTGATCAGGGCGCGCCGCCCGCGACCGGCGGCCGAGCACGCCGTACGGGGCACCCTGTACGGAACCCCACGCCGGCCGGACGACGGCCGGTGACCGGTGGCTAGGTTGGCAGGCGGCCGGACACACGCCCGGCCGCCCGCCATCGACCCGGGACGACACGAGCCACGACGGGAGGCCCCGATGCCGGAGCACACGGTCCACGGTCGGCGGTCGCGCCTTCCTGCCGTGGCCCGGTGGGGCCGGCCAGTGGCGGCCGTGGCCGTCGGGGTCCTGACCGCCGTGGCCGAGGCGCTGTTCCTGCTCCTCGCCGGGCTCGCCGTGGTGGCGGTCTCGCCGGCGCCGGCGGTCCGCCGCCGCGTCGGCGCGACCACCATCCGGTACGCCCGGCGCGTCGCGGAGTGGGAGCGGCGGCGCCTGGCCGTCGTCGCCTCGGAGGAAGTGCCGCCACCGGTGCGGGCGGGCGGAGCACGGGTCGTCGGCTACCTGGCCGCCCGGCTCCTGCCGGCGGCTCTCGGCGCGCTCACCGCCGGGCTGCTCGTGGTCGGCGTGGTGCTCGCCGCCATCGTGGTGCGCTCCTTCGTGGCGGGCACCATGACCGTCGCCGGGTTCCTGCTCCAGGTGCTGATCGGGGCCGCCCTGCTGGCGGTGAACCTCCAGGCCATGGCCGGCGTGGCGACGCTGGACCGCCGGCTGGCCCGCCGCCTGCTCGAATCCCACACACGCGAGGCGTTGCAGCGGCGGATCAGCGAACTCGCGGTCAGCCGGGCCGGCGTCATCGCCGCTGTCGACGCCGAGCGTCAGCGCATCGAGCGCGACCTGCACGACGGGCTGCAACAACACCTCGTCGCCCTCGGCATGCTGCTCGGGCGGGCACGCCGCAGCCGCGACCCCGACAAGGCCCGCGCCCTTCTGACGCAGGCGCACGAGGACGCCCAGCGCGCCGTCGACGAACTGCGGGAGGTGGCCTGGCGGGTCTACCCGTCCGCACTCGACCACACCACGCTGGACGAGGTGCTGACCATGGTGGCACAGCGGTCGGCGACGCCCGTCAAGATCACCTACGATGTGCCGGTCCGGCCCGCGCGGCCGGTCGAGACCGTGCTCTACTTCGTCGCCTGCGAGGCGCTCACCAACGCCACCAAACACGCCCGCGCCACGCTCGTCGCGATCGAGATCGAGGCACGGGACACGACGATCGGGATGCGTGTGCACGACGACGGCATCGGCGGCGCCGACCCGCACGGCAGCGGCCTGCAAGGGCTCGCCCGCCGGGTCACCGCGCTCGACGGCCGGTTCGACGTGCACAGCCCACCCGGTGGACCCACCACGATCCGAGCGGAGCTGCCGTGCGCATAGTCCTCGCTGAAGACTCCACCCTGCTCCGCGAAGGGCTGGTCCGCCTCCTGGCCGACGAGGGACACCAGGTGGTGGCCGCCGCCGCGGACGCCGACCAGCTCGTCGCCGCCGTCGACGAGCATCGTCCCGACGCCGTCGTCACCGACGTCCGGATGCCGCCCGACAACACCGACGACGGACTGCGGGCCGCGCTGGAGATCCGCCGCCGCTGGCCGCACGTCGCCGTGCTCGTCCTGTCCCAGTACGTCGAGAAGCGCTACGCCGCTAAACTCCTCGCCGACCGGTCCGAGGGCGTCGGCTACGTCCTGAAGGACCGTGTCGCCCAGGTCGAGGAGTTCCTCGACGCGCTCGACCGCGTCGCCGCCGGCGCCACCGCGCTCGACCCCGAGGTCGTCCGGCAGCTCATGTCCGCCACGAGCCACAGCGACCCGCTGGGCCGCCTCACCCCTCGGGAACGCGACGTGCTGCACCACATGGCGCAGGGCCACACCAACGCCGCGATCGCCGGACGCCTGCACGTCTCGCAGAGCGCCGTCGAGAAGCACGTCAACACCATCTTCGACAAGCTCGACCTCACCCACGTGACCGGCTACAGCCGCCGGGTCCTGGCGATCCTGCGCTACCTCGGCTCCTGACGCCGTCCGGTTCGGGCCGGGCGGCGCGCGAGGACCGGCCGGTCAGATCCGGCGCAGCACCAGCGTCACGAACCCCAGCACGCCGCGGTATCCGCGCAGCCACTGGTCGCGGTGCTCCCGGGCGGCGGCCAGCGCGCCGGCGGCATCCGGGTGACCCGGGTTGTCCAGCGCCCACTCGGTCAGCGAACCGGTCCACGACCACTCGTAGTCGTCCCACTCGGCGGCGTCGCTGACGTGCGCGTACACCGGTGTCCAGCCGGCCTGCTCGGCGGCCGCGACCAGGCCGGCGAGGTCGGTGTGGTCGTCCGGCTTCGCGCCCAGCGCCGCCAGCGCCTCCGGCGTCGGCGGCACCTGCCAGAATCCCTCGCCCACCATCAGGATGCCGTCGGCGTTCACGTGCCGGCCGGCCAGTTCCAGCGTCCCGCCGAACCCGTCGAACGCGTGCGTCGATCCGACACACAGCACCAGGTCGTAGTCGCCGTCCGGCACGTACGACCGGGCGTCGCGCTCGTGCAGCGTGAGCCGGTCGGCGAGGCCGCGCACGGCGGCGGCCTCGGTGGCGCGTTCGAGCGCGTGCGGGTTGAGGTCCACGCCGTCGGCGTGCCCGTCCGGGTGGTGCGCGAGGGCCTGCAACGCCCAGGCGGCCTCGCCGCAGCCCAGGTCGAGGATCCGGGCCGCCGGACGACGACCGGCCCGGCGCAGCAGCCGGTTGACGCTGACGCCGGAGAGCGGGGCCGCGATCGGGTGGTGCGAATGCGCGATGCTGCTGAGCCGTTGACGGTCCATCGCCGCAGTCAACACGAGGACACCCGGCCCGCGCACCCCGGTTGCCACGGCGGTCAGAGCCGGCAGACGATCGTCGCGTCGTCGGTGGCGAAGCCCTCGCGCGCCTCGGCCTCGCGCACCCGGCGGACGACCTCGGCGGGGCCGTGGGTCTCCAGCAGGCGCAGCAGCCCGGGCCAGCCGGTCAGGCCGAACGTGTCGACGAGACGGCTCGCGCCGTTGCTGAGCAGCGCGGCTGTGCGCGCCTCGTCGACGGGGCACTCGCCGGTGACGGCCTCGTCCACCACCCGGGGGTCGTCCTTGGCCACCCAGAACCCACCAGGGCTGTTCCGCCGGGCCCGCAGTTCCATCAGCAGCCGCCGGTACTCGTCGCCACCCTCGGGCACGTCCTTCAACCGCTCCTCGAAGGACCGGGCGATCACCACCTCACGCGGATCGTGGGCGACGACGGGCTCACCCGCCGCCCGGCCGACGACCGCGACCGCGTCGCCGAGGACCAGGTGCTCGACGGTCCCGCCGGAGAACCGGAGCATCGCCACGGCGGCGAACGGGCTGATCGGGTGGGTGACGTCGCAGGTGTCGCGGTGCTGGTCGGTGACCCGCTCGATGCCCTCGGCCAGCACGTCGCGCAGGCTCCGATCCTCGGACAGCGCCCCGAGCAGCGCGCCGCCGAGCCGGGTCGCGTACCAGGCGATGCCGTGGTGGCAGACCTCGTCCGCGCCGGAGATGCCACCGGCGCCGTCGACCAGGACCATGCCGCAGGGGACGGCGCCGGCGAAATCCTCATTGGTACGGCCGGGATGCCCCGCGTCGGTCGCCATCGCTACCCGCATGCGCCCCATCATGCCTGCGCCGGCGGCCACGCGGTGCCCCTCGTGGCTTGATCTGAAGCGTGGTTGAGGTCCTAGCGTCGAGCGCACCCGACCACTGCCGGAGGTAGACCACCATGACGACGCCGCACCTGTCCGACGCCGAACTCGCGGGCCAGCCGGCCGCCTACTGGACGGGCGTCGCGTACGAGTCGCTCATCGCCTTCACCCGGGCCCGGCATGCCGCGCACGGCTTCACCCAGCCCCAGTTCTGGCTCCTGCGCAACCTGTCCCCGAACGACCTCCTGCCCGGCGGCGGCGCACTGACCGTCCCCGAGCTGCGGCACGCGATGCGCTCGTATCTGCGGGCCGAGGACGACCTGGACGCCGAGGCGGAGGTGCTGCGGGAACGCGGCTGGCTCAGCCGCGACGCGAACGGCCGGCTGCGGATCACCGAGGCGGGGGAGGCCGCCCGGGTCCGCCTGAAGCAGCACGCGCCGGAGATCCGGGCCCTGATTCACGACGGCGTCGACGACGCCGACTACGTCACCACGCTCAAGGTGCTCCGGCGGATGATCCGGAACACCGGCGGCACCGGGTAGCGCACGAGCCCGGCTCAGGGTGCCCGAAGGCTCCGGATCGCCAGGCGTGCTCCCTGATGGAGCAGCACGCCGGCAGCGGTGTTGACGACGGCGAGCACGGCCGCGCCGAGCAGCCCGGCGTCGACCTCCGTCACGTCGGTCGCGACCAGCAGGACCGGCCAGCCCAGCGCGGCGGCCACGAGCGACGACCGCCACCAGCGCCCGAGGAGAACCCCGAACAGGATCAGCACCGGGATCATCGCGGGCGACCTCCCACCGTCGGCTCGTTCGAGCGTACGCCGGGTTCACCCCCGTTCAGCCGCCGGTCATGCCCGGGCCGCGGCGAATCGGCCGTACGGGCGCGCCCGGGCCGCCAGGATGAGGTGATGCGCGCCAGTCAGAAGATCCGCCACCGGCACGCCGACGTCGACGGCCTGGAGGTGTTCTTCCGCGAGGCCGGCCGCCCGGGCGACCCGGCGGTGCTGCTGCTGCACGGATTTCCCAGCTCGTCGCACACGTTCCGCGAGGTCATGCCCGCGCTCGCCGAGGTCGCGCACGTGCTCGCGCCCGACCTGCCCGGCTTCGGCATGTCCTCGTCGCCCACAGTCGCCGAGTACGACTACACGTTCGAGAACCTGTCGTGGACGGTCGAACGCCTCCTCGGGCGGCTCGACGTGGACCGCTTCTTCGTCTACCTGCACGACTTCGGCGCGCCGGTCGGGTACCACCTGGCCACCCGCGCCCCGGAACGGATCCGCGGCCTCGTCGTGCAGAGCGGCAACGCGCACGCCGACGGGCTCGGCGCGCAGTGGGACACCGCGCGGGCGTACTGGGCCGACCCGGGCGACGAGACCCGCGCCGCGCTGCCGGACTGGCTGACCTTCGCCGGCACCCGGGACCAGTACCTCGCCGGGCTGCCCGGCCACGTACGCCCGTTGCAGGCGCCCGAGGCGTGGCACCTGGACTGGGAGCGGATGACCCGGCCCGGCAACGTCGAGGCGCAGTTCGCGCTGTTCACCGACTACGCGAACCATGTCGCCCGGTTCGGCGAGATCGCCGCGTACCACAGCGCCCACCAGCCGCCCGCGCTCGTGCTGTGGGGCCGCCACGACGCGTACTTCGACGTGGCCGAGGTGCTCGCGTACCACCGCGCGCTCGACCGGATGGACGCGCACATCTACGACGGCGGCCACCTGCTGCTGGAGACCCACGCGGCCGAGTGCGCCGCGCTCATGCGCGCGTTCGTCCGGGACCACGCGTGAGCCGGTAAGCCGCCGACGGTCGACCGGATCCGACGTCAGGGAGCGCTCGGCGGCTTCGCCTTCTGCGGGTGGATCGTCTCGTGGCGGGCCAGCATGGCGACGAACTCGCCGATCTTGCGCTGCCGGGTCTCCGCCCGCTTGACCGCGTTGAGCCGGTGGATGAGCGAGAACCTGTTGGCGCTGGTGAGGACGTCGAACATGGCCTGCGCGGCGGGCTCGGCAGCGATGGCGGCGAGCAGGTCGGCGGGCACCTCGGCCTCCGACGGCGGCGCGTAGGCCGCCGTCCACCGGCCGTCCGCCTTCGCCGCCTCCACCGCGGCCCGGCCCGCCGGTGTCATCCGCCCCTCCGACTCCAGCCGGGCCACGTGCGCGACGTTGCGCTGCGACCAGGAACTGCGCGCCCGGCGCGGGGTGTACCGGATCCAGGAGCTCTCGTGGTCGCGCTTGCGGCCCTGCCCGTCGATCCAGCCGAAGCACAGCGCCTCGTCGACCGCCTGCTGCCAGGTCAGCGTGGTGATCGTGCCGCCCTTGCGGCCCAGCGCGAGCCAGACACCGGGCGACGTGTCGTGGTTGGCGGACAACCACGCGCGCAGCGCCTGCGCGTCGGGCACGATCAGCTCGTCCAACTCCTCGCTCGCCATGGCCGGAAGGCTATGCCAGGGGTACGACGCCGAGGCCGGACAGGCGGGATCGAACATGTCCGGATCGAGCGGCGTCACCGTCTTCGGCGCGGGTCGCCGCGCCACCACCGCATCCGGGTCTCCCTGTCGGCTGGCTAGCCGCCCGCGCCGTTGTGCCGCGCCACCAGGTCCGGCAACTCGTCCAGCGAGCCGACGCGGAACAGGCACCGGTCGGCCACGTCCGGCATGTCGAGGATGTGACCCCACGGGCCGCGCCGGATCAGGCACGCCGCCATGCCGGCCGCCATCGCCGGCGTGGCGTCGTTGTCCGGCCGGTCACCGACGTACAGGATCGCCGACGCGTCGCCGCCGCCCTCGCGGACGACCCGGGCGAAGAACTCCGGCTCCGGTTTCGCCACGCCCCAGGCCGCCGACGTGCCGATCACGTCCACCGGCAGGTCCAGCGCCCGCAACGTCGCCTCGGCGTGCTCCGGCTGGTTGCCGGCCAGGCCGACGCGCAGTCCCTGCTCGCGCAGGGCGGCCAGGCACGTCCGCGCGTCCGGGTAGAGATCCTCCTCGCCGAACGACTCCGGGTCGCCGGCCGCGACCCGGCGCGCGAGTTCGGCGGTGAGATCGAAGTCGGGCCGGAAGGCCCGGAACACCTCCTGGTAGTCCAGGCCACGGGCGATCACCGCGCCGAAGACGGCGGAGAACGTGTGCCGGGGAACGCCCAGCCAGTCCGCCCAGGTCGCGAACTCGCGCGTCTCGTCGAGGATCGTCCCGCCCACGTCGAAGAAGACCGCCCGGATCATCAGCGGATCGTACTGTCGTTGATCAGCCAGTGGGGGCCGCCCGGGTGGCGCAGACTGCCCGCATGAATCCCGCCTTCCTCCCCGAACCGCCGCAGAGCCCGGCGGCGAAAGCCGCGTACGAGGACGACCTCGCCGCCGACGGCTATGTCAACAACCTCACCCGCGTCTGGTGCTGGCGCCCGGACGTGCTGATGTCGTTCCAGAACACGCGCACCGAGTTGCTGTCCGAGTCCACGCTGTCCGCGCGGGAGGTGGCGGTGCTGGTCGCCGCCACCGCCGCCGCCCGCGGCGACTCGTACTGCGCGCTGGCCTGGGGCGCGCGGCTGGCCGGGATGAGCGACGAGACGACCGCCGCCGCGGTGCTGCGCGGCACCGAGGCGGACCTGTCCGAGCGGGAGACGGCGCTCGCCGACTGGTCCCGCCGGGTCGTGACGGACCCGAACGCCACCATCGAGGCCGACACGCAACGCCTGCGCGACGCCGGCCTGAGCGACCGGGAGATCTTCGAGGCGACCACGCTCATCGCGTTCCGGCTGGCCTTCTCCACAGTGAACGACGCGCTCGGCGCGCGACCGGACGCGCAACTGGCGGAGAAGGCGCCACGGCTCGTCCGGGAGGCGGTCACCTTCGGCCGCCCGATCTGAACGAGCGAGTCCCGACCCCGGTCAGGGGTGGCCCGCGCGGAAACGGTCGGGGATCCGAGGGCCCTTCCGCACGGTGACGGCATGTCGTACCGGTGTGGGAGGGTCCGGACATGACGACGTTCGTGCTCATCCACGGTGGCGGGGGCAGCGCGTGGGACTGGCATCTGCTGGTTCCCGAGCTGGCCGCCCGGGGTCACGACACGGTGGTGCCGGAGCTGCCGATCGGGGACCGCTCGGCGGGGTTCACCGACTTCCGCCGGACGGTGGTCGACGCCGTCGGCGACCGCGACGACCTCGTGGTGGTCGGCCACTCGTACGGCGCGTTCACCGCACCACTGGTCGCCGACCGCCTGCCGGTGCGGCTGCTGGTCCTGCTCACCCCGATGATCCCGCGGCCCGGTGAGAAGCCGGGGGACTGGTGGGGCGACACCGGCTACCGCGAGCCGGACGGGCTCAGCGAGGAGCAGCAGTTCTACAACGGTGTGCCGGCCGAGATCGTCGCCGAGGCGCCGTCGCACGGCCGGCAGCAGGTCAGCGCGGAGTGGGACGAGCCGTGGCCGCTCGCGGACTGGCCGGCTGTGCCGACGAGGGTGCTCATCGCTCGCGACGACCGGTTCTTCCCCGCCGACTTCCAACGCCGGGTGGCCGCCGACCGGCTCGGTGTGGTTCCGGACGAGATCGACGGCGGTCACGCGGTGGCGCTCAGTCACCCGGGTCCGCTCGCCGACCGGCTGACCGCATACCTGGCGTCCTGACCGTCCGGCCGCCCGTTTCAGGAGACCGCAGCGGCCGGGCGTGCGGGCTCCGGGTCGCGCGTGTGCCGGCGCGTCGGCAGCAGCAGCGGCGTGGCGAGCAGCAGCACCCCGGACGCGGTGATCGCGGCGAGCGGGCCGACGACGGTGGCGAGGACGCCCCACACGGTCATCAGCGTGGCCTGGGTGAGCCGGCCGGTGACGCTCCACGCGGTCAGGACCTGCGCGGTGTGCGCCTGCGGGGTGCGGCGCAGGCGCTCGGTCGCGGAGATCGGGTTGAACACGCCCATGCAGGTGATGAGGACCGACTCGACGGCGATGACGGTCAGCAGGCCGGTGGTCCCCGGGTGGGTGAACGCGAGACCGAGCGGGACGATCGACCGCAGCCAGCCGGACGCCGTCATCACCCGCTGCCGCCCGTACCGCCGCACCAGGCGCGGGCTCAGCCGTGCGCCGAGCACGCCGCCGAGCGCGGAGACGCCGAAGACCAGCCCGTACTGCCAGGCCGCCACCCGGTACTCACCCAGCAGGAGCACCGCCAGCAACGGCGCGGTCGCCATGATCAGGCCGCCGACCAGCACCGAGTTGAGGAACAGCCGCCACAGCACCGGGTCGCGGCGCACGAACCGCCAGCCCGCGCCCAGGCCGGCAGCCCGCGAGCCGCCCGCCGGGTCGCGGGGCGCCGCCGTGTCGCCGGCCCGGATCCGCCGCACCGCGAGCGCCGACAGCAGGTGGCTCACGGCGTCCGCGGTGATGGTGACGACCGGTCCGAGCAGCCCGACGAGCGCGCCCCCGAGCGGCGGCCCGGTCGCCGTCGCGGCCCAGCTCGTCGCCTCGAACCGCCCGTTCGCCGCCAGCAGCCGATCACCACGGACCAGACTCTTCAGGTACGCCCCGGACGCGGCGGTGAACGTGATGCCGGCCGTCCCGCAGACCACCGCGACGACGAGCAACTGTCCGTAGGACAACACCCCGAGCGCGTACGCGGCCGGCACGCTCGCCAGCGCCGCGAACCGGACCAGATCCGTCGCGACCATCACCGGCAGCCTGGGCCGGTACGCCATCCACGGGCCCAGCGGGACCGCCAGCACCGCCGCCACGGCGAGTCCGGCCGCCTCCAGGAGCGACACCGCGAACGCCGACGCATCCAGCACGCGCACCGCGATCAGCGGAAACGCGCCGAACGCCAGCCAGGTGCCGTACGTGCTCACCGCGTACGCCGACCACAGCCACCCGAAATCCGACCCCGGTCTCCGCACGCCGCCCCCCGTCACCGATGCCCCGCGCATCAGACCGGCCGCGCGGGTGCCGCGGCAAACAACCGCCGCCCGGCGCGCCACAACCATCGGCTGGACCCGCCTACTGTGGGCCGGTGGACAGCGAGGCGGTGCGGTCGTTCGTGCGGGCGGCCGAACTCGGTCAGTTCCGGCATGCCGCCGACGACCTGGGCGTCACCCAGCAGGCCGTGTCGAAGCGGATCGCCGCGCTGGAGCGGGAGCTGGGAGTGCGCCTGTTCACCCGTACACCCCGAGGGGTCGAACTGACACACGACGGCCGGGCGTTCCTCCCGCACGCCCGGGGCGTCGTCGCGGGCGCCGACCGCGCGGTCGCCGCGGTCCGGCCCGGCGCGCGGGCGCCGCGCATCGACGTGCTCGGCCTGCGCAGTGCGCAGGCCGTTCTCCTGCACGACTACTGGCGCTCCCACCCGGGCGTCGACCTCGACGTGGTGACGCTGCGGGTCGACGACCCCCGGCAGGTCGCCGCCGCGGTCCGGGCCGGCGACGTGGACGCCGCGTTCCGTACCGTCACCGACCCGGCCGCGCTGCCGCCCGAGGTACGGATGGTCCGTGCCTTCGACTTGCCGCTGCAACTGCTCGCCGGGCCCCGGCATCCGCTCGCGTCCGCGCGCACGCTCACGCCCGCCCATCTGCGTGGACAACGGCTCCGGGTGCCGGGCATCGTGCCGGGCAGCGAGTGGGGCGAGTTCTACGAGCAGCTCGCCGACGCCTTTGACCTGTGGGTGGACGCGACCGGGCCGAACTTCGGCACCGAGGTGCTCCTCGACACGCTGGCGGACTCGGCGGACGTGGCGACGCTCGTCGGCGCCCGGGACCGCTACCTGTGGCCCGCCGGCCACGACCTGCGCCGCATCCCGATCGCGGGTCCGGTGCTCGCGTACCCGATCAACCTCATGCTGCCGCGGACCGGCCCGCACCCGGGGCTGCGGCCGGTGATCCGCCACTTCGCGGGCCTGCCGCCGCTGCCGGGCCCGGTCTGGCGGCCCTCCTGGGCCGTCTGATCAGGGCTGCGGCGTTCGCCGCGCCAGGTGGACAGTGACGTCGGCGGTGACCTCGACAGTGCCGGGCAGGACGGCCCGGATGCGGCGGAACACCTGCTCGCGTACGTCCGGCGGCAGTTCGAGATAGGCGGAGACGGTCGACAGGAGACCGACGTAGTCGTCGGCACTCGTCGAGATCCGCCGCTCGATCCCCGACTGGCGCACGTCGGTGAACCACTCGGACGCGCGCAGCTCGGTGCCGGGCCACTGCATGCCGGCCGCCGGCGGCGTGCCGTCGGGCGACGGGATCTCGTCGTCGGCGAGGTACTCGGACCGGGCCGCGGCCACCGCGTCGCGCAGCGCCGGGTCGGCCAGCCGCAGCGGCCCGCCGAACGAGGCGAACACGCCACCGGGGGTGAGCAGCCCGGCGATCCGCTCCCACCGCCGGTCCGGGTCCGTCCAGTGCAGGGCCGCCGCCGCGTACACCAGGTCGTGGCGCTCGCCGGCGCGCAACTGCTCGAACGCGGCCTGCCGGACCCGGACGTCCGCGGGCACGTGCCGGCGCAGCTCGGTGAGCATCGCGGCGTCCGGGTCGGTGGCGGTGACCGCGACGCCGCGCCGGGCGAACAGCCGGGTGGCCTTGCCGGTCCCGGCGCCGATCTCCAGGGCGGTCCGGACGGGCCGGTCCGCGTACGCCAGCACCAGGTCGGCCAGTTCCTCGGGATAGCCGGGACGGAACCGCTCGTACGCCTGCGCGGCCGCTCCGAAGCTCAACGCACGACCCGGCACACCGAGCATCCTCCCACGATCGGGCCGCCGTCCTACGCGTCCGGATCCCACGCCGCGATCCGGTCGAGTACGCGCCGGTCGCCCTCGACGGTGAGCGCGTCCAGCGGTATCCGGCCGTAGAAGGCCAGGACCAGATCACCGGCGCTGGAGCTGGCGGCGGTGTCGGCCGGGCCGGCATCGGTTCCGGCGGGCAGGCGGGTGACCCGTACGCCGTCGGGGGTGAGCCGCGTGCGCCAGGAGCCGCCCTCGGTGACGTGGTAGTCGAGGACGGCGGGCGCGTACGGCCACGGCACAGTGGTCGCGCAGCAGGTGAACAGGAAGTCCTCCACGCCGTCGAGGGCCACCTCGACCGGCAACGGCCGCGGCGCGCCCGCGGTGAGCTGGGCGTCGTAGGTGTGCACCGCGATCTCCTGGAGCTGGTGCCGGGCGACGGCGCCGCAGTTCTGCGGCGACTGCGACGTGTCCCACCACGTCCAGCAACCACGATCGGGTCCGGCGTCGCGCAGCGCGACCAGCAACCGCTCGGTGGACTCGGCCAGCCAGTCCCGCAGCGCCGTACGCTCCCGGGGCGCGTACGGACCGTCCGGTGCGGCCCGTCCGGACGCCTCCGGTCCGGCCGCGACGGTGGCCGCCCACGAGCGGCGTCCCTCGCCGATGTGCCGGGCCAGGTCGAACAGCGTCCACTCGGGGCAGGTCGGCACCGGCGCGTCGAGGTCCGGCGCGGCGGCGACCGCGTCCCGGAACGCGGCCGCCCGGTCGTCGATCAGCCGCAGCCGATCGGTAAACGTCATCGGTTCGATCACCCCGGCTGTCTACCACCGGGCCCGGAAGCCGGACAGCGAGTTTCGGCGCGCACGTGCGCGGCGACGGCGTCGGCGACCTGCTCGGGCGGGGCGGCGGCGTCGATCAGACGGGCGTCGGTCACCGATCCGAACGTGGCGAGCGCCCGGGCGACGTGGTCGTGCCGCCAGCCGCGCGCGCCGACCTCGACGTGGTCGGCGTCGATGCGGGCCCGCAACCGGTCCTCGGGGAGCGTGAGCACGACCTCCCGGACGTCGACGCCCGCGGCGCGGATGCCGCCGAGGATCTCCGCGCGGTACGCCGGGTCGAGCAGGCTCATCGGCACGATCCAGACGCCCGGGTGGTGCCGGTCCAGCCCGGTGACCGTCTGCACGACGAGATGACGCCACAGTGGCAGGTCCTGGAAGTCACCGGTGGGGGAGGTGACGAACGCGGTGAGCATCGAGCCGAGGAACTCCGGGTCGAACAGCCGAGCGTCCGGCAGCGCGCTCGTGAGCAGCCGCGCGGTGGTCGTCTTGCCGACACCGAACGCACCGTTGACCCAGACGATCACGCGATCATGATGCCATCACTCGGCGAAGTCGACGCCGGCCAGCGGCACGCCCCGGTACGCGGCGAGGCGCTCGGCCTCCGCCACCACCGCGTCGCGTGCGCCGCCGGTGAGCTTGCGCCACTGGTGAACGGCGACGGTGAAGGTCCGGCCGGACTTGCGGGGCCGCCACGTGCCGGCCAGATCCCCGTCGGCCAGCACCGCGCCGGGGCGGCCCAGCACCGGCCACAGCTCCTTGACGCGAGCCGCGTCCGGCACCAGCGTCGCCCGGTCCTTCGCCTGGAGGAACAGGTCGAACGGGCCGAGCAGGCGCGTCGTCGTGGTCTCGGCCGACGCCAGCGCGGCCTCGTCGGCAGCGAGCAGCCAGCGCGTCTCGCCGTCGACGCTCACCTCGGCCGCGTCGCCCGGCCAGCGGGCCTTGACCTCCTTGACCGGGGCGTCGAGGTAGTCGGCCACGTGCTTCGGGGTCGCCGGGCCGAGCAGCCGCAGGTAGGCGCGGACGAGGTCGAACCGGTCGCCGGGCGCGTCGGCCGGACGGAATCGGCGGATGCGTTCCAGGACCGGCGGCGACGTGTCGAGCCGCAGCTCCAGGCCGGCACGCACGGCGGCGAGGCGAAACGGCATCTCGTAGAGGTGGGTCGCGTCGCACGGTCGGCAGAACCGCAGGTAGGGCTGCGGCATCACCTCGGCGAGCCGCCCGGAGACCTCGCCCTTGACCGTCGGCGTGCGGACGATCTCCCGCATCCGCGCGGCCACCTCGTCGAGCGCGGCGACGATGCCGATGCCCGCCGCCTTCAACGGCTTCGCCGCGTCGTAGATGCGCTTGCCCGCGTCGGCGTCGGAGAACGGCTCGACCGCGGCGGCCACCGCGCCCACGTCGGCACGGCGGTAGAGGTGCGGGGCGCCGCGTACGGTCCAGAGCAGGACCAGGTCGTCGCCGGTCAGCGGGGCCACGTCGACACCGCGCGCGGCGAGCGCCCACCGGCCGCCGTCGGGGCCGGTGTCCTGCACGCCGATGTCGAGCACGGCGGTGTCGGCGAGCGAGCCCTCGGCCCGGTCGAGCTGCTGAGCGCGCACGCGGAAGGCCATCACCTGACGCCTGTCGACCATCGCCACAGCGTAGGCGCCGGCACCGACACGTCCGGCGCGGCGCGGCCCGTTCGTCCCGGCCCGGTCAGCCGTCGGTGGAACACCGCGGGCGGGTCAGCGGTCGGCGAGCAGGCGTTCGCGGACCTCGCGGCGCAGGATCTTGCCGATCTGGGAGTACGGCAGCTCGTCGACGACCACGACCCGGCGCGGCACCTTGTATCCGGCCAGGTGGGTGCGGCACGAGGTCCGGATCGCCTCCGGCGTACCGGCCACCGCCGGGTCGACCACCACCGCTGCGACGACCTCCTCACCGTCGTCGGTGGGCATTCCCACGGCGGCGGCCTCGCGTACGCCGGGGACGCGGCGCAGCGCCTCCTCCACCTCGGACGGGTAGACGTTGAAGCCGCCGGTGATGATCAGCTCCTTGATCCGGTCCACCACCGTCACGAAGCCGTCGGCGTCCATGGTGACGATGTCGCCGGTGCGCATCCAGCCGCCCGGCAGCAGCACCTTGGCGGTCTCCTCGGGCCGGTGCCAGTAGCCGGAGAACACCTGCGGGCCGCGGACCAGCAGCTCGCCGGCCTCGCCCGGCGCGCGGTCGCGGGACGGGTCCTCCGGGTCGACGATGCGTACGTCGGTGGAGGGGAACGGCACGCCCACCGTGCCGGGGCGGCGGGTCGGCGCGACCGGGTTGCCCACTGTGATCGGCGATGTCTCGGTCATCCCGTACCCCTCGACCAGCAGGCCGCCGGTCACCTGCTCCCACAGCTCCACGGTGGCCGGCGGCAGCGACATCGCGCCGGACAGCGCGTACCGGACGGAGGTGAGGTCGACGCCGCGTTCCCGGGCGACGGTGGCCAGCTTCGCGTAGACCGGCGGCACCGCCGGCAGGAACGTCGGCGGGCGGCGGCGGACCGCGTCGAGCACCTGGTCGGCGTCGAAGCGGGGGAACAGCACCAGCGTGGCCCCGATGCTCACGGCGAAGGTGAGGCAGAGCGTCAGCCCGTAGGCGTGGAACAGCGGCAGCACCGCGTACACCGTCTCCGCGCCGTCGCGCAGGCCCGGCACCCAGGCCCGGCCCTGCGCGGCGTTGGCGCGCAGATTGCGGTGGGTCAGCACCGCGCCCTTGGGCTCGCCGGTGGTGCCACCGGTGTACTGGAGCAGCGCCACGTCACCGGCCTCCGGCGCGGGATGGCCGGCGGGCAGCGGCCCGGCGGCGGCGACCAGTTCCGACCAGGCCAGGGCGCCGGGCGCGGGGGCGGTCATCGCGGCCCGGGCGGCGCGGACCTTCGGCAGCGGCACGCGCAGCGCCCACCGCTTGAGCCGCGGCAGCGCCGCGGTCAGGTCGACCGCCACCACGGTACGCACGGCGCCGCGTCCCGCCACCAGCGGCGCGACCTTGTCCCACGCGATCGCGACCGTCGCACCGTGGTCGGTGAGCTGCCGGTCCAGCTCGTCGGCGGTGTAGAGCGGGTTGTGCTCGACGACCACCGCGCCGAGGCGCAGCACGGCGTAGAACGCGACCACGTGCTGCGGGCAGTTCGGCAGCACCAGAGCCACCCGGTCGCCGGGGCCGACGCCGAGGCGACGCAGCGCCTCGGCGGCGCGGGACACCTGGTCGGCCAGTTCGGTGAACGTGGTGGTGGCGCCGTAGAAGTCGAGCGCGACCCGGGGACCGAACCGCCCGGCCGCCTCGGTGAGCAGGTCGACGAGCGAGCCGTCCGGCTCGGCGATCTCGGCAGGCACGCCGGGTGCGTAGCTACGGGTCCAGGGTCGCTGGGCGGTCGCGTCCATCGCCGTTACTCCTCGTCGCGCGGATGACGCCCCCAGCCTAACTTGACCGCCCGGTAACCTACGCTCACGTAGGTTGCCGGGTGGGTCACACTCTCCGCAGGTCAGCGTCGGCGGGTCGAATGCTGGTGCACCACCCGCCGGCCCTTCACGATCCCGAAGATGATCACCGCGGCGAGCGCGATCACGCCGATGATGACGAGCCAGCGGACCGCCTCCAGCAGCAGCCCGAGCAGGATGAGCACACCGGCGACCACGCCGACCACCCAGAGCAACGCGCGCATGTCCCAGCCTCCCGTCGTACGGTGGGCCGTGCGCTTTCCCGCTGCTCGTGCGGCCATGCGCCGCCGGGTGGATCAGTGCCGGGCCACGTACACGGTGTTCGCCGCCTCCCGGCCCTGCAACGGGTTCGGGAACCGGACGACGTGCGCCACCGAGGTCGGGAACACCTCGGTCAGCGTGCGCTGGAACTCCGGGTCGGGCGGGTCGTTCGACCACAGCGCGAAGACGCCCTCCGGGTGCAGCAGCGCGGCCAGCCGGCGCAGCCCGTCGGCCGTGTAGAACGGTGCGTGACCGGGGTGCAGCACCTGGCGGGGGGAGTGGTCCACGTCCAGCAGCACCGCGTGGAAGCGGCGCCCCGGCTCGTCCGGGTCGAGACCGCCGCCGGCGACCGCGGCGAAGAAGTCCGCCCGGACGAACCGGGTACGTGGATCCGTGGCCAGACCGGCGGCGAACGGCAGCAGATCCCGCCGGTGCCAGTCGATCACGTCCTCGATCGCCTCGACCACCACCAGCGACCGCACCCGGGGATCCTCCAGTGCGGTACGCGCGGTGTAGCCGAGGCCGAGCCCGCCGACCACCACGTCCAGCGCGTCACCGGTCAGCGGGGCCAGCCCGAGCCGGGCCAGTTCGATCTCCGCGACCGGGAAGGCGCTGGACATGAGGTACTCGTCGTCGAGCTTCACCTCGTACACCTCGGCGTCCAGCGCCGGGTCGCGGCGCCGCCGCAGGCTGATCTCGCCGATCGGCGTCTCACGCCAGGCCAGTTCCTCGAAACGCGCGCCCACCCGGTGTCCTCTCCGCCGATCCGTCCCCGGATGCTACCGGCCGGTCCCGGCCCGGCGAAACGACGGCGGACGGCGGTCAGTCGGCGGGGCGGGTGGCCACCACGACGGTGTCCAGCGCGTCGACGGTGCCGCCGTCGGTGGCCGGGACCGGCCGGCGGGTCGTCTCGGCCCGCTGCACACGCAGCCCGGCCAGCCCGTCGACCACCGACTCCGGCGTGAGCAGCACGTCCGGGTCCTGCGGGCCGCCGATGCCGCCGGTGAGGTTGGCCAGGTCGTGGCCCACCACCACGAGCGTGCCGCCGGGGCGCAGCGCGGACTTCGCCGCGGCGAGCACCCCGGCGAACTCGGGTGCCGGCAGGTGCAGGTAGCTGATCAGCACCAGGTCGTAGCTGTTCGGCACCGGCCGGTACGCGGTCACGTCCGCCACCCGCCAGTCGACTGTCACGCCCCGCGCGGCCGCCAGCTCCCGGCCCCGGTCCACGGCCACGGCGGAGAAGTCCACCGCGTTGACCCGCCAGCCCTGACCGGCCAGCCAGACCGCGTTGCGGCCCTCGCCGGCGGCGACGTCCAACGCTGACCCCGGGGTCAGCCCGGCGACCGACTCGACCACGAAACGGTTGGGCTCAGCGCTCCACACCAGTCCGGGCGCGTCGGCGTACCGGCTGTCCCAGGCGCTGCTGTCCACTGTGTTCCCTCCTCCGGCGGCCCCACACCGCCAAGGTGACCGTACCGGCCACGGCAAGCGCTCCCACGGCGAGTCCCCACACCGGCGGCAACTGCTGCGCGAGCACGAACACGCCCATCACCACGACGAACCAGCCGAACCCCCGGCGCAGCAGGTCGGCCGGGATCCGGCCGGCGAGCCGGCCACCGAGCAGGCTGCCGACGACCGCGGCGGCGGTGACCCCGGCGGCGAGCCCCCAGTGGATCTGCACGCTGGACAGGTACCCGGCCAGGCCGGCGAACGACTTCATCGCGATGACGACCAGCGAGGTGCCGACCGCGACCGGCATCGGCAACCCGCCCAGCAGCGCCAGGGCCGGTACGACCAGGAAGCCGCCGCCCGCGCCGACCAGGCCGGTGACCAGGCCCACGACCACGCCGTCCCCGACCACCCGCAGCATCGGCAGCTCGTGCGGCACCGGCCGGCCCTCGGCGGACCGGCGGCCCCGGAGCATCGCGACCGCGGTGGCGAGCATCATCAGCGCGAACCCGGTCAGCAGGACGCCGGCCGGGACGAACTCGGCCAGCCGGCCACCGGCGTACGCGCCGGTCATGCCGGCCAGGCCGAAGATGAGCCCGGTGCGCCAGCGGACCCGGTTCGCGCGGGCGTGCGGCAGCACGCCGACGGCGCTCGTCACGCCGACGACGAGCAGCGAGGTGGCGATCGCCTCCTTGGCGGGCAGGTCGGCGACGTAGACCAGCAGCGGCACGGCGAGGATCGACCCGCCGCCGCCGAGCAGGCCCAGCGTCACGCCGATCAGCACCGCGCCGGCCAGCGTCAGCGCGAGGGTCGTCACCTGCGGCTCCCGTCGCGCAACTGCCCCACGATCGTGTCCAGGTCGCAGCTCGCGCCGCGGTTGTACGGCAGCTTGCTCAGCAGCATGCCCATGGCGCAGGTGTTGGTGAGCGCGGCGAACGTGAGGCCCGCGCCGATGAACCCGGCGACCCACTTCAGGCCGGGCACGAACACCGAACCGACGACGGCGGCGAGCACGATCGAGCCGGCGACGAGGCGTACCTGGCGCTCCAGGTCCCAGCGCGACCGGCCCTGGTTGACCGGGGCGTTCGTGGCCTGCCAGGCCAGCATGCCGCCGTCGAGCACCTTGACGTTGGGCAGGCCGACGGTGCCGAGCGCCTGGCCGGCCTGGCTCGCCCGGACGCCGGAGCGGCAGATCAGCACCACGTCCTCGTCCAGGTGGCCGCGCAGCTCGGCGCGGTGTTCCCGGAGCAGGTCCAGCGGCACGTTGTACGCGCCGGGGATGTGCGCCGCCTCGAACTCGCCGGGCGTGCGCACGTCGAGCATCCGGGGCGTACGGCCGGCGGCGATCAGCTCGCGCAGGGTCGCCGCGTCGATGGTGGTGGGGGTGGTCGTGGTCATGCTCTCTGTACTCCTTCACGGGTGTTTTCGGGCAGGGTCGGGCGCCGGCCGGCGTAGGGACACGCCGGCCGGGCGCTCAGGGAGAGGTCAGGCGGTGGGCGCCATGCGTACGCCGGCCGTCACGGCCCGGCCGTACGAGTCGTCGATCAGCACCACGTCCCGGCCGGCGTTGGCGAGCAGGGACGCGGCGGCGGTGGCCCGGTAGCCGGAGCCGCAGTGCACCCAGATCGTTCCGGCGGGGATGTCGGCGAGCCGCTTCGGCACGTCCGGCAGCGGCACGTGCACCGCGCCGTCGATGTGCCCGGCCTTCCACTCGTTGGTCATCCGCACGTCGAGGACGACCTGCGGCTCGGGCAGCCCGGCCGGGGTCTTCCCGGCCTGTGCGGCGGCGAGCGCGTCGAAGTCGGCCACCGCCGTCTCCCGCAGCTGCGACGGGTCCGTGGTCCACTGCTCGGGCTCGCCGGTGGCCTGGGCGGCCGGACGGTCGATGCCGATGCGGACCAGTTCCCGCTGGGCGTCGGCGACCTGCTCCGGGGTCTGCGCCAGGAACGTGATCGGCACGCCCCAGTCGATCAGCCAGCCGAGCCACGTCGACATCGGCCCGTCCAGGCCGAGGCTGACGGTTCCGGCCAGGTGCGAGGCCGCGTACGCCTTGCGGTGGCGCAGGTCGACCACCCACTCGCCGGCGGCGACGCGCCGGCGCAGTTCGTCGGCGTCGGCGCGGGCCACCGGCGTGAGGTCGACCGGGGCGGGCCCGGCGGCGTTGGCGACGCCCATGTGGGCGTAGTACGCCGGGTAGGCGTCCAGCCCGGCCAGCGTCTCCGTGACGAACTGGTCGGCGGCCAGCCGCAGCACCGGGTTGGCCTCCTTCTCCCGGCCGATCGTCGACTCGGGCGCGTCGGCCTGGCTGGCCGAGCAGAAGCTGCCGAAGCCGTGCGTGGGCCACACCTGCGCGCCGTCGGGCAGCAGGTCGGCCAGCTTGCGCGCCGAGGCGTGCTGGTGGTGTGCCAGCTCGTGCGCGTACTGCTCGCCGAGCAGGTCGGTGCGGCCGGTGGTGCCGAACAGCAGCGAGCCGCCGGTGAACACGCCGGCCGGTGTCCAGCCGCCGTCGGAGGCCTCGTCGATCGCGTACGACAGGTGGTGGAAGGTGTGGCCCGGGGTGCCGATCACCCGCAGCCGCATCGTGTCCGACACCGGCACGGTGTCGCCGTCGGAAACCGGGGTCCGGTCGAACTCGACCGTGTCGGCGGCGGCCACCAGGTACTGCGCGCCGGTGATCCGGGCCAGTTCCAGTCCGCCGGAGACGTAGTCGTTGTGGATGTGCGTCTCGACGACGTGGGTGATGCGTACGCCCTCGGCGCCGGCCAGGTACAGGATGCGGTCGATGTCGCGCTGCGGGTCGACCACGATCGCCACCCGGCCGTCGGAGGCGAGGTAGCTGCGGTCGCCGAGCGAGGAGGTCGCGATGACGGACACGTCGAGGGGCATGCCGTTTCCTCTCATTGCCTATATACCCCGGGGGGTATGCGTGGGACAGTCTGCGGCCCGGGTTCTCCAGGCAGGTGTTTACCCGCCCGCGTCGCGGTCACACGGCGCGGGCGGGACTCAGCCGGTCAGGCGGGTGCCGTCAGGCCAGGGACAGGAAGAGCTTCTCCAGCTCCTCCTCGGTCATCTCCGGCTCCTCGCCCGCCTGTCGGGCGGCGTCGCAGTAGCGCATGCCGGAAGCGATGATCTTGAACCCGGCCCGGTCGATGGCCTTGGAGACCGCGGCGAGCTGGGTCAGCGCGGCGCGGCAGTCCTCGCCGTTCTCCATCATCTCGATGACGGCGTTGAGCTGCCCTCGGGCCCGCTTGAGCCGGGTCAGCGCGTCGCCGGTCATCTCGGGTCGAAGCTTCACGTCTCACCTCCTGCTCGCAAACATACCCCAGGGGGTACCGGTGTCGCCACCCGTCAGGCGGTCTTGGTCCGGACCTCGTCCATGTCGAGGTCGCGTACGGCCCGGATCAGCTCCTCCAGTCCGGCCGTCGGCAGGGCCCCCGGCTGGGCGAACACCAGCACGCCGTCCCGGAACGCCATGAGTGTCGGGATCGACCGGATCTGGGCGGCGGCCGCCAGGGCCGGCTCGGCCTCGGTGTCGACCTTGCCGAAGACGATGTCCGGGTGCTGCTCGCTGGACTTCTCGTAGACCGGCGCGAACGCCCGGCAGGGGCCGCACCAGCCGGCCCAGAAGTCGACCAGGACGATGCCGTCCCGGTTGACGGTCTCTGCGAAGTCGGTGGTGGTCAACGCCACGCTGGCCATCAGTACCTCCGTCGGTTCGGGTCCTGCATGTGTAACACACCCCCCGGGGTATCCATTCCGTAGTGGTGCGAGGGGCGGGTGAGGGACACGCAGGGTCGCCGGGGCATCGACGGAGCGCTTATCCTGTGCGCCGACCATCCCGGCGGGAAGGGACACGATGGCGTCGCGGCAGGACCAGCTGCACTCGTACCAGTTCACCGTCCAGCGGGCGGTCGCCGCACTCGTCATGCGGGAGACGGACCCGCCGCAGTCCCCGTTCCGCCGGCTGGCCGGCGCCGGTCTGGCCAGCGTCCTGGTCGCGGCGATCGCGCTCGGCGGCGTCGCCCTCCACGGCCTGTTCACCGGCGGCGGCGACTCGTGGCGCGAGACGGGCGCGGTGATCGTGGAGAAGGAGTCGGGTGCGCGATTCGTCTACCGCGACGAGAAGCTGCACCCGGTGTCGAACTACGCCTCCGCGCTGCTGATCATCGGGGCGGAGAAGCCGAAGACGGTTCTGGTCGGCCGCCGCGCCATCGAGGGGGTGCCGCGCGGTCTGCCGCTGGGCATCGCCGACGCGCCGGACTCGCTGCCCGCGCCGGACCGGCTGGTCCGCGACGCGTGGACGCTCTGTTCCGTGGAGGGGGACGAGCCCGGGCGCGACGAGGCCCGGTCGGTGCTGCTGATCGGGCGGCAGGCCACCGGCGGCCGGGTGCTCGGCGACCAGGGGCTGCTGGCGCGGCACCCGGACGGCGGCCTGCACCTGCTCTGGCACGACCGGCGCTACCTGCTGCGCGACACCGACCGGGTGCTCGCCGCGCTCGCCGCCACCAGGGAACGGGCGGTGCCGGTGGCGGCGGCGCTGCTGAACACGCTCCCGGCCGGCGCGGATCTGGCCCCGCCGCCGCTGGACGACCTCGGCGAGCCGTCCGAGCGGGTCACCGGCGCGGCTGTGGGTGACGTCTACCTGGTGCGCAACTCCGGCGGCGGACGGCAGTACGCGGTAGCCCGGCGCGGCGGGCTGGCGGCGATCACCGAGTTGCAGGCGGCGCTGCTGCTGGCCCGCACCGGCCAGGGGGAGCCGGAACCGATCACGCTCGGCCGGTTCGCCGCGCTGCCGAAACTGCCCGGTCTGGTGCCCGGCGGGCCGGCCGCGCCGCCCGCCGTCCCGCCCCGGCTGGCCGCCGCCGAGAGCGGTGCGATCTGCGCGCGGGCCGGGGACGACGCCGGCGTTCGCGAGATCCGTCTCGGAGTCACCGCGCCGGACCTCGCGGCTGCCACGCGGACACCGGGCGGGCGGGCCGGGCTCGCCGACGAGGTGGTGGTGGAGCCGGGACGCGGCGCGCTGGTGGAGGCGGTGTCCGCGCCGGGCGCTACCGGCGGCGCGGTCTGCGTGATCACCGACCTCGGACGGCGGTACGCGCTGACCGGCACGGACGTGCCGGGCATGCTCGGCTATGCCGGAGTGCGCCCGGCGCGGCTGCCGGCGGCCCTGGTGGACCTCCTGCCGGCCGGCAGCCCGCTCGACCCGGAGGCCGCCCGCACTGTCGCCGCGCCCGCGTGAGCCCGGCGCGGCAGGAGAAGGGTCAGCCGGCGGGGCGGCGCAGCACCGTCACCGCGAAGTCGGCGTCGTCGCGCCACGGCCGCAGGTCCCAGGTGGCGAAGCGGTGCTCAGGGCGCAGCCCCGCGGCGACCGCGTCGGCGTCCAGGTCGGCCACCGGGTAGCCGCGGTCGGTGGCGAAGCCGACCACCACGAGGCCGTCCGGGCGCACGTGCGCGGCGACGCGGCCCAGCACGTCGCGTTCGGTGCCGGGGGCGACGAAGACCATCACGTTGCCGGCCAGCACGGCGGCGTCGAACGGCTCCGCCTCGCCCTGCGCGGCCAGGTCCAGCTCGGCCAGGTCGGCGACCAGGAAACGGGGGCCGGGATGGTCGGCGCGGGCCGCCTCGACGAGCGTCGGGTCGGCGTCCACGCCCACGACGTCGTGCCCGCGCGCGGCGAGCGCGGCGGCGACCCGGCCGGTGCCGCAGCCGGCGTCCAGGACGCGCGCGCCGGGCGGTACGAGCGCGTCGAGCAGCCGCGCCTCACCGGCCAGGTCGGCGCCCTCTGCGGCGAGCTGACGGAAGCGGTCCACGTACCACTGCGAGTGGCCGGGCTTCGTGTCGGTCACCCAGCGCGTCGGCTTGCCCATGACGCCACCGTAGCTGATCTTGTGGGAGCGGGTCAGGCGAGCGCCAGGAACGTGCCGGCGGCGAGCGGCCCGCCCAGCGCGACACCGGCCAGCACCTGCGGCCAGGTGTGGTCGCCCAGGCGTACCCGGGACCAGCCGACGGCCGCGACGAGCGCCCAGCCGACGTTCGCGGCCGGGCCGGCCAGCGGCACCAGCACGGCGACGGTGGCGGCGGCCACCGCGGCGTGGATGCTCAGCTTCCACCAGTGGTTCACCAGCGCGCAGGCCGCGCCGACCACGAAGACCACCACGATCACGGCGAACAGTTCGGCGGGTGCGCGTACCGCCGCCAGCAGCAGCAACCCGGCCGCCACCGAGGCCAGCCCGATCGACAGCGGCCGGGCCCGCTGCGTGCGGTCGCCGACGTGCCGGTCGGTGAGCCGCCCCCGGCGTACGCCGTGCACGAGCACACCGATCGGGATGACGGCGCAGAACGTCAGCGCGATGCCGCCCCAGAGCAAAAACTGGCCCGCCGAGCGGCTGACCCGGGCGGCGGCGATCAGCGGCAGCGCCGTGACCAGGACGGTCGGGGCGAGCGCCTCGGTGAGCAACCGGGCCGCCCGCGCGCCGGCCCGGCGCTCCCGTGATGCTCGCACCCGATCATCCTGGCACGGACCCTCAGCCCTTCTCGGCCCCGCTGGTGAGTCCCTCGGTGAGCAGGCGTTCCCCGGCGAAGAACAGCACCACGATCGGCAGCGTGAGGATGACCGAGCCGGCCATCAGCACGGTCTTGGGCACCTCCACGCCGTCGGCGAGCAGCGACAACCCCAGCGACACGGTCCACCTGTCCGGCCGGTCGACCAGGAACAGCAGCGCGAACAGGTACTCGTTCCACGCGATCATGAAGTCGTACAGCGCGACAGCCATCACCGACGGCGCGGCCAGCGGCAGGCTGACCCGGCGGATGATGCCGAGCCGACCGGCGCCGTCGATCGCCGCCGACTCCTCCAGGCTGACCGGGATGGTCTCGAAGTAGTTCTTCAGCATGTAGACCGACACCGGCAGCGTCTGCGAGATGTAGACGAGCACCAGGCCGGTCAGCGATCCGCGCAGCCCGGCGCGGGTGAAGACCACGAACAGCGGGATCGCGATGACGATGGACGGGAACAGGTAGACCGCCAGGAACAGCGCGCTGACCTGCCGGCGGCCGAAGAACCGCAGGCGGGACACCGCGTACGCGCCCGGAATGGCGATCACCAGGGTGAGCGCGGTGGCGGCCAGCGCCACCAGGCCGCTGTTGCGGATGAACGTGAGGAAGCCCTGGCCGCCGTCGGAGACGGACCTCAGCACCTCGGCGTACGTGGCGACGGTCAGCTCGCCGAACGGCACCCAGAGCGACCCGGGTTCCAGCAGCAGGCGTTCGATCGGGCGTACCGACAGCACCAGCATGTACCAGAACGGCAGCAGTGTGACCACCAGGAACCCGGCGATCACCAGCCGGCGCAGCCAGCGCAGGCTGACCGTCTCGATCCGGTCCCGGTCCATCACGCCTCCCGTCGCGCGCCGAAGAAGCGCAGGTAGATCGCCACGAACACGAGCAGCACCACGGCCAGGACGACCGCCTGGGCGGCGGCCGCGCCGATGTCGGTACGGGCGGTGAGGAACTGGTAGACCCGGACGCTCACCACCTCGGTGCCGGCCGCGCCGCCGGTGAGCAGGTAGACGTCGTCGAACTTGTTGAACGTCATGATGAACCGCAGCACGCCGATCAGCGCGATCACCGGCATGAGCTGCGGCAGCAGGATGTGCCGGAACCGCTGCGTGGGTGTGGCACCGTCGACCCGCGCGGCCTCCTCCAGCTCACCGGGCACCGCCTGGAGCCGGGCCAGCAGGAACAGGAACGCGAACGGGAAGTAGCGCCACGCCTCGAACGCGATCACCGTCCACAGCGCGGTGGACTCCTGGGACAGGAACGGCACCGGGGAGTCCCAGCCGAGGAAGCGCCGCCCCCAGTCGTTGACGATGCCGAGCTGCGGGTCCAGCATCACCTGCCAGACGAACGTCACGGCGACCACCGGCGCCACGTACGGCAGCAGCATCGACGCGCGTACCAGCGTGCGGCCCCGGAACGGCCCGCGTACGGCGAGCGCCGCCACGAGGCCCACCACTATCGAGCCGGCGGTGCCGCCGACGCTGTAGAGCACTGTGGTCCAGAGCGTGTCGGCGAACCCGGGCGTGTGCAGCACCCGGTCGATGTTGTCCAGCGTCAGCTCGCCGAACAGGCCGGTCTTGCGCAGTGTCGCCAGGCGTACCCGCTGGAAGGCCAGCACCACCGTCCAGACGATGGGTATGCCGATCACCGCGAGCACGACGAGCAGCGTCGGGGCGACCAGCGCGAGCCCGGCGCGGGACTCGCGGCGGCGCAGCGTCAGCGGGCGGCGGCCGGGTCGGCGGGACCGCTCCGGTGCGGGGGAGCGGCCGGCCTCCGGCGCGGTGGTGGTCAATTGACGCCCTTGGCTATCGCCTCGACGTCCTTGCGGGCGCGTTCGGCGGCGGCGCGGGCGTCGGACTTGCCGCCGACGACGTCGGCGAGCGCCTTGGGTACGGGCAGCTCACCGAGGATGGCGCCGACGAGCTTGCCCTGGTTCTCGGTCAGGCCCCAGCGCTGGAACGTGTCGGGGCTGCGCCGCAGCGTGGCGAGCACGTCCTCGCCGTAGACCTCGGACAGCGGCTTCTTGGTGTCCACGCCGGCCGGGCTGGTGTTCCAGGCGGTGCGGAACTTCTGCTTGTCCTCCGGCGTGCCGGTGCGCACTGGGAAGCGCCCCTCGGGGGACATGCCGAACCAACGCGGGTAGCCGTCGGAGAGCATGTACTCCACGAACGACTTCGCCGGGTCGGCCGCGCCGTCGAGCACCGACCAGGAGCTGACCTCGCCGTACTGGGCGGGCTCGGTGCCGTTCGGGCCCTTGATCGCGGTGACGAAGCCGCTGTTCTTCGCCAGCCACGCCGGGTCGGACTGGCACTGCGGGCAGGTGGGACGGGCGTCGGCGCGCAGCCCGGCCAGCTCGTCGAGGATGAACGGCGACCAGATCAGCATGGCCGCCTTGCCGGCGAAGTAGGTGGCCCGGGTGGTGTCGACGTCCTGGGCGCCCTTCACCGAGTTGTTCCGCATCAGGTCGCCGTAGAAGCGGAACGCCTCGACGCACTCGGGGGAGTCGAGGGTGACCGTCCCGGAGTCGTCGGTGAGCCGGCAGTTGTTCGCCAGCGCCAGGTGCTCGAACGTCTGCTGGGTGAACACGTCGCCGGGCGCGGTCGCCGCGGTGATGCCGGCGACGCCGCCGGTGTTCAGCTTCGCCGCCGCGGCGGCGATCTTCTCGTACGTGTCGGGCGCCGGCAGGCCGGCGGCGGCGAACAGGTCCTTGCGGTAGACGAGCAGCTGCCCCCACCCGTCGCTCGGTACGGCGAGCTGTTTGCCGCCGTCGCTGGTGAGTTCCAGCGCGCGCGGGGTGAACGTGTCGCGGCCGAGCCGTTCGACGACGGCGCCGTTGGCGTCGGCGTCCACCAGCTCGTTCGCGGACAGCGTGCGCACCCCGGCGAGCGAGACCGAGCCGACCACGTCGGGCAGGTCACCGGCGGCGGCGCTGGAGGCGATCAGGGACGGGAACTGGTCCTCGTTGACGGTGACCAGGTTGACCTGGACGCCGGTCTTGGCGGTGTAGTCGGCGATGATCGCCTTGGTGACGGCGACCCGGTCCGCCACGTCTTCCAGGCTCCAGACGGTGATCCGGGAACTGTCGGATTTCTGCCCGTCGTCGCTGCATGCGGCCACGCCGGTCCCGGCCAGTGCCAGGATCAGGCTGATTGCGAGCCGCCGCGTGGAGGGTGATGACATCGGTGGCACTCCTCTCGAAAGAGCACGGCCTGCCGCTAATACCCATCGATTCATCAATCTAATCACATATGCCCATTTTTTGGGTTAGAATCGGGGTCGGCACTTCCTTCGGAGCGACGCCATGAGCAACTGGGTTGTCTCTCTGGCCGGGCCCCGGCACGTACGCCTGGAGCCCTGCCCCTCGGACCGGCCCGGTCCGGGCCAGGTCCGCGTCCGCACCCGCTACTCGGGCATCTCCGCCGGCACCGAGCTGACGCTCTACCGGGGCAGCAACCCGCGCCTGCGCAAGGACTGGGACGCGGGAAACCGCATGTTCGTGCCCCGCCAGGCCACGCCCGCGTACCCGGTGGTGGGTTTCGGTTACGAGGAGGTCGGCGAGATCGTCGAGGTCGCGCCCGACGTGGCCGGGCGGTGGCCCGGCCAGCTCGTCTGGGGCATCTGGGGGCACCGCGCCGAAGCGGTGCTGCCCGCGGCAGCGGCGCGTCCGCTGCCGTCGGGCCTCGACCCGCTCGCCGCCGTGTTCGCCCGCCCCGGCGCCATCGCGCTCACCGCCGTGCTCGCCGGTGACCTGCACCTGGGCGACTGGGTGGGCGTGTTCGGGCAGGGCGTGATCGGGCTGCTCGGCACCCGGCTCGCGGTGCTCTCCGGCGCCCGCGTCGTGGCCGTCGACCGGATGCCCGGACGGCTCGCGCACGCCACCGGGCTCGGCGCCCGCCGGGTTGTCGACACCGCCGCCGAGTCGCCCGCCGCCGCGCTGCGCGCCGAGAGCGGCGGCCGGGGCGCGGACGTCTGCCTGGAGCTGTCCGGGTCGTACCCGGCGCTGCACGAGGCGATCCGCGCCACCGCGCACGCCGGGCGCGTCGTCGCGGGCGGCTTCTACCAGGGGTACGCCCACGGGCTGGAACTCGGCGAGGAGTTCCACCACAACCGGATCCAGCTGGTGGCCGCGCAGGTCTCCGGGCCGGACCCGGCACCCGGCACGGCCGGCCGGTGGTCCGGGACCCGGATCGCGGACACGTTCATGGACCTGGTGGCCGAGGGCAGCGTCGACCCGCTGCCGCTGGTGAGCCACGTCGTCGACGCGGGCGCGGTGGCCGACGCCCTGGCGTTGCTCGACCGCGGTGACGGTGACGTCCTCCAAGTGGTGCTGAGGTTCTGATGGACATTCCGCTCGCCTGCCAGGAGCAGCTGCTCCCCGGCGCCGACCTGACCCGGAAGTACGCCCTCGCCGTCTCCCTCGGCTACCAGGGCATCGAGCTGCGCGGCCGGGGCGGCCACGCGCTGGCCGGGCGGCTGCCGGAACTGCGCCGCGCCCGCGCCGCCGGCGTGGTCATGCCGACCGTCTGCGTCGAGATGGACCACTTCGTCGGCGACTTCGACCCGGCCCGCTCCCGCGATGCCGTGGACAACCTGCGCTCGCAGCTCTCGGTGATCGCCGAGCTGGGCGGCGTCGGCGCGATGACGCCGGCCGCGTGGGGCATGTTCTCCCGCCGGCTGCCCCCGTTCGAACCACCACGCTCGGCCGACGGCGACCGGCGGGTGCTCGTCGACGCCCTGGGCGAGCTGGCCGGGCACGCCCGCGCCGAGGGGGTCACCGTGTTCCTGGAACCGCTCAACCGGTACGAGGACCACATGGTCAACCGGCTCGACCAGGCCGTCGAGCTGTGCCGCGCGGTCGGGTCACCGGCGCTGCGGGTGGCCGCCGACACGTACCACATGAACATCGAGGAGGACGACCCGCACGCCGCGCTGCGCGCCGCCGCGCCGTACCTCGGGCACGTGCAGGTCAGCGACTCCAACCGGCACCAGCCCGGCGCCGGGCACCTGGACTGGGCGGCGCTGCTGGCCACGCTGGACGCGATCGGCTACACCGGCTGGCTCGCGCTGGAGTGCCGGCTGCGCGGCGAGCCGCTCGCCGCGCTGCGCCAGGCCGCCACCGCGCTGGCCCAGGCCCGTCCCCGGCGGGCCGCCGCATGACGCTGACCACCGGGGTACGCGCCGGCGCCGACCGGCACGCCCGGCTGCGCCGTCTCGCGCTGGCCACCCTGGACGCCAACTGGGAACACGACCACACCGTGCCGTCGCGCACGCTCTACCCGCACCAGTGGAGCTGGGACTCGGCGTTCATCGCGATCGGCCTGGCCCACGTCCGTCCCGACCGGGCCTGGCGGGAGCTGCGCACGCTGTTCGCCGCGCAGTGGGTCGACGGGCGGGTGCCGCACATCGTGTTCAACCCGGCCTCGCGCGCCGGGCCGTACTTCCCCGGCCCGCAGTTCTGGGACTCGGCGCGCGCCGACGGGGCGCCGGCCCGGGCCACGTCCGGGATCGTCCAGCCGCCGGTGCACGCCCCGGCCGCCTGGCTGGTGCACCGCCGCGCGCCCGGTGAGGCGTCGGTGGCCGCGCTGCGGCGGCTCTACCCGAGGCTCGTCGCGCAGCAGCGCTACCTGAGCGGGCGGCGCGACGCCGGCGGGGGCGGGCTGGCGTCGATCGTGCACCCGTGGGAGTCCGGGCTGGACAACAGCCCCGCCTGGGACGCGCCACTGGCCGGGGTGCCGGCCGACGAGGCGGTGATGCGCGCGTACCGCCGGCACGACACCGCGCACGCCGACGCGGCGCAGCGCCCCACCGACCTGGACTACGCGCGCTACGTCGCGCTCGTGGAGAGCTACCGGGCCGGCCGCTACCGCGACGAGGGACTGCTCGGGCGGCACCCGTTCCTGGTGGAGTGCCCGCTGGTGAACGCCGCGCTCGGCGTCTCCGAGTACGCCCTGGCGCGCATCGCCACCGTCATCGGCGCCGACCCGGGACCGCACCGCGACCGTGGCGCCCGGATCACCGAGGCGCTCGTCACCCGGCTCTGGGATCCGGTCACCGGCACGTTCCGTCCCCGCGACGTGCGCGCCGACCGGCTCGTGCCGGCCCGGACCGTGCTCGGGCTGATGCCGCTGGCGCTGCCCGAACTGCCCGCCGGGCAGGTGACCGGGCTGCTGGCCGAGGCGTGCTCGCCGCGCTTCGGGCTGGCCGCCCGGATGGAGCGGCCGCTGCCCACGTACGACCGCACCGCACCGGACTTCGAGCCACTGCGCTACTGGCGCGGCCCGAGCTGGGTCAACACCGGCTGGTTGCTCTGGCAGGGCCTGCGTACGCACCGCCGCGCCGACCTGGCCGCCGGGCTGCGCGAGTCGCTGCTCGACCTGGTCGACCGGGCCGGCTGCCACGAGTACTTCCATCCGGACACCGGCGCCGGCCTCGGCTCACCGGCGTTCAGCTGGACCGCCGCGCTGGTGCTGGACGCGCTCGCCCAGGAGTGACACCGGTGGCGCCGGCACGGGCCGGCGCCACCGGTGCGTCCGGGCTCAGGCGATCCCGGCCGGGGTGCCGCCGCCGACACGCAACGCCGCCATCGGCGCGTCGTCGATCGCGTAGCCCAGCGCGTCGACCACCTCGACCACGCCGCTGACCTGCCGGGTCAGCCGTGCCGCGAGATGCGCGGTGGACCGGCGCTCCACCTGGCCGGTGAGCGTCACCACGCCCCGGTCCACAGTCACGTCCACCACGCCGTCGCGGACGCCGAGGCTGCGCCACAGCACCTCCTCGACCACGTCGCGCCGGATGCCGGCGTCCGGGCGCAGGTGCACCTTGAGCAGGTCGCCGCGGGTGACGATGCCGACCAGCCGGCCGAGGTCGTCGACCACCGGCAGCCGCTTCACGCCGCGCGCGTCCATCAGCCGGGCCGCCTCCACGATCGTCGCGTCCGGCGTGACGGTGACCGGGGGCGCGGTCATCAGGTCGGCGGCGAGCGTCGCGCCGGCCTTCGCCCGCGCCTCACGGCGGTGCCGGTCCGGCAGGATCCGCCGCTCCCGGGGCCGGCCCAGGAACTCCACCTTGTACATCAGGTCCGCCTCGGACACCACGCCCAGCACCCGGCGGGTCTCGTCCACCACCGGCGCCGCCGTGACGTGCCGTCCGGTCAGCACGTCGACGATCTCCCGGTACGCCGTGCCCTCCCGTACCGACGCCACGTCCCTGGTCATCACGTCCTGCACCTGCCACGTACGCATGGCGAACCTCCCTGTCGTCCGCCTCCGACGCTAGGCGGCGGCGCCGGACCGGAGCAGGGGCGCAAAGACCAGGTCAGGGGGCCGGAGGTCCCGAATCACCCAGTCGCGACGGGCTCGGCGGTCTCGTCGAAGGGAGGCTCGGCGGTCAGCAGGCCGGCCGGCACCGGCTCGACCTGCACCCGGCAGTCGTGGAACGTCGGCGCCTCGCCCAGGTCGGTGTCCCGGACGCCGGTCACGGCGTTGACCGTGGACCGTCCCGGGCTGCGCCGCGCCCAGTACGCCTTGTACGTGAACGCCAGCCCCGGCCGGGCCGCCTCGTCCACCGCCACCGCGGCGAGGAACGCGCCCCGGTCGTTGTGCACGCGCACCGCGTCGCCGTCGGTGAGCCCGCGCGCCGCCGCGTCGGCCGGGTGCAGGTGCACCCGGGGCGGTCCGGCGCGGCGGAGGTGCCACGGCAGCGAGGCGAACGTGGAGTTCATCAGGTAGCGGTTGGCCGGGGTGAGCAGCGTCAGCGGGAACCGACGGGCCAGGTCCGGGTCGGCCGCCTCGGCCGGTGGCGTGTACCCGGGCAGCGGGTCCACCCCGAGCGGGGCCAGCGCCGGGTCGTGCAGCCGGGCCCGCCCGTCCGGGGTGGGGAAACCGCCCTCGGCGTACGGCGCGGAACCCACCGGCACGCCGGTGAGCCGGGCGTACGTGCGCTCGCGCAGCTCCTCGTACGTGATCGGCGCGCCGGCCAGCAACTGCCGGGCCAGGTCCTCGTCGCTGTCCCGGAACGCCGGGTGGTCGATCCCGAGCGCGGCGGCGATCCGCCGGAAGATCTCGGTGTTCGGCAGCGCCTCGCCCGGCGCGCGGGTCACCGGCAGGTTCAACGTCGTGTAGTGGTGCCCGTAGGACGTCTGGAGGTCCAGGTGCTCGGGCTGCATGGTCGCCGGGAGCACCACGTCGGCGTAGTCGCAGGTGTCGGTCCAGCGCTGCTCCAGCACCACCGTGAACAGGTCGGTGCGGCGCAGCCCGGTCAGCAGCCGGGCCTGGTCCGGGGCGGTCGCCGCCGGGTTGGCGTCGAACACCACGAGCGAGGTGACCGGCGGGTCGGCCTCCCCGGTGAGCACGGCGGCCAGCCGGCTCATGTTCAGCGACCGGGCCGCCGGGGCGGGCATGCCGACCGGCCGGATCACCGGGCCGTTGTCGATGCGGTGGTGGCCGCTGGTGGTCACCAGCGCCCCGCCGCCGGGGTACCGGAAGTCGCCGGTGACCAGCGGCAACGCGCAGATCGCCCGGATCGCCTGCCCGGCGCCGTGGTGGCGTTGCAGGCCCAGCCCGACCCGTACCGCTGTCGGGCGGGTGGTGGCGATCCGGTCGCCGAGGCGGCGGACCGTCCCGGCGGGCAGGCCGCACTCGGCGGCGGCCCGCTCCACCGGCCAGTCGTCGAGCCGGGCGGCCAGCTCCGGCCAGCCGGTGGTGTGCGCGGCCAGCCACGCCTCGTCGGCCGCCCCGGCGTCGCGGACGTGCCGCATCAGTCCGAGCGCGAGCGCCGCGTCGGTGCCTGGTAGCGGCGCGACGTGCTCGTCGCTGCGGGCCGCCGTGTCGGTGCGCAGCGGGTCGATGGTCACCACGTACGCGCCGCGCTCGCGGGCCTGCTGCACGAACGGCCACAGGTGCAGGTTCGTGACGAGCGGGTTGGCGCCCCAGAGCACGATCAGTCCCGCCTCGACGATCGACTCCGGTTCGAAGCCGACCGAGGCGCCGTAGAGCGAGCGCAGCGCGGCCCGCGCCGCCGCCGTGCAGATGGTGGTGTCCAGCCGGGACGCGCCCAGGTGGGCGAAGAGCCGGGGCCCCATGGTCCAGCCCTGGACCAGGCCCATGGTGCCGGCGAAGTAGTAGGGCAGCACCGACTCGGGGCCGTCCCGCTCGATGCTCGCGCGCAGCCCGGTGGCCACCCGGTCGAGGGCCTCGTCCCAGCTCGCCGGCCGGTACGCGACCGGGCCTGCGCCCTTCGGGCCGGTACGGACCCAGGGCGTGGTGAGCCGGTCCGGCCCGTTCACCGCGTCCAGGTAGCGGTTCACCTTGCCGCAGAGCGCGCCCCGGGTGAACGGGTGGTCGCGGTCGCCGCGCAACGCGACCGCCCGGCCGTCGTCGACGGTGAGCTGCCAGACGCAGGTGTCCGGGCAGTCCAGCGGGCAGGCGCCGGGGTGGGTGGTGACTGGTCCCATGCGCGGATGCTACCGACGCGGCCGGGCGGCTGCCCTCCGGCTTTTCCGCCTCCCGGTGGGTGGGGCGTTTGGCCGGAGCGGGGGCGGGTACCCGCCGGGGCCGACCGCGTGGCGTGGTGCCCGCCGGCGGCGAGGGGAGGGGTGGGATGCGGTTCCCGCTGTTCGTCGAGGCGGTGGCGCGGCGGGCCGAGTTGCCCACCGACGAGGCCGCGACTGTCTCCCGTGCGGTGTTGCAGACCCTCGCCGACCGGATCACCGCGGACGAGGCGTCGGACCTGGCCGCGCAGTTGCCGGACGACGTGGGCGGCTATCTGGAGCCCGGCGGCACCGCCACCACCGGTGGCGCTGTCGACTTCCTGTACCGCGTGGCCGAACGCGCGGCGGTGGACCCGGCGGTCGCCGAGGTGGGCGCGGTCGCGGTGCTCGCCACGTTGCGCGACACGGTGACGGTGGGGGAGTTCCACGACCTCGTCGCGCAGCTCCCGAAGGGCTTCGACGCCATGGTGGACCCCGTCCCGCGACCGCCGTACGATGTCTGAGCAGGCTCCCCGAGACCGGGTTGAGCTGCGGCACCGAGGCCGTCTGCGGCGAAGATTCCACGGCCTGGAAGTATTTTCACCGTAAAATAGTTTGTCGCCCGTCACGTACGCTGTAAATCGTCTACGCGCTAGAGGGATGATCGGACGATTTCCTCCGTCCGAGGTTCCAAGGTGCCGTCCCCTCTTCGGCTCAAGCCTCATCGCCGCTCTTCCGGCGCACGGATCGAGCCATATTCTGCTTCCAATGTGAAGTCCTGGGGGGGATCAATGATCACATTCGTCGATCGCTTCGTGCCTGTCCTCTGTGGAGCGCAACCCGCTTCCTGACATGGCAGAGACGATGATCATCAATCGTTTCGGCGCGATCTCGGCGGTACACGGCGGACGTCCGGCACTTCTCGGTGAGACCCACGAGGTCACCTACACCGAGCTGGCCGGGGCGGCCGGCGGGCACGCTGCCGTGTTCGCCGCCGCGGGCCTGCGCGCCGGAGACCGGATCGCGCTGCTCACCGCACACGGTGCGCCCACCGTGGCGGCGATGCTCGGCGCCCTCGCCGCCGGATGCGCGTACGTGCCGCTGGACCCGGGCTTCCCGGTCGCCCGGCTGCGCCACATGGTCGACGCCGCAGGCGTCACCGCCGTGGCCTGCGCCGCCGAGCACCGCGACCTGGCCTCCACGCTGGCCGGCGAGCGCCCGGTCGTCGCGCTGGACGAGGTGCCGCCGGCTCCGCTGCGCCCGGTCCCGGCCGACCCGGACGCGCCGGCGTACGTGCTGTTCACCTCCGGCTCCACCGGCGTGCCCAAGGCGGTCGGGCAGACCCACCGCAACCTGGCCCACGTCGTCGACAACCAGATCGCCGCGCTCGGCGTCGGCCCGGACGACCGGCTCAGCCTGCTCGCGTCGTTCAGCTTCGACGCCGCCATCCCCGACCTCTACCCGGCGCTGCTCACCGGCGCCGCCGTCGTACCGGTCGACCTGCGCCGCCAGGGACTGGCGCACGCCGTCGACCAGCTCGACCGGCACCGCGCCACGGTCCTGCACTGCACGCCCACCGTCTACCGCTTCCTGCTCGACACGCTCGGCGCGCGCCGGCTGCCCACGGTGCGGGCGGTGCTGCTCGGCGGCGAGCAGGCCACCTGGACCGACGCGGCCCGCGGCCGGGACCGGTTCGCCCCCGACTGCGTGCTGGTCAACGGCTACGGCGCCACCGAGATGACGTTCGCCGCCCGGCACGTGCAGCCGCTGTCCCAGGTGGACCCGGACGCGCGCGGGCCACTGCCGGTGGGTGTCGCGTTCCCCGGCTACCGGCTGGACCTCGCCCCGGACACCGGCGAGATCGTGGTCCGCAGCCGCCACCTCGCCCCCGGCTACCTCAACCAGGACAGCGACCGGTTCGGCGTCGACGCCGACGGGGTGCCGTCGTACCGCACCGGTGACCTGGGCCGGCTGCTGCCCGGCGGGGAACTTGTCTGCCTCGGCCGACTCGACCGGCAGGTCAAGGTGCGCGGGCACCGGGTCGAACTGACCGAGATCGAAGCGGTGCTGTCCGCCCAGCCCGGCGTCGCGGGCGTCCGCGCCGTCGTCCGCGACGGCGAGCTGCTCGCGTACGCCCGGCCGGCCGGAACCCGCCCGGACCCGGCGGCGCTGCGCGCGGCGCTGACCGCCGCGCTGCCCGGCTACGCCGTGCCCCGCGCGGTGGTGGTGGTCGACGAGTTCCCGCTCACCGTCACCGGCAAGGTCGACGAGCGGGCGCTGCCCGACCCGGTCACCGAGGTGCCCGCCGAGGAGGCCCCGGTCACCGACACCGAACGCGCCGTGCACGACATCTGGTGCGCGGTGCTGGGCCGCGACGCGGTCGCCCGCACCGCCAGCTTCTTCGACGTGGGAGGGCAGTCGCTGCTGCTGGGCCAGGTGCAGCAGCGACTCGCCGAGCGGTTCGGCGTACGCCTGCCGATGCTGCGCCTGTTCGACCACCCGACCGTCGCCGCCCAGGCGGCGCTGCTGGACGCCCCGCCCGACGCGGTCCGCGCCCCGGTGCTGCCCGCGCCCGCCGCGCCGGTGCGCGCCGCCCGCGAGTACACCGGCGACGAGATCGCCGTGGTCGGCGTCGCCGGGCGGTTCCCCGGCGCGCCCGACGTGGCCACGTTCTGGTGGAACCTGTGCACCGGCGTCGACTCGGTGCACGACCACACCGACGAGGAACTGGCCGCGCTCGGCGTCGGCCCCGCCCTACGCGCCGACCCCCGGCACGTCCGCGCCACCGGCCGCCTCGACGGGGTGGCCGACTTCGACGCCGAGTTCTTCGGCTTCGGCGCCGACGAGGCAGCCCGTACCGACCCGCAGCACCGGCTCTTCCTGGAGACGGCCTGGGAGGCGCTGGAGGACGCCGGGCACGACCCGGCGCGCTTCCCCGGACTCGTCGGCGTCTACGCCGCCACCTCGGCCAACCGCTACTTCCTGTTCCACCTCATGGACAACCCCGCGGTGGTCGGCGACGTCGACCCGGACGACTGGGAGGCCCGGCTCGTCGGCCGCCAGTTCACCGACCACCTGCCCGGGCAGGTCGCCTACCGGCTCGGCCTGACCGGCCCGGCGATGGCCGTGCAGAGCGCCTGCTCCAGCTCGCTGGTCGCGGTGTGCGTGGCCGCGCAGAGCCTCGCCGACTACCAGTGCGACCTCGCGCTGGCCGGCGGGTCCACGGTGATGTGGCCCCGGCACCGGGCGGGCGGGCTCGCCTCGCCCGACGGCCGGTGCCGCGCCTTCGACGAGGCCGCCGCCGGCTCCGGCTTCGGTTCCGGCGCGGGCGTGGTGGCGTTGCGCCGGCTAGCCGACGCGCAGGCCGACGGCGACCGCATCTACGCGATCCTGCCCGGCTGGGCGGTCACCAACGACGGCCCGGACCGGGCCGGCTTCGCCGTGCCCGGCCCGGCCGGACAGGCCGCCGCCGTCGCCAACGCGCTCGCCACCGCTGAGGTGGCACCCGGCGAGGTCCGCCTCGTCGAGGGCCACGGCAGCGGCACGCCACTCGGCGACGCCATCGAGGTCGCCGCGCTGCACGAGGTGTACGCGGGCGCCGCGCCCGCCGAGTCCACAGCGCTCGGCTCGGTGAAGACCAACATCGGTCACCTGGACGCCGCCGCCGGCATCGCCGGGCTGATCAAGACGGTCCTCGCCGTGCGGCACGGGGTGATCCCGCCGAACCTGCACTTCACCCGCCCGCACCCGGAGATCGACCTGACCGCCGGACCGTTCTACGTGCCCACCAAGGCGCGGGACTGGCCGGACGACGCGCGCCGGGTCGCCGGGGTGAGCGCGTTCGGCCTGGGCGGCACCAACGCGCACGTGGTGGTGGAACAGCCGCCGCCCGCCGAGCCGGCCGATCCGCCCGGCGAGGGACCGTGGCTGCTTCCGGTCTCCGCGCGTACCCCGGCGGCGCTGCGGGCCGCGCTGGCCCGCCTGCGCAGCCACCTCGCCGGGGCCGCCCCGGCACTGCCCGAGGTGGCCGCCACGCTGGCGCTGGGCCGGCGGGCGTTCGCCCACCGGGCGGCGGTGGTCGCGTCCGACCTTCCGGGCGCGCTGTCCGCGCTGGACGTGCTGCTGGACACCGGCACCCGCATCGCCGGCGACGGCGGCCCGCTGCGCGAGACGGCCGCCGAGTGGGTCGCCGGGCGCGACGTCGACTGGCACGCGCTGCACCCCGAGGGCACGGTCCGGCGCACCGGACTGCCCACCTACCCGTTCCAGCGCCGCCGGCACTGGATCGACCCCGTGCAGAAAGGTCCGCGGTGAACTGGTTCGTCTCCGCCGGAAGCCGACCCGAGGCGCCGGTGCGGTTGTTCTGTCTGCCCTACGCCGGAGCGGGCGCCAGCGCGTTCCGCCGCTGGGCGGCCGAGTTCGGCGCGGGCGTCGACGTGGTGCCGGTGCAACTGCCCGGCCGGGAGAACCGGATCACCGAGGACCCGCGCTTCACCGTCGCCGAGGTGGCCGACGCCATCGCCTCCCGCGCCGACCGCCCGTACGCGATCTACGGCCATTCGATGGGCGGACGGCTCGGCTTCGACGTGGTCCGCGAGCTGCGCCGCACCGGCCGCCCGCTGCCGGTCCGGCTCTACGTCGGCGGCGCCCGCGCCCCGCACGTCGCCACGCCCGGCCCGTTCGACGGGCTGTCCCGGGCCGGCGACGACGAGCTGCTGCGCCGCCTCGGCGAGGGCGGCGGCCTCCCCGCCGAACTGCTCGACCACCCCGAGCTGGTGGAACTGCTGCTGCCGCTGCTGCGCGCCGACTTCGGCCGGGTCGACGACTACCGCCACGTGCCGGGCGAGCCGCTGCCGGTGCCGATCGTCGTGTTCGCCGGCCGTACCGACCGGGCGGTCAGCCGCGAGCAGAGCGCCGCCTGGGCCGAGCACACCGCGGCCGGGTTCACCCTGCACGAGCTGGACGGCGGCCACTTCTTCCTGCACGACCGGCTGACCGAGCTGGCCGCGCTGATCCGGGCCGACCTGACCGCCGCGCCCACCGACACCCGCCCCGGCACGCCGGACGCGGGTCCGGACCCGGTGCGCGCCGCCGGTCGCGGGACCGCCGGCGCCGCGCACCGGGTTCCGCTCGGCGACACCGGTTGGTCGGTGTGGCGCGACGCGATGCTGCGGACCACCGGGTTCCCGGCCGACGGGCTGGAGCTGTTCACCGCGCCCCGGGCCGCCGCGGCGGCCGACGAGCTGCTGGCCACCGGTGCCGGTGCGGACCGGTTCACCAAGGAGTTCGAGGAGGCGCTGCGCGCCGGCGCGCAGCGGTTCAGCGAGCTGGCCGCCGACCCGCTGCTGCGCGAGGCGGTCACCTGGCAGAACCGGGGGGCGCTGGTCGCGTTCGACGGTCTGGTCCGCGGCGGCGCCGACGCGGCCCGCAACGTGCGCCGCCGTGACCGGGAACGGGCGCTGCTCAAGTACTGGCAGCGCTACTGCGGCAAGAACGAGACGGTGGGCTTCTTCGGCCCCAGCTGCTGGGTCACTGTCGATCCCGCGCAGCCGGAGGTTGCCCGAGTCAACCCCGGCGAGCGCCTGACCCGGCGGCGCTGGGTGTGGTTCGAGTCGTGGGCGCTGTCCGCGTACGCCGAACGGATCGGCTCGGACCTGGCGGTGCGCCGGTGGTGGCCGCCCATGCTGCGGGCCCACCTGGCGGTCCGGGACCGCGACGTGCTGCGGCCCGGCCGCCCGCCGCTGACGCTGACCCCGGTCGAGGCCGCGCTGCTGCGCGCGGCCGACGGCCGGCGTGCCGCCGCCGACCTGGTCGCCGACCCGGCGATCGGGCTGCGCCGCTCGGAGGACGGCTACGCGCTGCTCGACCGGCTGGTCGAACGGGAACTGATCACCTGGGACGCGGCCCTGCCGGTGAGCCCGGACGCCGAGCGGGTGCTGGCCGACCGGATCGACGCGATCGGCGACGAGCCGGCCCGCGCGGCCGCCCGCGCCGGGTTCGACCGGCTGCGCGCCGCCCGCGACGACGTCGCCGCCGCGGCCGGCGACGCGGACCGGCTGCGGACCGCCCTGGACGCCCTCGACGCCGCGTTCACCGAGCTGACCGGCGTGCCCGCGGTGCGCCGGGCCGGTCAGATGTACGCCGGCCGCACGGTCTGCTACGAGGACAGCGCCCGGGACCTGGACGTGGTGTTCGGCGCCCCGCTGCTGGCCGAGCTGGCCGCCCCGCTGGATGTGCTGCTGCGTGCCGCCCGCTGGCTGGCCAACGCGCTCGCCCGCGCCTACCTGGACGTGCTGCGCGGCCTGTACGAGGAACTGCGCGCCGAGTCCGGCGCCCCGGTGCCGCTGGCCGACCTGTGGTTCCTCGCCCAGGGGATGTTCTGGGGCGACGGGGACCGGCCCGTCGACGCGGTCGCGGCGGACTTCGCCGCCCGCTGGGCCGGACTGTTCGGCCTGGACACGCTGCCCGCCGGCACCACCGACGTGCGGCTGCGCGCGGCCGACCTCGCCGGCCGGATCGACGCGGTGTTCCCCGGCGACGGTCCGGAGTGGTCCAACGCCGCCATGCACAGCCCCGACCTGCAGATCTGCGCCACCGACGCGGACGCGCTGCGGCGCGGCGACTACACGGTGGTGCTCGGCGAGCTGCACGCCGCCTGGTCGTCGTTCGACTGCGCGGTGTTCACCCCGTCGCACCCGGACGTGGAACGGCTGCGTGACGCGCTCGCGACGGACATGGGGCAGCGGCGGGTCCGGCTGCTGTTCCCGGCCGACTGGCCGCGGCGGACCAGCCGCACCGCCGAGTCGCTGACCGGCCCGGCCGACCGGCACCTGGCGTTCCTCGACGCGCCGGGCGCCGACCCGGCCCGCGTGCTGCCCACCGTCGACCTGGTCGTCGACGAGGTGGACGGCGAGCTGGTCGCCACCGCCTCGGACGGTCAGCGCTGGCCGCTCGTCGAGATCTTCGCCGAGCCGCTCAGCGCACACGCCGTGGACGGGTTCAAGCTGGTCGCCGCCGCGCCGTACACGCCCCGGATCACCGTGGACCGGCTGGTGCTGGCCCGGCAGACGTGGCGGACCACAGTGGGCGAGAGCGGCCTCGCCGTGCCGGACGGCGAGCGGGACCGGTTCCTCGCCGTCCGGGACTGGCGCCGCCGCCTCGGCCTGCCCGAGCAGGTGTACGTCAAGCTCGGCACCGAGACCAAGCCCTGCTTCGTGGACCTGTCCGCGCCGGCGTTCGCCACCACGCTCTGCGCGATGGTGCGCGCCGCCCGGGTCGACGGCGGCGACGACGTGTCGTTCACGGTCAGCGAGATGCTGCCCGCACCGGATCAGGCGTGGGTGCCCGACGGGCAGGGCCGCCGCTACTTCAGCGAGCTGCGCCTGCACATCACCGACGCCCGGCGGGAGGACCACCGGTGAGCCACCTGCTGCCCCTGGGCGAGACCGGCTGGTCGGTGTGGCGGGACGTGGTCCTGCGTACCGCCGGTTTCCCGGCCGCCGGGCTGGACCGGTTCGCCGCGCCGGACTGCGCCGCCGCCGCGGACGCGCTGCTCACCGGCGACACCGGCCCCGAGCTGTTCGACAAGGCGCTGGGCGAGGCGTTCGCCGACTCCTCGGCGGTGGCCGGCGAGCTGGCCGCCGATCCGCTGCTGCGCGAGGCGGTGACCTGGCAGAACCCGGACATGCTCATCGCGCTGGACGGGCTGCTGCGCACCGACCCGCAGGTCCGCAACGTGCGTCGCCGCAAGCGCGAGCTCAGCCTGCTGCGCTACTGGCAGCGCTACTGCGGCAAGGCCGAGACGATCGGCTTCTTCGGCCCGGTCTGCTGGGGCACGTTCGACACCACCCGGCCCGGCGTGCACACCGTGCCCGGTGACGCGCTCGTGCACCGGCGCCGGGTGTACTTCGAGGCCTGGGCGCTCATCGCGTACGCCGACCGGCTCGCCGACGACCTCGCGGTGCGCCGCTGGTGGGCGCCGGCCCTGCAACCGCACCTGACCGTCGCCGGACGGGAACTGCGCGCGCCGCTGCACCCGCCGACCGCGCTCACCCCGGTCGAGGCGCTGCTGCTCGGCGCCTGCGACGGGCGGACCCCGGCACTGGAGCTGGCGCACCGGCTGTGCGACGCCGGCGAGGTGCACAGTCCCGACGACGTCTACCTGCTGCTGGACCGCTGGGTCGAGCGCGGCCGGCTCAACTGGGGCGCCAACCTGCCGATCGCGCCGGACGCCGAGCACGTGCTCACCGCGCGGATCGCCGCGATCGGCGACGAACCGGTCCGCGCCGCGACGGCGGCCGAGTTCGGCCGGCTGTGCGCCGCCCGCGACGAGGTGGCCGCCGCGGCCGGCGACCCGGACCGGCTCGGCGTCGCGCTCGCCGCGCTCAACGCCCAGTTCACCGCCGTCACCGGGCGCCCCGCCACCCGGCACAGCGGGCAGATGTACGCCGCCCGCACCGTCTGCTACGAGGAGACCGCCCGCGACCTGGAGTTCCGCATCGGGTCGGCGGTGCTCGACGCGCTCGCCGAGCCCCTCGCCGTGGTGCTGCGTACCGCCCGCTGGTTCACCGGCGAGGTGGCCGCCCGCTGCGGCGACCTCTTCACCGAGCTGCACGAGGAACTGGCCGCCGACGGCGAACCGGTGCGGCTGGCCGACCTGTGGCTGCTGGCCCAGGGCACGCTCGTCGCCCCCGACGGCCCGATCGGCCGGGCCGGCGCCACGCTCACCGCACGCTGGGCCGAGCTGTTCGGCCTGGCCGACCTGCCCGAGGGGCAGGCGGAACTGCGGCTGCGCGCCGCGGACCTGACCGAGCGGGCCCGGGAACTCTTCCCGGCGACGCGGCCCGGCTGGCCGTCGGCCCGGCTGCACAACCCGGACGTGCAGCTCAGCGCCGCCTCGCCGCAGGCCGTCGAGCGCGGCGACTTCCTGCTGGTGCTCGGCGAGCTGCACCCGGCCTCGGTCGCGTTCGACAGCGCGGTGCTCAGCCCGTTCCACCCGGACCCGGCCGCGCTGCGCGCCGATCTCGACGCCGACCTGGGCCCGGCCCGGCTGCGGGTGCTCTGGCCGGACAGCTTCCCGCGCCGCACCACCCGCACCACGTACGCGCTGACCGGCCCGGCGGACCGCCAGCTCGGCATCGACACCGCGCACGGCGCCGACGTGGACCGCCTGGTCCCGGCCACCACGGTGCTGGTGGAGCGCACCGGCGACACGCTCACCGCGGTCTTCCCCGACGGCGCCCGCTGGCCGCTGATGGAGGTGTTCGCCACGCTGCTCGGCTCGCTGCTGCTGGATGCGTTCAAGCTGCTCGGCGCCGCCGCGTACACGCCCCGCATCACCATCGACCGGCTGGTCGTGGCCCGGCGCACCTGGCGCACCACGGCCGGGGCGTGCGGGCTGGGCGGCCACCCCGACGAGACCGCCCGCTACCTGGCGGTACGCCGCTGGCGCGCCGAGACGGGCCTGCCCGAACGGGTCTTCGTCAAGGTCGGCACCGAGATCAAACCCTGCTACGTGGACCTGACCGGCCCGCTGTACGCGCAGTCGCTGTGCGCGATGGTCGACGCCGCGCTGCGGACCGGCCCGGACGTGCCGGTGGTGGTCTCCGAACTGCTGCCCGCGCCCACCGAGGCCTGGGTGCCCGACGCCCGGGGCCGCGGTTACGTCAGCGAACTGCGCCTCCAGATCACCGACCCGGCCGAGCACCTTGGAGCACTCCGGTGACCGACACCCTGACCGTCAGCGCCGTCCACGGCCCGGACCTGCCCTGGCCGGACGCCACCCTGGCCGACCTGATCACCGCGCAGGCGGCCCGCACCCCGGACGCGGTGGCGGTGCGCCAGTGGGACACCCGGCTCACCTACCGCCAGCTCGTCGACCGGGCCGCCGGGGTGGCCGCCGCGCTGCGTGAGCAGGGCGTCGGCCGGGGCGACCGGGTCGGCGTGTGCGGCGCGCGTACCCCCGACCTGGTGGTGACGGTGGTCGGCGTGCTGCTCGCGGGTGCCGCGTACGTGCCGCTGGAGCCGGGCGGCCCCCGGGCCCGGCTGCGCGGGATCGCCCGCGACGCGGGCGTCCGGGTGGTGGTCGGTGACGCGGCGGCGGCCGAGTTCGGCGACGATCCCGGCGTGACGGCGCTCGGCCTGCCCGGCCCGGCCCCGCTCGCGCCCTGCCCGGCCCGCCCCGGCGACCCGGCGTACGTGCTGTTCACCTCCGGCTCCACCGGCCGCCCGAAGGGCGTGCTGACCACCCACCGCAACGCGGTCGAGTTCGTCACCGGCGTGAGCGCGCTGACCGGCGCCGACGCGTCGGTCCGCAGCCTCGGCATCGCCTCGCTCGGCTTCGACGCGGCCACCATGGACCTGTTCGTGCCGCTGACGCTCGGCGGCGCGGTGCAGCTGCTCGGCGCCGACGACCGCGCCGACCCGGTACGGCTGGCCCGGTTCGTCGCCGAGCACGAGGTGACCTGGGGCTTCATCACCCCGACCGTGCTGTCGCTGCTGGACCCGGCCGGGTTCCCGTCGTGGCGGGTGCTGCTCTGCGGCGGCGAGGCGGTCCCGGCCGAGCTGATCGCCCGCTGGGCGCCGGGACGGCGGTTCCTCAACGGCTACGGCCCGACCGAGACCACCGTCCTGGCGGTCACCTGCGACCTCACCCCCGCCGACACCGACCCGGTGCCGATCGGCCGTCCGCTGCCCAACCACCGGGCGTACGTGGTCGACGCCGACCTGCGTCCGGTGCCGGCGGGGGAGACCGGCGAGCTGCTCATCGGTGGGCCCGGCCTGGCCGACGGCTACCTGAACCGGCCCGGCCTGACCGCCGAGCGGTTCGTGCCCGACCCGTTCGGGGACGTACCCGGCGAACGGCTCTACCGCACCGGCGACCTGGTCCGGCAGGGCCCGGACGGCCGGATCGTCTACCTCGGCCGCGCCGACCGGCAGGTCAAGGTGCGCGGCCAGCGCATCGAGCTTGGCGAGATCGAGGCGGTGCTGGCCGCCCACCCAGGCGTCGAGCGGGTCGCGGTGGAGGCGGTGCCCGGCCCGGCCGGCGCCGAGCTGGTCGCGTTCCTCACCCCGGCCGGGGCGCCGGACGACGACGAGCTGCGGGCGTACGCGGCGACGCGGCTGACCACCGCGATGCTGCCGGCCCGGACGGTGCGGCTGGACGCGCTGCCGGTCAGCGCGACCACCGGCAAGCTGGACCGGCCGGCGTTGCGCGAGCTGGCCGCAGCCACCCCGGCAGCCGTGGCCGACGCGTCCGTAGACGACGACCCGGTGACGGCGGCGGTCCGGCGGGTCTGGACCCGGCTGCTCGGCGCCGCGCCCGCCCCGGACAGCGACTTCCTCGCCGCCGGCGGCAACTCCATCGCCGCGATGCGGCTGGTCGCCGCGCTGCGCGCGGAGCTGGGCCGGCAGGTCGACACCCGGGTGCTGTTCGCCGACCGCACGTTCGCCGCGCTCGTGGACCGGGTCCGCGCCGCCGACCCCGCCGACGCCGACGGGCTCACCACCGGCAACCCGCCGACGCTGTCCCCGCCGCAGCGGCGGCTGTGGTTCATGGACCAGCTCGCCCCGTCCAGCGCGCCGTACAACATCGCCGTCGCGCACCGGCTGCGCGGGCCGCTGGACGTCACCGCGCTCGGCGCCGCGCTGCGGGCCGTCGCCGAACGGCACGACGTGCTCCGCTGGCGCATCCCGTGCAACGGCGGCGTGCCGTACGCGGTCCGCGAGGAACCCACCGACGTGGCGGTGCCGGTGGTCGACCTGACCGGCGCCGCCGACCCGGACGGTGAACTGGCCGGCATGCTCGCGGCCGGCGCCGGGCACGCGTTCGACCTGGCCACCGGGCCGCCCTGGCAGGTGACCGTGTACCGGCTCGCCGCCGAGGAGCACGTGTTCGCGGTGACAGTGCACCACGCGGTCTTCGACGGCTGGTCCGAGGCGCTGCTCTACGACGAGCTGGCGCTCGCGTACGCCCGCGCGCTCGGCCGCTCCGTGCCGGGCCGTCCGCCGCTGCCCGCCACGTACGCCGACTACGCGGTGTGGCGCGCCGACCGGGACAGGCGCCGGGGCGAAACCGACCTGGCCTGGTGGACCGCGCACCTGGCGGGCGCGCCCACGGTGCTGGACCTGCCCCGCGACCGTCCCCGCCCGGCCGTGCAGACGTACGCCGGCGCGGAGGCAGCGGTACGGCTGGACGAGACCGCCGACCGGGCCGTCCGCGACCTGGCCACCCGGCGCGGCACCACTGTCGCGGCGGTGCTGCTGGCCGCGTTCGGCGAGCTGCTGCGCCGGGTCACCGGCGCCGACGAGCACGTGCTCGGCGCGATCGTCGCCGACCGGCGGCTGGCCGCGTTCGACGAGGTGATCGGGTTCTTCATCGACACCGTGCCGGTGCGGGTGCGCTCCGGCGGCGCGAGCTTCGCCGAGCAGGTCGACCGGGCCGCCGCCGAGCTGCACGAGGTCACCGCCCACCCGGGCGCGCCACTGGAACGCGTCGTCGAGGCGCTCGGCGTGGGCCGGGACACCTCCCGCGCCCCGCTGGTGCAGGTGCTGTTCAACGTGCTCAACTTCGTCGCGCCCCGGCTGACGCTGACCGGCCTGGCCGTCGAGCCGGTGCCGGTGCCCAAACCCGGGTCGCCGTTCGACCTGACCGTCTACGTGGTGGAGCGCGACGGGCGGGCCGGCGTCGAGGTGGTGCACAACCCGGACCTGTTCACCGGCGAGCGGATCGCCGCGTTCCTGGCCGACCTGGCCGCCCTGGTGGGCGCGCTCGCCGCCGACCCGGACGTCCCGGCCGCCGAGGTCGCGCCCGAGCTGCCCCGCCCGGCGGTACGGGTCGCGGCGCTCGGCGCGATGACCGTCGCGACGGCCGAACCGGCCCGCGCGCCGCTGCCCGCCGGCTCGGACGCGCTCACCGCGACCGAGGAGCTGATCGCCGGGATCTGGCGGGACGTGCTCGGCCGCGACGCGGTGGGCGTGAGCGACAACTTCTTCGACATCGGCGGCCACTCGATGGCCCTGGCCGCCGTGCACGCCCGGCTCACCGAGGCCACCGGCCGCTCGATCACCATGCTCGACCTGTTCCGCCACCCGACCGTGCGGGCGCTCGCCGCCAGCCTCGACGGGGCCGCGGACCGGCCGGAGCTGGCCCGCGCCGCGATGCGCGCCGCCGCCCGGCGGGGCCGCGCCCGCCGTACCCCGCCACCTCGCCGACCTCACCCGTGACGCGATCCCTTGTGAATGAAGGAACCCCCATGCAGAACGACATTCCGGCCGACGACGGCGTCGAGCCCATCGCCATCGTCGGGCTCGCCGCCCGCCTGCCCGGCGCGGCCGACGTCGACGAGTTCTGGCGCAACCTGGTCGACGGCGTGGAGTCGACGACCGAGCTGACCCGCGAGGAGCAGCTCGCCCGCGGCGCCCAGCCGCAGGAGGTCGACGACCCGGGCTGGGTCAACCGTGCCCCGCTGGTGGACGGCTACGACGAGTTCGACGCCGGCCTGTTCGGGATGACCGCCCGCGAGGCCGAGATCACCGACCCGCAGCACCGGCTGTTCCTGGAGACCTGCTACACCGCGTTGCAGGACGCCGGCTACGACCCGGGCCGCTACGACGGCGCGGTGGGCGTGTACGCCGGCACCGGCGGCAACACGTACATGCACCGCAACGTGCTGCGCAACAAGCGGGTCGGCGGGAACCCGCACGGTGCGGTCTCGCTGGCCACCGGCAACTCGCCGAACTACGTGGCCACGAACGTGTCGTACCGGCTGGACCTGCGTGGACCCAGCATGACCGTGCACACCGCCTGCTCCACCTCCCTGGTCGCGTTCCACCTGGCCTGCGAGGCGCTGCGCAACGGCGAGTGCGACATGGCCCTGGCCGGCGGCGTCAACATCGAGCTGCCGCACGTCGGCTACCTCGGCATGGACGGCTTCACCTCGCCGGACGGGCGGTGCCGGCCGTTCGACGCCGGAGCGAACGGCACGGTGTGGGGCAGCGGCGTCGGCGTGACGCTGCTCAAGCGGCTCTCCGACGCGATCGCCGACGGCGACACCATCCGCGCGGTCGTGCTCGGCAACGCCATCAACAACGACGGCGCCGGGAAGGTCGGCTTCACCGCCCCCAGCATCGACGGGCAGATGGAGGCCGTCGCCCAGGCCGTCGAGCTGGCCGGCGTCGACCCGCGCAGCATCAGCTACGTCGAGGCGCACGGCACCGGCACCGCGCTCGGCGACCCGATCGAGGTCGCCGCGCTGTCCGCCGTCTACACCAAGGACACCGACGAGCGCGGCTGGTGCGGCATCGGCTCGGTGAAGTCGAACATCGGCCACCTCAGCCAGCCGTCCGGCATCGTCAGTGTGATCAAGACGGTGCTGGCGATGGAACACGGGCTGATCCCGCCGACCATCAACTACGAGACGCCGAACCCGGCCATCGACTTCGCCGACACCCCGTTCTACGTGGCGAACACGCTGACCAAGTGGGACACCGACGGCGGTCCGCGCCGGGCCGGCGTCAGCTCCTTCGGCATCGGCGGCACCAACGCGCACGTGGTGCTGGAAGAAGCCCCGGCCGCGGGCCGGCCCGAGCCGTCCGCCCGCCCGGCGCACCTGCTCCAGGTGTCGGCGAAGACCCCGACCGCGCTGGACACCGCCGTGCGGCGGCTCGCCGGCCACCTGGAGAGCGGCAGCGACGTGGCGCTGGCCGACGTGGCGCACACGCTGCGCGTCGGCCGCCAGGTGTACGCCCACCGCGCCGCCGTGGTGGCCGGCGACCCGGCGTCCGCCGCCGCCGCGCTGCGCGAGCGGCGCAAGGGTCACCGGGGCGCCGCCGAGGGCCCCGCGCCCCGGGTGGCGTTCCTGTTCAGCGGCCAGGGCTCGCAGTACGCCGGGATGGGCGCCGAGCTGTACGCGCAGGACAGCGCGTACGCCGCCGCCGTCGACGAGTGCGCCGAACTGCTCCGCCCCGAGCTGGGCCTGGACATCCGCGACCTGATCCTGGGCCGCGACCCGGACGCGGCGGACAAGCTCACGCAGACCCGTTACACCCAGCCCGCCCTGTTCACCGTCGAGTACGCGCTCGCCGCCGCCTGGCGGGCCGCCGGGGTCACCCCGGCCGCGATGATCGGCCACTCCATCGGCGAGTACGTGGCCGCGACGGTGGCCGGGGTGCTCGACCTCGCCGACGCGCTGCGCGTGGTGGCCGCCCGGGGCCGGCTCATGCACTCCCTGCCCGCCGGTTCGATGCTGGCGGTCACGCTGGACGAGTCGGAGGTGACCGGGAAGCTGCCCGAGGGCCTGTCGGTGGCGACCGTCAACGGCCCCGGCACCTGCGTGGTCGCCGGTGAGACCGCGCTGGTGGAGGAGTTCGCGGCGAGCCTCGGCGGCAAGAACAAGTCGAAGGTGCTGCGCACCTCGCACGCGTTCCACTCGCCGATGATGGACCCGATCCTGGACGAGTTCACCGCGCTGATGGCGACGGTGCCGCTGCGCGCCCCGGCGGTGCCGTTCGTGTCGAACGTGACCGGCACCTGGATCACCGAGGCGCAGGCCACCGACCCGGCGTACTGGGCCGCGCACCTGCGCCGCCCGGTCCGCTTCGGCGCGTGCGTGGCCACGCTGCTCGCCGAGGGCACCTGGGCGCTCGTCGAGTGCGGCCCCGGCCGGCAGCTGGCCAACCTGGCCCGGATGCAGGTCGCCAAGGCCGGCGAGGCGCAGCGTGCGCTGACCCCGCTGGGCAGCCTGCCCGGCCCCGGCGAGCAGACCGGTGACGTGGCCGCGCTGCTCGGCACGGCCGGCGCGCTGTGGTGCGCCGGGGTGCCGGTGAGCCTCCCGGCCGATCCGCACGCGCGGCGGGTGCCGCTGCCCACGTACCCGTTCGAGCGGCGCCGCTACTGGATCGACCCCGACCCGGAGCAGGAGGTCGCCGCGGCGCCCGCCGAGACCGGCCCCCGCCCGCTGCCGGAGTGGTTCGCGGTGCCGGCCTGGCGGCAGGCCCCGCCGGTCCGCACGGCCGAGCCGCTGGGACGCTGCCTGGTGCTGGCCGACGGCCCGCGCGGCGAGGCGCTCGTGGCCGCGTTGCGCGCCGCCGGTGACGACCCGGTCGAGGTACGCGCCGGCGAGGCGTTCACCGCCACCGCGAACGGCTTCCGGCTGCGCCCCGGCGTACGCGCCGACGCCGAGGAACTGGTCGCCGCGCTCGGCGCCGACCTGCCCCGGCGGATCGTGCACGCGTTCGCGCTTGACGGCGAGCCGGCCGGCACCGACCCGGCGGCCGCCTGGGCGGCGCAGGAGCGCGGCTTCTTCGGCGCGCTGCACCTGGTGCAGGCCCTGGCCGGTGCCGGTGTCACGGCCGACGAGGCGGGCGTACGCCTGGACCTGGTCACCGCCGGCATCGGCGACGTACGCGGCGACGACCTGGTCCGCCCGGAGCACGCCACGCTGGCCGGCCTGGCCCGGGTGCTCCCGGCCGAGCTGCCCGGCCTGACCGTGCGGCTGCTCGACACCGACCCGGCCGCGCGCGGTGTCACCGCCCTGGTGGCCGAGCTGCGCAGCCCGGTCGACGCGGAGCACCCGGAGGTGGCGCTGCGCGGCGACCGACGCTGGCTGGCCGGCTACGAGCAGGTCACCGTGGCCGCCGAGGACGAGCCGGGCGTGCTGCGCGAGGAGGGCCGCTACCTGATCACCGGCGGTCTCGGCGGCATCGGCGTCACCCTGGCCGAGGACTTCGCCCGCCGGGCCCGCGCCAAGCTGGTGCTGCTGGCCCGTTCCGGGCTGCCCGAGCGGGACGACTGGGACGCGCACCTCGCGGTGCACGGCGGCGCCGACCGGGCCGGGCGGGCCATCGCGGCGATCCGCCGGATGGAGGCCGCGGGCGCCGACGTGCTGGTGCTCGCCGCGGACGTCACCGACGCGGACGACCTGCGCCGGGTCCGCGACGAGGCGGAGCGCCGGTTCGGCGGGCTGGACGGCATCGTGCACGCCGCCGGTCTGCCCGGCGGCGGCATGGCCGAGGTGAAGGAGCGCGACGAGGCGCGGCGCGTGCTGGCCCCGAAGCTGGCCGGCACCCTGGCGCTGGCCCGGGTCTTCGGTGACCTGCCGCTGGACTTCGTCGTGCTCTGCTCCTCGATCACGGCGGTGATCGGCGGGTTCGGCCAGGTCGACTACTGCGCCGCGAACAACTTCCTGGACGCGTTCGCGCGCTCCGGCACCGGGTTCCGCGCGCCTGTGGTGTCGCAGAACTGGGGCGGCTGGGCCGAGGTCGGCATGGCGGTGGAGACCGCCGCGCCGGCCGCGTTCCGGGCCGCCGGGCGGGACACCGTGACCACTGCGGTCGACCATCCGGTGCTGACCACGATGGTCGCCGGCCCGGACGGCACGGTGCTGCACGGCCTCGTCTCGGCGGACACGCACTGGCTGCTCGACGAGCACCGGATCGGCGGGGTGCCGGTGGTGCCGGGCACCGCCCACCTGGAGTCGGTGCGCGCCGCGGTGGTGGCCGCGCTGCCCGCGCCGGGGCCGGACGCCGCGGTGGAGCTGCGGGACGTGGTGTTCCTGGAGCCGTTCTCGGTGCCGGACGGCACCGTGGCACAGTACCGGGTCGAGCTGACCCCGGCCGAGGACGGCACCGACTTCACCGTCGCCAGCCTCGCCGCCGGACAGGCGCGCACCCACGTACGCGGCACCGCCGGGTGGACCACCGATGCGGCCCCGCCGGCCGCCGTGCCGGCGGTGGCCGGGCGGCGGGTCGACGACGACGCCTCGTTCGGCCGGGGACGCACCAGCATGCTGACGTTCGGGCCACGCTGGGCGGCGCTGGCCGAGCACCACCTCGCCGACGGCGAGGAGCTGGCCCGGGTGCAGGCACCCGCCGCCGCGCTCGGTGACCTGCCCTCCTGGGGGATGCACCCGGCGCTGCTGGACGTGGCCACCGCGTTCGGCCGCGGGCAGGGCTCCGGCACCTACCTGCCGCTGTCGTACGGCCGGATCGTGGTGCGCGGGCCGCTGCCGGCGACGTTCCACAGTCACCTGCGGCACCGGCCCGCCGCCACCGACGAGGTGGTCGCCGCCGACCTGTCGCTGCGCGACCCGGACGGCCGGGAGCTGGTCGCGATCAGCGACTTCGTGCTGCGCCGGGTCGACCAGGACGCGGTCACCGGCAACCTGGCCGAGTCCCCGGCGGCGACCGGTGACGCCCCCGCGCCGGTCACCGAGGACATCCGCCCGGTCGACGGCGCGGAGGCGTTCCGCCGCAGCCTCGCCGCCGGACTCGGCGCCCAGGTGGTGATCGCCACCCGCACCGTGGCCGACATCCGGCGCCGGGCCGCCCGGGTCACCACCGACAGCCTCGCCGAGGAGACCGACGCGCCGGCCGGCCCGGCGGCCACCGGCGGCGGCTCGGCGGCGCCCGGCACCGAGCTGGAGAAGACGATCGCCCAGGTGTGGCGCGACGGCCTCGGCGTCACCGACGTCGGCGTGGACGACGACTTCTTCGCCCTCGGCGGCAACTCGCTGGTCGCCGTGCAGCTCATCGCCGCCATGCGCAAGGCGACCGGCGTACGGCTGCCGATGCGCAGCCTCTTCGAGACCCCCACGGTGGCCGGACTGGCCGCCCGGATCGAGGAACTGCGTGCCGCGGCGCCCGCCGACGCACCGGCCGCCCCGGCGGCGATCCCGGCCATCCCGCGGCTGCCCCGCGGCTGACATCCCGACGCACACAAGGAGACACCGCACCATGAGCGAGACAACCGCGACGCTGCCGGTGGTCGTCGAGAGCGACGGCCGGGCGCTGACCGACCTGATCACGGCCCGGCGCGCCGAGCTGCGGGACACCCTCGTCGCCAGCGGCGGGCTGCTGTTCCGCGGCTTCGACGTGGGCGGCGTGGACGGCTTCGACCAGGCCGTACGCGCGCTCGCCGGTGAGCCGCTGACCTACACCGAGCGCTCCTCGCCCCGGCACTCCATCAAGGGCCGGGTCTACACCTCGACCGACTACCCGCCGGACGAGGAGATCTTCCTGCACAACGAGAACTCGTACCAGGCGCGCTGGCCGCTGACGCTGTTCTTCTACTGCGTCACGCCGCCGCAGACCCGGGGCGCCACGCCGCTGGCCGACGTGCGCCGGGTCTACGAGCTGATCGACCCGGCGGTCCGGGAGGAGTTCGTCCGCCGCCGGTGGATGCTCGTGCGCAACTTCCACGGCGACTTCGGCACCCGCTGGCAGGAGGTGTTCAACACCGAGAGCCGCGCCGAGGTCGAGGCGTACGCGGCGGACAACGGGATCATCGTGGAGTGGGTCGGCAAGGACGGCCTGCGTACCCGCGCGGTCCGCGACGTGGTGCACCACCGCCCCGGGTCGGACACCCCGCGCTGGTTCAACCACGCCACGTTCTTCCACCTCAGCACCCTGCCGACCGACTACCAGGAGGGGCTGCTGGCCATGTTCGGCGCCGACGGGCTGCCGTCGAACACCTACTACGGCGACGGCGGCGAGATCCCCGCCGACGTCATGGACCACCTGCGCGCCGCCTACCGGGTGGCCACCGTCCGCTTCGACTACCAGCGCGACGACGTGCTGGTGGTGGACAACATGACCGCCGCGCACGGCCGGGAGCCGTTCACCGGTCCCCGCAAGATCGCCGTCGCGATGGCCGAGCCGCACACCCCCGAGAACGCAGGAGCGAACTGACATGGCCGAACCCCGATTCCTGGTCGTCCGCAACGACGAGGAGCAGTACTCGATCTGGTCGGCCGACCGGGACCTGCCCGCCGGCTGGCACGACACCGGCTTCGCCGGCAGCCGCGAGGAGTGCCTGGCCCACGTGGACGAGGTCTGGACCGACATGCGTCCCCGCTCCGTGCGCGAGGCCCTCTCATGAGCGCGAGCCAGGAGTGGACCTTCCCGGCCTCCTACGCCCAGGAGCGGGTGTGGATGGCCAACCAGCTCGACGCCGGGTCGCCGGTGTTCAACGTGTCCTTCCCGTGGCTGTTCCCGGCCGGCGTGGACGCCGGCACGGCGAGCGACGTGGTCAACCGGGTGATCGCCCGGCACGAGGCGCTGCGTACCCACCTGCGGACCGACGACGGCGCGCTGGTACAGGTCGTGCGCGCCCACGAGCCGGCGCCGCTGCCCGTCACCGACGTCACCCACCTGCCGGCGGGTGAGCAGCGGGCCGAGTTCGAGCGCATCCGCGGCGAGATGGCGCGCCTGCCGATTCCGCTGGACGCGGCGCCGCTGTGGCGGGCCCGGCTGATCCGCATGGAGGAAGGGCTCGCGTTGGCGTTCGTGGTGCACCACGCCGTCTTCGACAGCCACTCCGCGGTGCTGTTCCACGCCGAGCTGGTCGCGTTCTGCGAGGCCGCGCGCACCGGCGCCGAGCCCGCCGTGCCCGAACTGCCCATCCAGTACGCCGACTTCGCGGTCTGGCAGCGCCAGCAGCTCACCGGCGAGGAACTGGACCGGCAGCTCGCGTTCTGGACCGGTCACCTGGCCGGCGCGCCGCCGGTCACCGGCCTGCCGCTGGACCGGCCCCGCCCGGCCCAGCTCGGCTTCGCCGGTGACGAGGTGCGTTTCACGCTGCCCGACGGGCTGCTGGACCGCGTCGGCGCGCTGGCCACCGGCGCCCAGGCCACCCCGTACATGGTGCTGCTGGCGGGTTTCGCGGCGCTGCTGTCGCGGATCTCCGGCGACGCCGACGTGGTGGTCGGCGTCTCCACCGCGGGCCGGGACAACCCGGAGCTGACGCCGCTGATCGGCATGTTCGTCAACCCGGTGGCGCTGCGCTGCGACGTCTCCGGCGACCCGGCGTTCGCGGCGCTGCTCGGCCGCGTCCGCAACGGCCTGATCGACGCCATGGAGCACGGGCAGACGCCGTTCCAGAAGATCGTCGAGGCGGTCGACCCGCAGCGTGACCCGTCGGTGCAGCCGATCTTCCAGACCGCGCTGAACTGGATCCCGGACTCCGGCCTCGACCCGGTGGAACTGGGTACCACCAAGGACGACCTGGCCTTCGACATCACCACCGGCGACTGCCGCCTGGTCTACCGGACCGACCTGTTCGACCGGGCCACGGCCGAGACGGTGGTCCGCCGCTACGTCCGGCTGCTCGACGCCGCCGTCGCCGAGCCGGAGCGCACGGTCGGCGCGCTGCCGCTGCTCACCGACACCGAGCGGGAGCAGGTGCTCGGCGCCTGGAACGACACCGCCCGCGACGTGCCGGTGACCACAGTGGTCGACGAGGTGCAGCGGCAGGCGGCCGCCACCCCGGACGCGGCGGCGCTGGTCTGCGACGGCGTGACGCTCGGCTACGGCGAGCTGAACACCGCCGCGAACCGGCTGGCCCGGCTGCTCGTGGCCCGGGGCGCCGGCCCGGAGACGCGGGTCGCGCTGGCGCTGCCCCGCTCCTGCGACCTGGTCGTGGCGATGCTGGCGGTGCTCAAGGCGGGCGCCGCGTACGTGCCGGTGGACACGGCGTACCCGGCCGGCCGGATCGCGTACCTGCTGGCCGACGCCGCGCCCGCGCTGGTGGTGACCGCGCCGGACACCGCCGCCCTGGTGCCCGGCGACGCGCTGGTGCTCGACGGCGAGGTCGGCTCGGACCAGTCCGGCGACGACCTCACCGACGCCGACCGGGTCGCACCGCTGCGCCCGGAGCACCCGGCGTACGTGCTCTACACCTCCGGCTCCACCGGCCGCCCGAAGGGCGTGGTGGTCGAGCACCGGGCGGTGACCGCGTACCTGGCGTGGGCCCGCGCCACGTACCCGGGGCTGGCCGGGGCGGCGCTGCTGCACTCGCCGGTGTCGTTCGACCTCACCGTCACCGGCCTGCTCGGCACGCTCACCGCCGGCGGCACGGTCCGGCTCGCCGCGATCGACTCCCCGGCCGCCCGCGCCGGTGGCCGGCCGGCCTTCCTCAAGGTCACGCCGAGCCACCTGCCGCTGCTCGACGCCGAGCTGTCGCCGACTGCCGACCTGGTGATCGGCGGCGAGGCGCTGACCGGGGAGCAGCTCGCCGCGTGGCGGGCCGCGCACCCCGACGTGGCGGTGATCAACGAGTACGGCCCGACCGAGGCCACAGTGGGCTGCGTCGCGGCCCGGATCGCCCCCGGCGAGCCGGTCCCGGCCGGTCCGGTGCCGATCGGCACGCCCACCTGGAACACCCGGTCGCTGCTGCTCGACGCCGCCCTGCGGCCGGTGCCGCCGGGCGTGGTGGGGGAGCTGTACGTCACCGGCACGCAGCTCGCCCGCGGCTACCACGACCGGCCCGGCCTGACCGCCGAGCGGTTCCTGCCCTGCCCGTACGGCCCGCCGGGTGCCCGGATGTACGCCACCGGCGACCTGGCCCGCTGGCGTGCCGACGGCACGCTGGACTACCTGGGCCGCCGCGACGACCAGGTCAAGGTGCGCGGCATGCGCATCGAACTGGGCGAGGTCGAGGCCGCGCTGCTGGCCCACCCGGACGTGCGCGCCGCCGCCGCGGCGGTACGCACCGACGGCGGCGAGCCGACGCTCGTCGGCTACCTGGTGGGCCCGGCCCACGAGGACTCGGTCCGCGCCGAACTGGCCCGCGAGCTGCCCGCGCACCTGGTGCCGGCCGCCCTGGTCCGGCTGGACGCGCTGCCGCTGACGCCCAACGGCAAGCTGGACCGTGCCGCGCTGCCCGCCCCGGCGGCGGCCGAGCCGGAGCAGGACAGCTACGTCGCGCCCCGCACCGAGGCCGAGGGCCTGGTCGCCGAGGTGTACGCCGAGATCCTCCAGGTGGAGAAGGTCGGCGCCCTGGACGACTTCTTCACCCTCGGCGGCAACTCGCTGCGCGGTATGCGGGCGATGGCCCGGATCCGCGCCGAGGTGGACGTCGACCTGCCCATGCGGGCGCTGTTCAGCAGCCCTGTGGTGGCGGACCTGGCCGCCCAGATCGAACAGCGGATCGCCGCCGAACTCGACGGGCTCTCCGACACCGAGGTCGCCGCGCTGCTCGCGGCGGAAGAGGGAACCAACTGATGACCGACCTGAAGGATCCGGCCCGCGAGGCGGCCCGGCAGGCGCTGATCGCCCGACGGCTACGCGCCCGCCAGACCGCCCCCGCGGCCCGGATCACCCCCCGCCCGTCCGGCGCCCAGGTGCCGCTGTCCTACGCCCAGGAGCGGGTCTGGTTCATGGACCAGCTCGCCCCGGGCGAGGCGGCGTACCACATCGCGGTGCCGCTGCGGGTACGCGGACCACTGGACGTGGACGCGCTGCGCGCCGCCCTCACCGCGCTGGCCGACCGGCACGAGTCGCAGCGCACCCGCTTCCCGGCCGACGCCGACGGCCGTCCCACAGTCGTCATCGCGGACACCGCCGACGTGCCGCTCACGGTGGTGGACGCGCCGGACGAGGCCGCCGCGCAGGCGCTCGTCGACGCGGCGGCGGCCGAGCCGTTCGACCTGGCGAACGGTCCGCTGCTGCGGGCCCTGCTGATCCGGCTCGCCGCCGACGACCACGTGCTGTTCCTCGCCCAGCACCACATCGTCGGCGACGGCTGGTCGGTGGACGTGCTGCTGCGCGACCTGATCACGCTCTACCGGGGCGGCGAGCCGCCCGCGCTGCCGATCCAGTACGGCGACTTCGCCGTCTGGGAGGCCCAGGAGCTGGACGGGCCGCAGGCGCGGGCGCACGTCGACTACTGGAAGCAGCGGCTGGCCGGCATCACGCCGCTGGAACTGCCGCTGGACCGGCCGCGCCCGGCCACCCAGACCTACCGGGGCGACTTCGTCGAGTTCCAGCTCGACCCGGCCGCCACCGAGGCGCTCAACGCGCTCACCCGCGACAGCGGCGGCACGCTGTTCATGACGCTGCTCGCCGCGTACCAGGTGCTGCTGGCCCGGCACGCCGGTCAGGACGACTTCGCGATCGGCGCGTCGGTGGCCGGCCGGTCCGCACCGGAGCTGGAGAACCTCGTCGGCATGTTCATCAACATGCTGCCGCTGCGCGCCGACCTGGGCGGCGACCCGACGTTCGCCGAGCTGCTGGAACGCACCCGCCGCACCGTGCTCGACGGGTTCGAGCACGCCGAGGTGCCGTTCGCCAAGGTGGTCCACGAGCTGGGCCTGCCGCGCGACGTCAGCCGCTCCCCGGTGTTCCAGGCCATGTTCGTGCTGCAGAACTACGAGATGGGCCGGTTCACCGGCGTGTCCCGCACCGACGAGGTCACGTTCTCCTGGACTCCGATGGAGTTGCAGGCCACCCGGTTCGACTTCGAGCTGCACGCGGTGGAGACCGTCGACGGGCTCTGGGGCAAGCTGGTCTTCAACACCGACCTGTTCGACCGGGCCACTGTGGAGCGGATGGCGCAGCGCTGGACCACCTTGCTCGACGCGGTCGTCGCCGCGCCGGACACTCCGGTGTCCCGGCTGCCGCTGCTGCCCGCCGCCGAGCGGGACCTGCTCGCCGCCTGGAACGACACCACGGCCGACTTCCCGCGCGAGCAGACGCTGCACGGTCCGATCGAGGAGCGCGCCGCGGCCACCCCGGACGCCGTGGCGGTCACCATCGACGGGCACAGCCGCACGTACGCCGAGCTGAACGCGCAGGCCAACCGCGTAGCGCACCGGCTGCGCGCGGCGGGCGTCGGCCCGGAGACGCTCGTCGGGGTCTGCGCGGAACGCTCGGTGGAACTGGTCGCCGGGCTGCTCGGCGTGCTCAAGGCCGGCGGCGCGTACCTGCCGCTGGACCCGGAGTACCCGGCCGACCGGCTCGCGTTCATGGTCGGCGACGCGGACGCGCCGGTGGTGCTGGTCCAGTCGCACCTGCGCGACGTACTTCCCGACACCGGCGCCACGGTGCTCGAACTGGACGACGCCACGGTCTGGGCCGGCCGGCCCGACACCGACCCGGCGCCCGCCGCCGGGCCGGAGCACCTGGCGTACGTCATCTACACCTCCGGTTCCACCGGTCGCCCGAAGGGCGTGCCGAACACGCACCGGGGCATCGTCAACCGGCTCGACTGGATGCAGAAGACGTACGGCCTCGGCGCCGACGACGCGGTGCTCCAGAAGACCCCGGCGAGCTTCGACGTGTCGGTGTGGGAGTTCTTCTGGCCGCTGCGTACCGGCGCCCGTCTGGTGCTGGCCAAGCCGGGCGGCCACAAGGACGCGGGTTACCTGCGCGACCTGCTGGTGTCCGAGCGGATCACCACGGCCCACTTCGTCCCGTCGATGCTGACCGTCTTCCTCGCCGAGGACGGCGTGGAGGCGGCGACCGCGCTGCGCCGGGTGATCTGCTCCGGCGAGGAGCTGCCGCCGGCCTCGGCGGCCGACTTCACCGCCCGGCTGCCCTGGTGCGGACTGCACAACCTGTACGGCCCGACCGAGGTGGCCATCGACGTGACCGCCTGGGCGTGCGAGCCGGACCGGCTGGCGCAGGTGACCAGCGTGCCGATCGGCGCGCCGATCGCCAACCTGCGACTGCACGTGCTCGACCCGTCCGGCGCGCAGTGCCCGGTCGGGGTGGCCGGTGAGCTGCACATCGGCGGCGTCGGGCTGGCCCGCGGCTATCACCGGCGGCCCGCGCTGACGGCGGAGAAGTTCGTCCCCGACCCGTTCTCCTTCGAGCCGGGCGCCCGCCTCTACCGCACCGGTGATTTGGCCCGCTGGGTCGTCGGCCCGGACGGTGCCGGGGTGATCGAGTTCCTGGGCCGCATCGACCACCAGGTCAAGCTGCGCGGCCTGCGCATCGAGCTGGGCGAGATCGAGAGCGCGCTGCGCGAGCAGGCGGGCGTCACCGAGGCCACGGTGATCGTCCGGGAGGACAGCCCGGGCGACAAGCGGCTCACCGCGTACCTGGTGGGGGAGGCCGAGCACGCCGCGCTGAAGGCGGCGCTGAAGGACACGCTGCCGGAGTACATGGTGCCGGCCGCGTTCGTCACGCTCGACGCGCTGCCGCTGACCCCGAACGGCAAGCTGGACCGCAAGGCGCTGCCCGCGCCGGTGGTCACCCGCGAGGCGTCGGTGGCGCTTGTGGAGCCGCGCGACGACACCGAGCGGGCGCTCGCCGCGATCTGGTCCGAGGTGCTGGGCGTGGACACGCTCGGCATCGACGACGACTTCTTCGACCTGGGCGGGCACTCGATGCTCGCCACCCAGGTGGTCGCGAAGATCCGCAAGGCGGAGCTGGGCGGCCGGGCGGTCGGCGTGATGGACCTGTTCCAGCAGCGCACCATCCGCGACCTCGCCGCGTTCATCTCCGGCGACGCCGCGCAGGAGGGGCCGCGCCGGCTGCTCTACGAGCTGACCAAGCCGATCCCGGCGGGCAAGCGGGTGCTGACGTACGTCTGCGTCCCGTACGGCGGCGGCAGCGCCATCGTCTACCAGCCGCTGGCCGACGCGCTGCCGGCCGGGTACGGGCTGTGGTCGCTGGCGATCCCCGGCCACGACGTGGGTCTCAGCGAGGACGCGCTGCCGTTCGACGAGCTGACCAGCCGGGTCGCCGACGAGATTCTGGAGCGGGTCGAGGGACCGATCGCCCTGTACGGCCACTGCGGCGTGGGCAGCGCCATCCTCGCCGACGTGGCCCGCAAGGTCGAGGCAGCCGGCCGGGACCTGGAGGCCGTCTACATCGGCGCCATGTTCCCGTTCGCCCGCCCGAAGGGCGTGATCGCGGCGCTGCGCGACCGCCTCGAGCGGCTCAGCAGCAACAGGCACTCCGCGAGCTGGCTCAAGTCGATGGGTGTGGACACCGACGAGCTGGAGCCGGAGCAGGCCGACCGGATCATCAGCAACATGCGGGCCGACTCCCGCGCCTCGGAGGAGTACTTCACCCGGCTGCTGGACCAGCAGGCGGCGAAGCTGCGCGCGCCGATCATCTCGGTGGTCGGCTCCGAGGACCCGGTGACCGACTACTACCGCGAGCGGTACGCCGAGTGGCAGTTCCTCAGCGACACGCTCGGCCTCGTGGTGCTCGACCAGGCCGGGCACTTCTTCCTCAAGTACCGGGCCGAGGAACTGGCCGAGATCGTCACCCGGGTGCATCCGGCGGTGGTCGCCGGTGACGTCGGCGCGCTCACGCCGGAGGCCCGCGGTGAGGACGCCGGCTGGGTGGTGGCCGACACGCTGCGGGTCGGGGAGGACCGCAAGCCCACCACGACGGTCAAGCCGAGCATGGGCCGGTTCATGGCCATCACGACCGGTCAGCTCATCTCCAGCACCGGTTCCGCGCTGACCGCGTTCGCGCTGCCGATCTGGCTGTTCAACCGCACCGGCTCGGTGGCGAACCTCGGCCTGCTCTGGGCGCTCGCGCTGATCTGCGGCGTGCTCATGCTGCCGGTGGCCGGCGCCCTGGTCGACCGGGTCAGCCGGCGGCGGATCATGATGACGGCGAGCTGCTTCGCCGGTTCCGTCCAGCTCGTGCTGGCCGCCCTGTTGTGGACCGACAACCTGGTGCTCTGGCACATCTACATGCTGGTGGCGCTGAGTTCGGTGGCCGGTTCGTTCCAGCGGATCGCGTTCCAGTCGGCGGTGCCGCAGCTGGTGCCCAAGCGCTACCTCGGGCACGCCATGGGCATCACCCAGCTCTCCACCGGTGTGGCCACGCTGCTCATGCCGGCGTTCGCGGCCGGTCTGCTCGCCACCATCGAGCTGAAGGGCATCCTGCTGGTCGACGTGGCCAGCTACGTGTTCGCGGTGCTCACCCTCGCCGTGGTCCGGTTCCCGGACGCGCTGGGCTGGCGGCCCCGGGAACGGCTGCTGGTGGCCATCGCCAACGGCATGCGCTACTCCTGGCGGCACCGCGGATTCCGGCTGATGCTCGGCTACTTCGCGCTGGGCAACATCTTCCTGGCGCCCGCGCTGGTGCTCATCACGCCGCTGGTGCTGTCGTTCGGCAGCCCGACGCAGGTCGCGCAGGTGGCGCTGGCCGAGGCGGTCGGCGCGGTGCTCGGCGGCGTGCTGATGTCGCTGTGGGGCGGTCCGCGCAGGCGCCGCATGATCGGCGTGCTGATCGGCAACCTGGGCACCGCGATCGGCTGCGTGCTGATCGGCCTGGACGCGTCGGTGGCGATGATCTGTGTCGGCTTCTGCTGGCTGGCCATGTCGATGACCACCGCGCAGTCGATCTACGCGACGATCGTCCAGGTGAAGGTGCCGCAGCGCTTCCACGGCCGGGTGTTCAGCCTCAACCAGACCATCTCCTGGTCGACGCTGCCGATCGGCTTCGCGCTGCTCGCGCCGGGCGCCACCGCCCTGTTCGAGCCGATGCTCGCCCCGGGCGGGGCGCTGGCCGGTTCGGTGGGCGCGGTGATCGGCACCGGTCCGGGCCGGGGCATCGGCTTCGCGTACATCTGCTTCGGCGTGGCGCTGATCCTGATCACGCTCGGCGGGTTCGCGATCCGGCTGCTGCGCCGGTTCGACATCGAGGTGGAGGACTCCCTGCCGGACGACCTGATCGGCGCCCAGGAGCGCGAGAAGCGTCTGGCCGCCAAGGCCGAGAAGAAGGAACTTGTCTCGGTCTGACCCCGCCTCCCACCCGCTTGATCAAGGAGTTCGTGTCCGTTCCGGGCCCCCCGGCCGGCACGAACTCCTTGATCACCGGGGCTAGCATCGGTGCGATGAGCGAGGACGTCATCGACGCGTTGCTGCGGGAGATGGGGCGCCTCGACCCGTGTGCGGCGGTGGTCGAGGCCGGTGAGCTGGACGTCGACGGGCTCACCGACTACAGCCCGGACGGTCACCAGGCCCGCGCCGACCTCGCCGCGCACGCCCTGCGCCGGATCGAGGCGCTGCCCGCGACCCCGCTGCACGCCCACCTCGCCGAGCGGCTGCGCGCCCGGACCGCCTTCCACGACGCCGGGGAGGACCTGCGCGAACTGCACGCCGCGGCCACCGGTCCGCTCCAGCTCATCCGCCAGTGCGTCGAGTCGGCGGTGCCGGGCCGCGACGCCGGGCGCGCGGCCTCCGAGGACGGCTGGGCCCGCGTCGGCGCGCGCCAGACCGCGATCCCGGCCGCGCTCGACGGGTACGCCCGCAGCCTCCTGCTCGCCGCCGGGCGCGGTCACCTGCCGGCCCGGCGCCAGGTGGAGCTGGTGACGCAGCGCTGCCGCGCCTGGATGGACGACGACACCGCCCTGGTGAGGCGGTACGGCGACGGCCCGCAGCGCGACTCGTTGCAGGCGGCGGCCCAGGACGCGCGGGAGGCGTACCGGAGGTTCGCCGCGATGCTCGACGCGGACCTCGCGCCGCGGGCGCACGACGACGAGGCGTTCGGCCCGGAGCGGTACGCGCTCTGGGTGCGGGCCTTCCTCGGCGCGGAACCGGACCTGCGCGAGTTGTACGAGTGGGGCTGGGACGAGTTCACCACGATCGAGGCGGAACTCGTCGCCGAGGCGAAGGCGCTGGGCGGCACCGTGCCCGAGGTGCGGGACCGGCTCGACCGGCCCGACGCGCCCGGCGTCCTGCACGGCCGGGACGCGTTCGGCGCCTGGCTCCAGGAGCTGCTGGAGGCCACCACCGAGCGGCTGCACGGCACCCACTTCGACATCCCCGCGCCGCTGCGGCGCATCGAGTCACGCATCACCGTGTCGGGCGGCACCGCCTACATCGCGCCGTCCCGCGACCTGTCGCGGCCGGGCCGGGTCTCGTGGCTGCTGCCCGAGGGCCGGGAGCACCTCCCCACCTGGTGGGCGTACAGCACCGCGTACCACGAGGGCGTCCCCGGCCACCACCTGCACCTCGGCTCCGAGGCGTGCCGGGGCGGTCTCGGGCAGCGGCTGAACCTGCTCGGCGGGCTCTCCGGAGCCCAGGAGGGCTGGGCCCTGTACGCCGAGCGGTTCATGGACGAGCTCGGGCTCTACGAGCAGCCGGGCGCCCGGCTGGGACACCTGTTCATGCAACTGCTGCGGGCGGCCCGGGTGGTGCTCGACATCGGTCTGCACCTGCGACTGCCGATGCCCTCCGGCAGCGGCGCGCCGTGGACGCCGCAGGCCGCGCTGGGCCTGCTGCGCGACCGCTGCCATCAGGGGCCGTACGCGCCTCTGGAACTGGCCCGGTACCTGGGCCGGCCCGGCCAGGCGCTCACCTACAAGGTGGGGGAGCGGGTGTGGCGGGACGGCCGCGCGGCGTTCCCCGGCGACCGTCGCGCGTTCCACAACCGGTCCCTGGAACTCGGCTCGCTGGGACTGGACCAGCTCAGAAGCGCTCTCGCGGCCTATCCGGCCTCGTCGGCGGGCAGCTCCTCCGGGTCGGCCACCCAGGCGGAGTAGACGGGCAGCGCGTGCCACGGGCCGCCGTCCGGGTCGGTGGTCACCGCGACCACCGCGTACGGGTGACCGAACCGCAGCTCGGCGACGCGGGCGACGCCCTCCGGCGGCAACGCTGTCGCCCGGCCGAACGCGGTCACCGCGGCGGCCTCGAAGCCGTAGCGGCCGAACCGGGCCACCGCCGACTGCGCGGCGTCGAACTCCGGCCCGGTCAGGCGCAGCAGCTCGCCGAGCGCCCGAGCCGCCGCGTCGAAGCCGAACCCGGGCGCGGTGAGGTCGTGCCGGCTCTGCGCCGACCAGCACGGCAGCACCGCCGTGGCGCGTTCCTCCCGGCCGTCGGCCGCGTACGTCCGGGTCGGCTCCTCCCGCAGCGCCCACAGTGGTGTCTCGCCCAGTGGCAGGTCGAACAGCGACCGGTGACCCGGTACGGCGTCCGGGGCGAGCGCGGCGGCGCTCGCCAGTTCCTGCGCGGCGGCCAGCACGTCGGCGGCCGGCACCTCGGGCGCGGCGGCCACCGACACCACGAGCATCCCGGCGCCGCCGTCGCCGGCCGGCACCGCGTGCACCGCCACGTCGCCGGCCCGGCCGGTGGCCGCCACCCAGCAGCGGTGCCCGGACGGCGGCGTGCGCAGCACCCGCCGCAGGCGGCTCGACCAGGCGCTGCCCGCGCCCAGCTCCGCGCCGGGGGCCGTGTCGAACGGGTCGGCCCATGACACCCGGGTCGCGAGCGCGTTGGCCAGGACCAGCAGCGTGTCCGGGGTGACGTCGACCGGGAAGCGGTCGATCAGCCCGCCGGTACGCTCCCGGGCCCAGGCGTCGAGCGCCGTCTGGTCCGGCAGCGCACCGCGCTCGGTGTCCTCCGGCAGGGCGGCCCGCCAGGCGGCCAGCTCCACCGCCGGGGTGCGTTCCCACAGCGCGGTGGCGGCGGCGACCATCGGGTGCGGCGCGGCGAGCAGTGCCCGGGCCTCGGCCGCGGCGTCGTCCGGGTCGGCGCCGAGCGCCTCGGCCAGCGCCGCGCGGGCGTCGCCGGTGGCGGTCGGGCCGGTCAGCGCCAGCAGCAGCCAGGCGCCCAGTGGGGAGGCGACGTGGTGGGCGTCGCCGGCGGCGCGGTGCAGCCGCTCGGCGTAACGGGCCAGGGGTGCGCGCAGAGGAGTCACGGCTCCACTCTGCCCGGTGGCGCGCCCGGCGGCACGCCACCGGTCAGGACCACAGCTCGAACGGCTCGTCGATCTCCGTTCCGGCCAGAAACGCCGGCAGCAGCTCCGGCAGCCGCCCGGGGTAGCAGCGCGGCCGCTCGGCGAGCACCTCGGCCAGCGGCCACCAGCGGAAGCCGAAGTAGTCCTCGACCTCGTAGTCCAGCCGCAGCGCCTCGTCCACGTCCGGCCCGGGGCCGGGCAGCCGTACCGTCACGATCACCTCGTCCTGGAGGTGGCGGCGCTGCCGGTGCCGGAAGCTGGCCCGCCGCCGCCAGGTGGGCGCGCCGACCTCGTCCGGGCCGATGGCGATGCCGGTCTCCTCGCGCAGCTCGCGGACCGCGGCCTCCCGGTACGTCTCACCGGGGTCCAGCCCGCCGCCGGGCAGCTCCCACCACACGCCGAGGTCCGGATGGTCCGGGTCGCGGGTGTGGAACAGCAGCAGGCGGTCGGCGGCGTCGAGCACCACCAGCCGTACCGCGCTGCGTTCGAACAGCGGCAGATCGTCGGGCAACTCCACGCTCCAAGCCTAGGGAACGGGGCAGCGCCGCCGCGCGACCGCCGGACACCGCCGACTAGGCTGCCCGCCGTGGCAGGTCTGTTGAGGAACGTGGCGTCGAAGCTCGGCCGGATCACCCGGGGCGTGCCCGCCCCGGCCCGCACCGGCGGGCCGATCCCGGCCCAGGTCGCGCGCCGCCGCCAGGTCAGCGCGTTGCAGCGCCGCGAGCTGTCGTACGCCCCGGAACCGGACGGCCAGGCCGACCCCGGCGAGATCGTCTGGACCTGGGTGCCGTACGAGGACGACCCGCGTCAGGGAAAGGACCGCCCGGTGCTGGTGGTGGGCCGGCACAGCCGCACGCTGTTCGGGCTGATGCTGTCCAGCCAGAGCGACCGGCACGGTCAGCGGCACTGGCTGGCGCTGGGCCCGGGGGAGTGGGACCGGGACAACCGGCCGAGCTGGGTGCGCCTGGACCGGGTGCTCACGATGCGCGAGGACAGCATCCGCCGCGAGGGCGCGGTGCTGGACCGGCCGCGGTTCGACCGGGTCGGGCAGGCGTTGCGCGCCGGCTACGGCTGGCGCTGACCGGCCGGACCGAGCCCGGCCGGCACCGCGACGAGCCGGCGGACCGGGCTCAGCGCCGCGCGACGAGCCGGGCTCAGCACTCCGCGACGAGCCGGGCGCAGCCGGTTCAGCACTCCGCGACGAGCTGGCGGGCCGGGCGGGCGGGGCCGAGCGTCTTCGCCTCGTACATGGCCGCGTCGGCGCGGCAGAGCGCGTCGGCGAGCTGGGTGGGGCAGTGCACCGGCGCGAGCCCGACCGAGGCGGTGACCTGGATGCTGCGCGCGCCCAGCGGGATCGGCGCGGCGAGCGCCTCGCAGAGCCGCCGGGTGGCGTGCTCGATCCACCGGCGGTCCGGCGTGGGGCTGGCCAGCAGGCCGGCGAACTCGTCGCCGCCGAGCCGGGCGACCAGGTTGGGGCCGGCGAACGCGGCGAGCCGCTGCGCCACGCAGACCAGCACCTGGTCCCCCGCGGCGTGCCCGTAGCGGTCGTTGACCTGCTTGAAGTTGTCCAGGTCGAGCACGACCGCGACGAGTGGCTGACCGGCGGGGTCGGTGAGCAGGGCGGCGGCCAGCCGGAAGAACGCGCGGCGGTTGGGCAGCCCGGTGAGCGGGTCGTGGCTGGCGGCGTGCCGCTCGGCGGCCAGCTCGGCCTGGAGCAGCTCGATCTCGGCTTCGGCGCGCAGCGCGCGGCGGCGTAACTGCCAGGCGGAGACGAGCGCGCCCGCCGCGGAGATGCCGGAGGCGATGGTCATCGGATCCGCCAACGCGTCCTCCTCACCGCAGTCCCGAAGCCGCGCGGAGCGGCGTCCCCGGGGCCGGGCTCGGGTCACCGTACGTGAGCGAACCGGCACACCGTATTTCCGCTATCATGCTCTCTGTCCATTGCAGATGCAATAGCAGATGCACGTGCATCTCACTCCTCAGTCGACAGACGTCGCCACCCACCGCCCCTCCCCGCGGCCTCGGCTGGCTCATCCCGAAGGACGCCCATGCAGCAACCCCCGAACGGCGTGCCCGTGACCGAGTTGCCACCGATGCGCTGGCTGAAGAGCCGTCGCAGCAACCCCAGTGGCAACTGCGTCGAACTGGCCGAGTTGCCCGGCGGTGGCGGCATCGCGGTGCGCAACTCGCGGCACCCCGAGGGCCCGGCGCTGATCTACACAGTGGACGAGATCGCCGCGTTCGTGCTCGGCGCCCGGGACGGCGACTTCGACCATCTGATCCCGCCGTCCCGTACACGGGACTGACTCCGTCCGTCCGGAGGAGTTCACCTCACTGTCGGTTCATGGCATGCTTACTCGTCGGTCCGGGAGGGTGCCCGGCCGGGGCGGTCGGGATGCGAGGGCGGTCAGGTGGCGACGGTGCCCGTCGAGGGTGGTCCGACAAGCGGTCCGACGGTGCTGCGCATGCTGCTCGGCGGGCAGTTGCGCCGGCTGCGGGAGAGCGCCGGGGTCAGCCGGGAGACCGCCGGCTGGGAGATCCGCTCGTCGGAGTCGAAGATCAGCCGGATGGAGCTGGGCCGGGTCGGCTTCAAGGAGCGTGACGTGGCCGATCTGCTCACGCTCTACGGCGTCACCGCGCCGGAGGACCGCGACGCGCTGCTCAAGCTCGCCCGCGACGCGAACAGCCCGGGCTGGTGGCACCGCTACGGCGACGTGCTCCCCGCCTGGTTCCAGTCGTACCTGGGCCTGGAGGCGGCCGCCGCGCTGATCCGCACGTACGAGGTGCAGTTCGTACCCGGCCTGTTGCAGACCGCCGCGTACGCCCGGGAGGTCATCCTGCTCGGCCACCGCGGCGCGTCGGCGGCCGAGCTGGACCGGCGGGTGGAGCTGCGGATGCAGCGCAAGGAGCTGCTGCGGCGCGAGAACCCGCCGCAGCTGTGGGCGGTGCTCGACGAGGCGGTGCTGCGCCGTCCGATCGGCGGCCCCGCGGTGATGCGGGAGCAGATGGACGCGCTGATCGAGGCGACCTCCGGCCCGCACGTGCGGTTGCAGATCGTCCCGTTCGCCGCCGGCGGGCACGCCGCGGCCAGCGGCGCGTTCAGCATCCTGCGCTTCGGTGACGCCGACCTGCCCGACATCGTCTACATCGAGCAGCTCACCAGCGCGATCTACCTGGACAAGCGCGACGACCTCGACTTCTACGCCGAGGCGATGGAACGGCTGTGCGTCGAGGCCGCGCCGCCGGAACGGACCCCGGAGCTGCTGGCCCGCATGCGCGACGAGCTGTACCCGGCCTGACCGGGGCAGCGGCGGGCGCAAGAACGCCGGAACGGGACGAAACGGGGGCGCGGGTTGGTGCGGCCGGTGCCGCGCATGGCAGCCTGGTGAATTATGTCGCCGTTCACGCCCGCCCTGCGCCTGCACGACCGATACGTCCTGCGCGAACGCATCGGCCTCGGCGGGATGTCCGAGGTGTGGCGCGCCGACGACGAGGTGCTGCACCGGCCCGTCGCGGTCAAGGCCCTCGCCGGGCAGCTCGCCGCCGACCCGCAACTGCGGGCGGTCATCCAGCGCGAGGCCCGCGCGGCGGCGCGGCTCACCCACCCGCACGTGACCCAGGTGTACGACTACGGCGAGGCGACGCTGGACAGCGGCGTCGTGGTCCCGTACCTGGTGATGGAGCTGGTGGAGGGGCAGACGCTCGCCGACCGGCTGGCCGGCGGGCCGCTGGCCTGGCCGGACGCGGTCCGCACCGCCGGGCAGGTGGCCGGGGCGCTGGCCGCGGCGCACCGGATCGGCGTGGTGCACCGCGACATCAAGCCGGCGAACGTGATGCTCACCGAGACCGGCGCGAAGGTGCTCGACTTCGGCATCGCCGCGCCCGCCGGCCCGCACCCGGTGACCGGGCAGACCGGCGCGCTGCTGATGGGTACCCCGGCCTACTTCGCCCCGGAACGCCTCGACCCGGGCCCGGCGAACCCGGCCGGCGACGTGTACGCGCTCGGCGTCCTGCTGTACCGCAGCCTCACCGGTCAGGCCCCGCTGCCGGTGCGCAGCTGGGACGACGTGCTGGACGTGCGGCGCAACCGGCCGGCGGTGCCCCCGTTGCGGGTGCCCGGCCTGCCACCGGAGGTCGCCGACCTGGTCCTGGCCTGCCTCGCGGTGGACCCGGAGCGGCGGCCCACAGCGGCCCGGCTCGCCGAGCGGCTCGGCGCGGGCCGCCCGGTGGACCCGCCGACCGCGATCCTGCCCACCGTGGCGCCGGTGGCACACCCGCCCACCCTCGTCGATCGGTCCCCGGCCGCCGCGTCCCGCCCGGTCCCGCCGGCGCGTCCCGTCGCGCCGGCGCGCCCGGCGGTTTCGTCGAACCGGCTGCTCGGGCTGCTCGTCGCCGGTGCCCTGGTGCTGCTGCTCGCCGTGGTCGGCTCGCTGGTGTGGGGCGACGGCTCCGGCACGCCGCCGGCGGCCGCGCCCACCGCCGGTCCGTCGACCGGCGCCGCCGAGCCGCCCGCCCCGAAGCCCAGCAGCGCCGCGCCGACGTCGGCGGCACCCGAACCGGTGACGCTGCGTCAGCTCGGCGACCGGTTCGGTGAGCTGCTCGACCGGGCCGAGTCGATCGGGCTGATCGACCGCAAGACGGCCGACGACCTGCGCAAGAAGGCCGCCGAGCTGGACCGGGGCAAGCCGAAGGACCGGGACAAGCGGGTCGAGGACCTGCGCGAGAAGATCGAGGACGCGGCCGAGGACGACAAGATCGACCCGGTCACCGCCGCCGCGCTGCGCAAGCTGATCGACGGCTACGAGCGGCTGCGCGGCGGCGCCGGCGAGGGCTGAGCGTCAGCGCAGCGTGGCGGTGACCACCTCGCCGGTGCCCGCGCCGGCCCGGACCACCGGCTCGCCGTCCGGTGACCAGATCCCGGAACCACCGGCCGCCCGCGCGTACCCGCCGCCGGTCGACCCGGCGAAACTCGCCGTCACCACCCACACCCGGTGCGCGGCGGCGACGCGGCGGGCACGTTCGTCCGGCACCGCCGCGTCCTCGGCCGACTCCAGCACCCCGGCCAGGTAGGCGTCCGCGCCGAGCGCCACCGTCGCCGCCGTGTGCTCCGGCGTCCCGGTGTCCTTGCACACGGCCAGGCCCAGCCGCCAGCCGTCCACATCGAGCACCGCCGGCTCCCGGCCCGGTCGCATGTGCCGCGGCTCCGCGCCACCCAGGCACATCTTCCGGTACGCGACCCGCACGCCGTCGGCATCGACCGCGAGCACCCCGATGTGCGGCCCGGGCACCGGCGCCCCGGCCAGCGCCAGCGTGCCGGTGTCGGCGCAGGCCGCCCGCAGCGCCGCGAGGCTCGGGTCGGCCGGGTCCAGCGGCGCGGCGGTCAGCTCGTACCCGGTCAGCGACATCTCCGGGAACACCACCACGCGGACGCCGGCGGCGCGTACCGCATCGGCGTGCCGGGCGGCGTTGCCCTCGACGTCGTGGGAGCGGGTCAGCGGCTGGGCGACGGCGATCCGCAACGGCGTACGCATGGCGTACACGATAATGGTTTCCATGACGCGTGGTCGTCCGCGGCTTCGCCCCGTAACGTTGGTCCGATGATCGGAAACGCACAGCTGCTCGCCGTCCCCCGGGTGAGCACCTCGCGGGCCGCGGAACCGGCCGGCGACGGAGTAGCCGGCTGGGTCACCGGCCTGATGGAACGGCTCGGTGGTCCCGGCGCCGGTCTCGCGGTGGCCCTGGAGAACCTGTTCCCGCCCATTCCCAGCGAGGTGATCCTGCCGCTGGCCGGCTTCACCGCGAGCCAGGGCAGGATGAGCCTGGCCGGCGCCATCTTCTGGACCACGCTCGGGTCGATCGTGGGGGCGCTGGCGCTCTACTACATCGGCGCGGCCCTCGGGCGGGACCGGATGCGCGCCCTGGCCGGACGGCTGCCGCTGATCAAGCTGGAGGACGTGGACCGCACCGAGGCGTGGTTCCTGCGTCACGGGGTCAAGGCGGTGTTCTTCGGCCGGATGATTCCGATCTTCCGCAGTCTCATCTCCATCCCGGCCGGGGTGGAACGGATGCCGGTGCCGGTCTTCCTGCTCTACACCGCGCTGGGCAGCCTGATCTGGAACACCACGTTCGTGCTCGCCGGCTACCTCCTGGGCGAGCAGTGGCACGTGGTCGAGGCGTACGCGGGCACGTTCCAGAAGGTCGTCATCGTGGCCGTGGTGGCCGGTGTGTGCTGGTTCGTGGTCAGCCGGGTCCGCCGCTCCCGCCGTACCGCCGGCGACGTGCCGCCGCAGCCGGAGCCGGAGCCGACACCGCAGGGCACCGTCTACCGCGGCGGCTGGTACGGCCGGGCGGAGGACTGAGGCAGGCTCAGCAGGGCGGGTAGAGCGGGCGGGTGCCGGCGCCGGCGGCCCGGGCGGCGTGGTCGCTGAACCGGCAGCCGAAGTCCGGCGCCGCCACCGCGCGCCGGTCGGTGACCGCGTCACCGGCCGGGCGCTTCCCGGTGCGGACCCAGCGGGCCAGGTCGTCCCAGGCGGCACCGGCCTCGGCCGGACTGAACTCGCAGTGCTGCGCGGTACGCACCGCCCGCTGCACCAGCAGCCGGGACCGGCCGTGCCGGGCCACGTCCCGGGCGTACGCCTGCTCCATGTGCAACGGCACGAACAGGTCGCCGAGCCCGTGCAGGCTGAGCACCGGCGCGGTGGGCCGCCCGGCGATCCGGGGCACCTCGGTCAGACCGGGTGAGAGCCGCTGGCGCAGGTTCTCCGGCGCGACCCGCTGCACCGTCGCGTCGAGGTTCACCGGCTGGTTCGGCGTGTACCGGGTGAACAGGTTCGTGGCGAGCTGACCGGGACGCCGGGCCGGGGAGCCGTCCGCCTCGCTGACGGCGATGCCGAACAGGAAGTCCTTCCACACCGCGAACGCGGCGTCGGCGCCCGGCCGCGGCCCGCCGGATCGCTCCACTGTGACCGCGCGCAGCTGCTTGCCCAGCTCGTTGGTGGTGTCCGGGCCGCCCGGGGTCAGCCCGGCCAGGCCGAGCGTGACCTGGATCCGGGGCACCGCCGAGGTCAGGTAGTCGGCCGGCGTCGGGTACGCGCGCACCCCGGCGAGCGCCTGCGCGACCAGGTTGTAGTCCAGGAAGAAGTCGAACAGCTCCTGGTCGCCGAGCACTCCGCACATCGGCAGCGCCCCGGCGTAGTAGCCCGGGTACTGCTCCAGCGACCGGCCGATGACGTGGCCGCCCATCGACACACCGGCGATCAGCACCCGGTGCGGGCGCCGGACGGTACGGCTGAACAGGTCGGCCAGGGCGCGGGTGCTGCGCACCCCGGAGCGCACGTCGTAGCCGTTGCGGTCGTACGACGACGACGCCCACGCGTACCCCTGCGCCACCAGGCGCTGCCGCAGCTCGAAGGCGGGCGGCTCCGGCGACAGCTCGGTGCCCTGACCGCGGTAGCCGTGCGCCCACATGACCAGGTCGCCGTTCCAGCGCGCCGGGATCTCGACGATGTACCCGGCGTTCGCGTGCACGCCCTGCCGCACGGTGGTGGCGGCCCCGCCGACGACGAGCGGCGGCACCGGCGGGTTGACGATGGTGTAGCCGGGCAGCGGGCCGCTGCCGTCGTCACGGCCGGTGGCGGCGGCGGGCGCCGCGCCGGTCAGGCCGAGCGCCAGCGCGAGGGCAGCGCCGGCGGCGAGCAGCCGGCGGCGGACGGGTGAGGGCTGCATCGCTGCTCCCCGGGGGACGGGTGCCACCCCGGGACGGGGGTGACGACGCGGGACGGATGCCTACCGGCCGGTAGCGCCCTGAACCTAGGCCGGGCGTCGAGGGCTGTCAATCGCTGAGTGACCGCTCCGTCAGCGTCCGTCCCGCGGACCGCTCACACCAGCCCGTGTGCCAGCATCGCCTCGGCCACCCGCCGGAACCCCTGGATGTTCGCTCCGGCCACGTAGTCGCCGGGCAGGCCGAACTCCTCCGCGGTCGCCCAGCACCTGTCGTGCACGTCCCGCATGATCTCGCGCAGCCGCTGCTCCGACTCGCCGAACGTCCACGTGTCGCGGCTGGCGTTCTGCTGCATCTCCAACCCGCTCACCGCCACCCCGCCGGCGTTGGCGGCCTTGCCCGGGGCGAACCGCACCCCGGCCCGGCCGAGGATCCGCACCGCCTCCGGTGTGGTGGGCATGTTCGCCCCCTCCACCACCGCGACGCAGCCGCCGGCCACCAGCGCCGCCGCCTCCGCGCCGCCGATCTCGTTCTGCGTTGCGCAGGGCAGCGCCAGGTCGCAGGGCACCTCCCAGACGCTGCGGTCCGGAACCGCCACCGCGTTGCGCGCGTGCTCCGCGTACTCGGCCAGCCGTCCCCGGCGCTGCTCCTTCAGCTCGCGCAGGAACGCCAGGTCGATGCCCTTCTCGTCGACCACGTAGCCGCCCGAGTCCGAGCACGCCACCACGGTGCCGCCGAGCTGGTGCACCTTCTCGATCGCGTAGATGGCCACGTTGCCCGAACCGGACACCACCACCCGCTTGCCGTCCAGGCTGTCACCCGCCTGGCGGAGCATCTCGTCGGCGAAGAACACCGCCCCGTAGCCGGTCGCCTCCCGGCGCACCTGCGCGCCCCCGTACGCCAGGCCCTTGCCGGTGAGCACGCCCGCGTCGTACCGGTTGGTGATGCGCTTGTACTGCCCGAACAGGTAGCCGATCTCCCGGCCGCCCACCCCGATGTCACCGGCCGGCACGTCGGTCTGCGGGCCGATGTGCCGGTACAGCTCGGTCATGAAGCTCTGGCAGAACCGCATCACCTCGCGGTCGGAGCGGCCCTTCGGGTCGAAGTCCGCGCCGCCCTTGCCGCCGCCGATGGACAGCCCGGTCAGCGCGTTCTTGAAGATCTGCTCGAACCCGAGGAACTTCACGATGCCCAGGTAGACCGACGGGTGGAAGCGCAGACCGCCCTTGAACGGGCCGAGCGCGCTGTTGAACTCCACCCGGAAGCCGCGGTTCACCCGTACCCGGCCCTGGTCGTCCTCCCACGGCACGCGGAAGATGACCTGCCGCTCCGGCTCGCAGACCCGCTCGACCACCTCGGCGTACTCCGGATGCCGGGCCAGGGCCGGACCGATGCTCTCCAGTACCTCGCGGACCGCCTGGTGGAACTCGGGCTCTCCCGGGTTCCGGGCGACCACACCGGCGAACACCGACTCGACGGTCTCCGGCATCACGGGCACCTCCTCTCGCCTGGGACGCAGGCCCTCCGGCCGGCGTCGCCCCAGGATACGAACGGTGCACGGGGTGAGGTTCACTGGTCGGCGTGGACGCCACCATCTGGACGACGGCGCGGGACGCGCGCGCCTGGCTCGACGCCGCGAACGGCCGCGGCGACACCGAACTCACCTGTCGCATCCTCAAGATCGGCGAGGAGGCCGGCGAGGTCGCCGCGGCCTGGATCGGCCTGCTCGGCCAGAACCCGCGCAAGGGCGTGACGCACACCCGCGAGGAGGTCGCCGCCGAACTGGCCGACGTGGCGTTCACCGCGCTGGTCGCCATCGAGAGTCTCGGCCTGGACGCGCACGCCGTGCTGGCCGCGTGTGCCGGCAAGGTGCGCTCGCGTACCGGAGTGGGAATGAACCGGGACGCCGACGCGGACGTATGACCCGGTGGGGACCGGCGAGAGGGGACGACCATGACCGCATCCGAGGACGATCCCGACCTGGCCGGACCCCGCTGGTCCGGCGGCGCCCGGCTGCTGGCCGCCGCCGCGGTGCTGGTGGTGGTGCTCGGCGCCGTGGCGGTGGCGGTGACGCTGTCCAACCCGGCCCGCCTCGGCGTGGTCTTCTCCGGTGGTGCGTCGGCGTCACCGGTCACCGGCAACGGCGGCTCGGGCGGGGCGGGCTCCGCCGAGGTGGCCGGCGCCGAGACCCTCGCCGCGCCCCGTGGCGACCGGCAGCGCGCCCAGTTCGAGCTGGTCGACGGGCTGACCCGGTTCACGCTGCGGGCCGCCGACCTCGGCGACGACCTCTACCGGATCGGCGCGCCGGACGGCTCGGGCGTGACCCCGCGCCCGCAGCTCGTGGGCGACCGGGTCCGGCTGCGGATCGAGGAGAACGGCCGCCCCGGCCCGGCCGCCGTCGAGGTGGTGCTCAACTCCCGGGTCACCTGGCGGCTGCGGCTGATCGGCGGCGTCAGCGAGCAGCGCCTCGACCTGGGCGAGGCCCGTCTCGCCGGGGTCGACCTGGTCGGCGGCGCGTCGCGTACCCGGCTGCTGCTGCCGCGGCTCGACGGCTCGCTCACCGTCCGGATGACCGGCGGGGTCAGCGAACTCACCGTCACCGTGCCCGGCGGGCCGCCGGCCCGGGTGCGGGTGGCCTCCGGCGCCGGCTCCCTGACCCTGTACGACGAGCGTCGCGGCGGGATCGCCGCCGGTGACCTGGTCAGCTCGCCGGGCTGGGACCGGGCCGGCGACCGGCTCTACCTCGACCTGTGCGGGGGCGCGAACGCGGTGAGCGTCACCGCGGAGTGAGCGTACAGTCGGGCGGTGGACCGCACCGAATCCCTGCCCGCGCAGACGCTCCCGCCGGGCGTCGGCCCGACCGACCCGGGCAGCGTGCTGCTGCCCGGCCACGACGTCCCGCTCGGCCGCTACACCACTGTGCGCCGGCTCCTGCCGCAGCGGCAGCGCCGGATGGTCGGCGCCTGGTGCTTCGTCGACCACTTCGGGCCCGACGACGTGGCCGACCGGCCCGGCATGGAGGTGCCGCCGCACCCGCACACCGGGCTCCAGACCGTCACCTGGCTGCTCGACGGGGAGATCCTGCACCGCGACAGCCTCGGCAACGTGCAGCCCATCCGCCCGGGCCAGCTCAACGTGATGACCTCCGGTCGGGGCATCGCCCACTCCGAGCGTTCCCCGCTGGTGCACCCGCCGCTGATGCACGGCGTGCAGCTGTGGGTGGCGCTGCCCGACCCGGCCCGGGCCGGTGACCCGGACTTCGCCCACCACGCCGACCTGCCCCGCTTCCGCGACGGCGACCTGGACGTCACGGTGCTCGTCGGCGACCTCGGCGGGGAACGCTCGCCCGCGGTCGTGCACACCCCGCTGGTCGGCGCGCAGATCGAGGTCCGCGGGCCGGCACCGGCCACGCTGCCGCTGCGTCCGGACTTCGAGTACGGGCTGCTGGCCATGTCCGGCGCCGCCGAGTGCGACGGCACGCCGCTGGCCCCCGGCGCGCTGCTCTACCTGGGCCTCGGGCGCAGCGCGCTGACCCTGCGCGCCGAGCCGGGCACGCGCCTGCTGCTGCTCGGCGGCACCCCGTTCGAGGAACCGCTGGTGATGTGGTGGAACTTCGTCGGCCGCTCGCACGAGGAGGTGGTGGCCGCCCGGGAGGACTGGATGGCCGGCCGCCGCTTCGGCGTCGTCGCCGACGACGCGGCGCCACCGCTGCCCGCGCCCGCGCTGCCCACCACCCGGCTCAAGGCCCGCGACCGTGGCGGCGACGTACGCCGCTGACCGTCGTACCCGAATGCCGCGCCGTCGCCGGGGTAGTCGGCGGCATGCCGACACAGACCGCCCCGCGCGACGTCGCGGACAAGAAGCGGCTCGCCCGCCGGCTCGCCGGAGACGGCCGGGGGTTCGCCGAGTGCTTCGGGTTCCGGGTGACCAACAACCCGGCCCAGTTGTTCCAGGTGCTGTTCCTGGCCGTCCTGCTGGCCCGCCGGGGCGACTTCCACCGGGCCGTCGACGCGGCCACCGCGCTGCGCGACGCCGGCTGGGACACCGCCGCCCGGATGGCCCGCTCCCGGCACGAGGACCGGGTACGCGTGCTGCGCGCCGCCGGGCTGCGCGGTGACCTGGCCGGGATCGCCGACACCCTCGGCGACCTGGCCCGCACTGTGGTCGAGACGTACCGGGGTGACCTGCGCCGGCTGCGGACCGCCGCGCACCAGGAGCCGGGCGAGGAACGGCGGCTGCTGACCGCGCTGCCCGGAGTGGACGACGAGGTGTGCGACCTGTTCCTGCGCGAGGCGCAGGCGCTGTGGCGTGAGGCGGCGCCGGTGGCCGACCGGCGGGCGCTCGCGGCGGCCCGGCGGCTCGGGCTGGGCCGCACCGCGGGCGACCTCGCCGGACTCACCGGCAGCGGGGAGTCGGAGCAACTGTCGTGGCTGGTCGGAGCGCTGGCGCGAGTGGACCTGGAGCGGCGGTACGCCGAGGTGACCGCCTGAGCGCACGCGTGCGCCCGGACACACTTCCGCGATTCTCACCCGTTCGGCTGATGCCGCGTCGTATGATGATCGTGGCAGCGATGCCCGCCCGGTTCGGGCGAACATCTCACCGCTCTGCGGTCGCGACCCGGTTCGGGCGTGAACCGCGGAGGACAGGTGCTGCGTGGCGCCCCAGGTCGCGGTTCGTGACCCGGGGCGCTCGCCTGTCCAGGGCGTGCCGGCCGCCCACGGGAGTGCGCACGACCGCACCCGCGACGATCCCGGGCGCGCTCGCCGCCGGGCTTGCGAGTGGTGCCCGTACCCGCCGCCCGGGCACGCGCAGAGACCGGCGGCCGTTGTCGCCCGCCGGTCCGCCGCCGTGCTCAGATGCCGCGCAGGTGCTGCGACACGCGCGGGTGGTCGACCCGCGCCTGCGCCGCGCGCTGCGAAGGGCTCACCTCGGGAGCCGCGTCGATGCCGGCCGAGCGGGCCACCTCGGTGCCGTTGGCGTAGTCCACCGGGGGCAGCGCGCGCAGCGCCCGCAACACGTCCGGCGGCGCGCCCTCCCGTTCCGCCTCGCGGATGACGTCGTCCTTGCCGGCCGGGTAGTCCAGCGCGGACAGGTACTCAAGGACATCCGTGTAACTCGCCATGGGTCGGGCTCCTCGTGGCAGTAGTCGCGGTCGTGGCCGGGCGGCGGTTACCCGTCGCGCCGCCGCTCACGCCCGCGGGCGCGCAAATCCCGCCGCCGTGGTCGCGCCGGTGGGCGGCGCCGTTTCCGCCGCGCTGTCGCGGGTAGCCGCGGTGGGCGCACCGAAGGGGGTACCACGGATGCACTACCTGACCTTCGTGAGCCGGGTCGCCCGGCTCACCGGCACCAGCGAGGACCGGGCCGCCACGCTCACCGGGGCCGCGCTGGAGACGTTCGCGGAGCGGCTGACCGGCGGCGAGGTGCTGGACCTGGCCGCGCAGCTGCCGAAGCCCCTGCAGGGGCTGCTCAGCCCGTATCCGCGCGACGAGGCGGCGGAACGGTTCGGCGCGGCGGAGTTCGTCGCCCGGGTCGCCCGCCGGGCGGACTGCGACGAGAACACCGCCCGGGACGCGGTACGCGCGGTGTTCGTCACGATGCGCGAGGCGATCCGGGGCGGGGAGTTCCAGGAGGTCGTGGTCCAGTTCCCGCGCGACTACCGGGACATGGTCGAACCGGCGCTGGCCCCGGCGAACCGCCGCTGAGCCGGTTCGCGGGCGGTCAGCCGATCACACCGGCGGCGCGCAGCGCGGCGATCCGCCCGGTGTCGATCCCGGCGTCGGCGAGCACCTCGTCGGTGTGCTCGCCGGGGGCGGGCGGAGGGCGCCGCACCGATGTCGGGGTGGCCGAGAAGCGCGGGGCGGGAGCGGGCTGCGTGACGCCGTCCGGCGCCACGAAGACCTCCCGCGCGCGCAGGTGCGGATGCGCCGGCGTCTCGGCCCAGTCGAGCACGGGCGCCACGCAGGCGTCGGTGCCGGCCAGCAGCTCCGTCCACTCGTCCCGGGTCCGGGTGCGGAACAGTCGCGCCCAGGCGGCCCGCAGCGCCGGCCAGTTCGCCGGATCGTTCCGGTCGAGCGTGTCGTCCGTGGCGCTGCCGTCCGCCGCGCCGTCCTCGCCGTCGAGCGGGAAGCCGGTGAGGCGGACCAGTTCGGCGTAGAACTGCGGCTCCAGCGCGCCCACCGCGACGTACCGCCCGTCGGCGCACTCGTACGTGTCGTAGAACGGGGCGCCGCCGTCGAGCAGGTTCACCCCGCGCGGGTCCTGCCACAGGCCGATGCCGCGCAGCGCGTGGATCTGGGTGGCCAGCACCGACACGCCGTCCACGATGGCCGCGTCGACCACCTGGCCGGGCGCGCCGCCGCGTACCGCGTACAGCGCCGCGACCACGCCGAGGGCCAGCATCATGCCGCCGCCGCCGAAGTCGCCGAGCAGGTTCATCGGCGGCACCGGGCGCTCACCGGCCCGGCCCACGCCGTGCAGCGCGCCGGTCAGCGCCAGGTAGTCGATGTCGTGCCCGGCGCTGTGGGCGAGCGGGCCGTCCTGTCCCCAGCCGGTCATCCGCCCGTACACCAGCTTGGGGTTGACGGCGAGGCAGTCGTCCGGGCCGAGGCCGAGCCGCTCGGTGACCCCGGGCCGGAAGCCCTCCACCAGCGCGTCCGCTGATTCGACGAGCGCCAGCACCAGGTCACGGCCGGCAGGCTGCTTGAGGTCCACCGCCACCGAGCGGCGGTTGCGGTTCAGCAGGTCGCCGGGGAAGGCGCCGAACCCGCCGCCGCCGGGCCGGTCGACGCGCACCACGTCGGCGCCGAGGTCGGCCAGCATCATCGCCGCGAACGGACCGGGGCCGATTCCGGCCAGCTCGATCACCCGTACGCCGGTCAGTGGTCCCTGGTTGGTCACCCGCGTCACCATAGGTGCCGGGGTGACCCGGCGCCATGCCCTCCGCCGCCGCACAGCGGTTGACCAGGGCAATCAACCGTGTCCCGACTTGGCGTCCGGTCCGGCGGTGACCTAGCCTTGTGCAGGCGAGGGGAGTACTTCCCACGAATCATTCCGGTCAGTACGGCAAGCCGCCGAGGCGAGCCCCGGGTGGTTGCCCACGAAAACGTGGGTGAAGGAGACCTCGAACATGACACGGTGTTCGAGGAGGCTCCATGCCCGAATTGTCGCCCCTGGCCGCGGCCGGGTTGTCGTCTGTCGGCACGCCCACGCTGTGGGCCGTGACGATCGTCGGCGTGCTCGTCCTGCTGGTGCTCGACTTCCTGGTCACCAGAAAGCCGCACGAGGTCTCGATCCGTGAGGCGCTGGGCTGGTCGGCCTTCTACATCGCCCTGCCGCTGGCCTTCGGCGCGTGGATCTGGTCCCGCTACGGCAGCCAGCAGGGCATCGAGTACCTCACCGGCTACCTGGTCGAGAAGTCCCTCTCGGTCGACAACCTGTTCGTCTTCATGCTGCTGCTGGCCGCGTTCGCGGTGCCCGCCGTGCTGGCCCAGCGGGTGCTGCTCTACGGCATCGCCGGCGCCCTCGTGCTGCGCGGCGTGTTCATCGCGCTCGGCGCCGCCGCGCTGCAGACGCTCGACTTCGCCTTCCTGCTGTTCGCGCTCATCCTGATCGCCACCGCGGTCAAGCTGCTGCGCGACGCCCTCTCCGGGCACGAGCAGGAGGTCGACATCAACAAGATGCGGTCGGTCCGGCTGCTCCGCAAGATCATGCCGGTGGTCAACGACTACCACGGCACCCGGATGACGATCCGGCAGGCCGGACGGCGGGCGCTCACCCCGTTCGCGCTCGTCGTGGTCGCCGTGCTGGCCACGGACGTCGTGTTCGCCGTCGACTCGGTGCCCGCCGTCTACGGCATCACCGAGGACCCGTACCTGGTCTTCGCCACCAACGCCTTCGCGCTGCTGGGCCTGCGGGCGCTCTACTTCGTGCTGCACGCCGCGCTGAGCCGGCTCGTGCACCTCAGCTACGGCTTGGCCGCCATCCTGGCGTTCATCGGCGTCAAGCTCGGCCTGCACTGGGCGCACGGCATCTGGAAGGGCGTACCGGAGATCCCGACGCTCGCCTCGCTCGGCGTGATCATCGGCATCCTCGTGATCGTCACCATCACCAGCCTGCGGGCCACCCGCGACAGCGGCGACGGCAAGCGCACCGTCGTGCACGAGGTGCAGGGCGGAGGTTCCGCCTGACTCGGTGGGAACCCCTGCCCCGGCGCGACCGGCGGTGGTACGACTGACGGGTGGGAATCGTCTCGCCCGGCTTCCAGGGCCGGCCCCGTACGTCCGCACCCGACCTGCCGCCGGGGCAGTACCTCACCGAGGACTTCCCGGTGCTCTCCGCCGGCCCGACGCCGCGCGTCTCCCTCGACACCTGGGAGTTCGTGCTGACCAGCGAGACCGGCGCGGAGTACCGCTGGTCCTGGGACGAGCTGATGGGCCTGCCACAGGACACCCCGACGGTGGACCTGCACTGCGTCACCCGCTGGTCCAAGCTCGGCACCACCTGGCAGGGCGTCTCCCTGGACACGCTGCTCGACGGCGTCGACACCGGCGCCCGGTACGCGCTGGCGCACTCGTACGGCGGCTACACCACGAACCTGCCGCTGGACGACCTGCGCGGCGGGCGGGCCTGGGTGGTGCACACGTACGACGGGGCCCCGCTGCCGGCCGAGCACGGCGGCCCCGCGCGGCTGCTCGTACCGCACCTGTACCTGTGGAAGTCGGCGAAATGGGTGCACGGCATCCGGCTGCTCGTCGACGACCGGCCCGGTTTCTGGGAGACCGCCGGCTACCACGACTACGGCGACCCGTGGCGCGAGCAGCGCTACCAGGGCGACTGAGGTGACAGCGCAGACCGAGGGCCGCCGCGTCGCGCCGCTGATGTGGCGGGTCGCCCGGCTGGTCGAACGGCGGATCGAGACGCCCACCGCGCAGACGCTGGTGCTGGACGTGCCCGGCTGGCCCGGGCACCTGCCCGGGCAGCACGTCGACCTGCGCCTGACCGCCGAGGACGGCTACCAGGCCGCCCGGTCGTACTCGCTGGCCGGCCCCGCCGACGGCGAGCGGATCGAGGTGACGGTGCAGCGGGTGCCCGACGGCGAGGTGTCGCCGTACCTGACCGACACCTACGCCGAGGGCGACCCGCTGGAGGTACGCGGACCGGTCGGCGGCTGGTTCGTCTGGCGTACCGACGACACCGCGCCCGTCCTGCTCGTGGGCGGCGGATCCGGCGTGGTGCCGCTGATGGCGATGATCCGCGCACGCCGGGCCGCGGGCAGCCGCACGCCGTTCCGGCTCGTCTACTCGGTGCGCACCCCCGACGACGTCATCTACGCCGACGAGCTGCGCCGCCGCGCCCGCGACGACCAGGGCCTCGACGTCGCGTACGTCTACACCCGGTCCGCGCCCGAGGGCTGGCGCGGCGAGCCGCACCGGATCGGCCTGGCCGACGTGAACAGCCACGGCTGGCCGCCCGACCTGGAGCCGCTGTGCTACGTGTGCGGCCCCACCGGGTTCGTGGAGACCGTGGCCGACCTGCTGGTGGGGCTGGGTCACCCGACCCGGCGCGTGCGGACCGAACGGTTCGGGCCGACCGGCTGAGGACCCCGAGGAGGGCGTATGACCGACCTGTCGTACCTGGACGGAAACATGCTCGACGGGCCGCTGCGCGAGTTGCTCGCGGTCGACCTGAGCGCCACCACCGGACGCTGCGACACCTGCGGGACGACCGGGCCGATGGCCGGGCTACACGTCTATTCGCACGCCCCGGGCCTGGTGGGGCGCTGCCCTGCCTGCTCCGGGGTGATGGTGCGGCTGGTCCGCGCTCCGCAACGGGCCTGGCTGGACCTGCGCGGCACCACGTACCTCCAGGTGCCCATGGCGGCCGAGCAGGGTTTCCGCGCCGCGCCCTGACACCCGCGCCCCGGCCGGGCCGCGCCCTGACGTCTGCGCCGTGCCTGGGCCGCGCCGCCCGCGCCGGCGCAGCCGCCCGACGAGCTGACCCACCGTCACCGGCACCACCGACAGCACGAGCTGACCGTTGCGCGGGTCGACAGTCGCCGCCACCCCGTACAGCCGGGCACCGTGGCGCAGCAGCCGGGGCCGCCCGGCGGCGAGCCGCGGTGCGCGCACCGCCGCCCCGCCGCGTCCGTGGCCGCCGTCCACCTCCGCGCGCACCGGATGGCGCTGCCCGCTGGTGGAGCCGGCGGCCAGGAGCCGGTCCAGCGCGAAGTCCGTACGCAGGGTGCGGCCGGTGGGATCGCCGGCGTCCATCCGGGTGGCGCCCACGACCGGACCGGCCAGCATCCGCACCGGCCCGGCCTCGGCGGCGAACCGGGGGTACGGGCTGCGCGTGGTCACCGTCAGCGTGTGCCCGTCGGCCCAGCTCACGTCGACGGCGTCCAGCCGCGCCAGCCAGTCGGCGCGCACGTCGGTGACGTCGGTCCACCGCGCCGGGGCGCCCGGATAGCCCGCGTGCCAGCGGTCACCGGCGAACACCGTCGCCGGCACGCCCCGGCCGCTGTCCTGCTCGATGACCGCCAGCAGGTCGTCGACCCCGCCCGCGGTCACCGCGCCCAGGCGTAGCCGGGCCTCGACGCCGAGCCGGTTCCGCAGGCCGTCGGTGACGTGCCGCCGCACCAGCCGCGCGACTGTCGCATGCACCCGCTCCTGCGCGGCCCGGTCCAGGTGCCGGAAGTCGTCGCCGACCAGGTTCGCCAGTTCCAGCCCGACGTGGCGGCGCAGCACCGCGTCCCGGCGCGCTCCGGCGGGGATCAGGTCGGCCACGTACGCGAACAGCCGCTCCACGCTGACCAGGCGCTGCTCGACCCGGCTGTGGTAGGTGATGTTGCGGGCGTCCAGCCGGCGTACCGCGTGGTAGTAGTCGTGGTCGGCGAGCACCGAGATCCGCCGGGCGTGGTAGCAGGCGGCGAGCGTGAACGGCTGGTCGCTGAGCACCGGCATGTCCTCCGGGAACCGCAGCCCGAGCCGGTCCACGAGGTCGCGCCGGAACAGCTTCGTGTTCGCCAGCGACCAGGGCAGCGCCGAGTCGAACAGGCTCACGTCGACCGCGTTGCCGCCGGCGAACACGTCGGAGAAGACGTGCCGGCCGTTGACGCCGACCACCTTGCCGAGCACCACGTCCGAGCCGTACCGGTCGGCGGCGGCGACCAGACGTTCGAGGGCCTCCGGGCCGAGCCGGTCGTCCGAGCCGAGGAAGAAGACGTACCGGCCGGTGGCCAGGTCGAGTCCCCGGTTGCAGGGCGCCGCCGGGCCACCGGAGTTGGCCTGGTGGACCACCCGTACCGTGCCGGGGTGCTTGGCGGCGTAACGGTCCAGCAGGCGGCCGCTGCCGTCGGTGGACCCGTCGTCCACCGCCACGATCTCCATCCGGTCCGGCCCGATGGTCTGCCGCAGCACCGAGTCGAGGCAGGACCGCAGGTAGCGCAGCGTGTTGTAGACCGGCACGACGACGCTCACGTCGGGGCGGCTCGCCGCGGATGGGCGATGCGTGGTCGGTGGGTGGTGCGTCGCCTCCTCGGCTGCCACTGCTGCTCCTTCGCGTCGCCCGGACGATCCGGCGCGACCCAGCGTGGTGGAGTGAGCCGTCCGGGTGACGACACCGGCGTGACGGCGAGGTGACCGGAAGGCAGCCGTTGGATACGCGCGAAAGGGCCCGACCCCTGTGGTGGGGTCGGGCCCTTTCGCGTGTTCTTGCTGTGCAGCCGTATGTCTTAGCTGGTGCTGTAGCCGCGGGTGGCGATCCAGTCGGCGAGGTTGTCGATGCTCATGCG